>NZ_CP034444.1:3971666-4343333 GCF_003952385.1 Mesorhizobium sp. M1D.F.Ca.ET.043.01.1.1
GTGTCCCGCAACACCGACCCCACTGACGCCCTCGTCGTTTCTGTCACGAAGTTCACGGCGAGCCAAGCCTACAACGTCATCGCGGACCAGGTCGAAATGGGTGGGACTGTCAGGAGTCTGACCTCCGCCGTGCGCGATCTGGCGCAGCGGCAGATCAGGTTATGCGCCGAGGGCGTGGCCCACGGGATGGGCGCGGAAATTGAGTTCAGGCATCGGCGGCTCGAACCCCTTACATTCAATCACACGGCCGGAACACATTTCGCGATCACCGCAGCCCGCGGCCTCGTGGGCCATGACGCCGTAAACGACAACGTCAAGCCTTCGATGGGATCCGAAGACTTTGCCTACATGCTGGAAGCGCGGCCGGGCGCGATCATCCTCTTGGGGAACGGCTCGACGCCGGGCTTGCACAATCCCGCTTACGATTTCGACGACGAGGCGATCCCGTATGGCGTGGGCTATTGGGTAACCCTCGTCGAGAAGATTCTGGCGGCCTGACTTGTCGGGTTACGGCTCGTGAACCGGGCTGAACGGCGAGAGATGCTTCAGTTGACCGTGAAACGCGCAGGACAGGACCGCGTCGGCACCGCCACGTAGATCACTTCGCGAAGTCTCGATTGCGGCCGTCCGCTGGGTCGGCGAAAATTGCATATTCAATTATGCTCAACATTAAAAAAGGGGAATGGCCATGAGCTTCTCTATTATCATTAACCGCAGGCGTTTCCTGCAGGCAGCATCAACCGCCTTGGCTGCCGGCGCACTTCCTTCCATTGCCAGTAACAAGGCATCGGCGCAGACTCCTGGCGAACTGCGCGTCCTTGTCTACGGTGGCGATACCGGAAAGGCGATGATTGAGGCCTATGTAAAACCATTTGAAGCCGAAACAGGCATTAAGATGACCCCGATTACCGATCAGGGCGACCGGGCATCGATCGAGATGATGGTTGCGCAGAATAACGTCACCGTCGATGTTGTCACCGCTAACCAGGGATCTTCGTTCGAGTTGTCCCAAAAGGGTCTTTTTGAGCCGATCGATTATTCTATTTACAGGAATGAAGACCTAGACGGGCTCGCCGACTTCGCAAAGCAGCCGTTTGGCGTAGCTAACGTAGTTTATGCGTTCGTCATGGTCTACAATACCGAAAAATTCCCAGCGGGTAAGCTGCGGCCGACCACATGGGCGGAATTCTGGGACGTGAACAGTTTCCCGGGTGTCCGCAGTCTTGTCAGCGGCCAATATGGTTCAGAAGGCCCTTGGGAGGAAGCCCTTCTCGCCGATGGCGTAAATCCAAAGGATATATATCCTATGGACCTAGATCGTGTTTTCAAAAGTTTGGACAGAATAAAGCCCGATATTCGCAAATGGTGGGGAACAGGGTCCGAAATCCAGCAGATGATGCATGACAAGGCAGTAGATCTTGTAAATGCCTATGATGGTAGGGCCGGCACGTTGATCAAGCAGGGAGCACCGCTTGAAATTAATCGTAACCAGGCGAAAATAACTTGGGACTACTGGCAGATTGTGAAGGGGTCTCCTAACGCGCACGCTGCGCAACAGTTTGTCGCATTTACCGCGCGCGCCGACCGTCAGGCAGCATTTTCACAACTCATGCCGTTCGGCCCGAGCAACCTCAACGCGTTCAAGGTTCTACCGGAAGATATTGGGCGCTCGCTGGCCAGCCACCCCGACTACCTGAGGTCAAGTGTGCTAATCGACTCGAAATGGTACGCCGAGAAGGGATCGGACGGGCTCACGAACACCGAAAAGCTGGTCCAGCGCTGGAACGAGTGGATCCTGCTTTAAGCCCCTGTCGGCCTTTTGCGACGGCATTTACCGATGACGTGCCGCACCGAACCAGCACGTCATCGTTCGGCTTGGAGTGACGAACATGAATGCACCAGTCAGAACGCTGCATCCGCTAGCTAAGGATAGACCATTGGAGAAACTCGCTCTTTCCGAGCAAATCGAATTTCGGAACGTCACCAAATTATACGGTCAGGTCATTGCGGTCAGGAGCCTGTCGTTGACCGTTGGGCGCGGCGAGTTCCTCACGATCCTTGGTCCGAGCGGTTCTGGCAAGACGACGACACTCATGCTGCTGGCGGGGTTCGAGGCGCCTACCGAAGGTGATATCCGCATCGCTGGGAAGTCCGTCGCCTCGGTACCTTCCTATCGGCGCGATCAGGGCGTCGTCTTCCAAAGCTATGCGCTCTTCCCGCACCTCACCGTTCGCCGCAACCTTGAATTTCCGCTCGAGATGCGCGGCATCAGGTCGGCTGAGCGGGCCGCGAGAGCCGAACGCATCCTGTCACGTGTCCATTTGGACGGCTTGGGTGACCGCATGCCATCACAGCTCAGCGGTGGGCAGCAGCAGCGCGTGGCGCTCGCCCGGGCCCTCATAGCCGACCCTCCAATCTTGTTGCTAGACGAGCCGTTGGGAGCACTAGACCGTAACTTGCGTGAGCAAATGCAGGGTGAGATCAAGGGGCTTCACAAAGAGTTCGGAATCACTACGGTGTGTGTCACACACGACCAGGAGGAGGCGCTCACGCTTTCCGATCGGATCGTGGTGATGAACGCTGGACGAATTGAGCAAACTGACACGCCTGAGGCGCTATATGACCGTCCTGTCTCCCGGTTTGTCGCGAATTTCCTTGGGGACGCCAACATCCTCGATGATCCGTCATTCGCTGTTGAGTCGGATACGCCGCAACCGGACGGCACCGTCGCGATGATCCGGCCGGAACGTATACGGATCTCCGCCCCTGGCGCCACGAAGAGTGCCGACGCCGATCAGCGCCAGCATGTCGCCGGCACCGTGACCGATATGATCTATGCCGGCCCGCTGCGAAGATACCATGTGGCTGTCGGCGATAACGACGTGGTCATACGCGAACACGTCGCCGCGGGGCGTCAGATCTTCCAGATCGGGGACACCATTCAGCTCGACTGGTTGAGATCGGACATCCGCTTCGTCACGACGTGATCTCAGGGGACTCGCAGATGTTGACTTTACAAAAGCTTACGCGGGCCTCTGTTGTGCTGACCTTTCCGGCGCTCTGCCTCCTGCTACTCGTCTTTGCCATACCGATCGTCCAGCTCTTCTTAAACAGCATCAACGCCCCCGCGCTCTCCCTCGTCAATTACGTGACGTTCTTCGTGCATCCTGCGAACGTTCGCGTCCTCATCCAGACCATCGAGGTAAGCATCGTAGCCACGGTCATCTGCGCTATCATCGGCTACCCGACGGCCTACCTGATCACGGCTGCTTCGAAGCAGGTCCGGTCTGTCTTGGTCATCCTCGTCCTGATCCCGTATCTCACGAGTTCGCTGGCCCGAACCTACGCCTGGGTCATGATCCTAGGTGACCGCGGCCTTATCAATAACCTGCTGCTCGATCTGCGCGTCATCACCAGTCCTCTGCCTCTGATTTACAACCGTATGGCCATGTATATCGGCATGGTCCACATCATGTTGCCGATCATGATCCTGCCGCTAGTGAGCGTGATGCTCGGCATCGATAAGTCGCAAGTGGCAGCCGCGCGCAGCATGGGCGCGCGTCCGTTCTCGGCCTTCTGGCGCGTGTTCTTACCGCTCAGTCTGCCCGGCTTACGCAGTGGTGCGTTGCTCGTCTTCATCCTGAGCCTCGGATTCTACATCACGCCCGCAGCCCTTGGTGGCCTGCGCGATGCCATGCTCTCGACTTTCATCGCGGCTGAGGTGCAAAGCTCATTCAATCTCGGCCGGATAGGGGCAGCGTCATTTATTCTCCTCGCGATCGCGATGACGGTGCTCGCCGTCCTCAGACTCAATCCGGCCGGCCCCAAAGGCAATGCTGCGTCGGATCGGCGAAACCGTTTTCCCGCAGCGGGGGCCTTGGTGCGACATCTCACTGAGCTCGGCACGCTTCGGCGGGCGCGTCGCTGGAACATGCATCTTTACCGCGCTGGCGACGCCACCCATGTGTGGAGGTTCATAGGGATCACGGTAGTCATATTCACCCTACTCTTTCTCCTCTTCCCGGGCGTGGTGGTGATCATCGTGTCTTTTAGCGCCGGAACGCAGTTGGAATTCCCTCCATCCGGCTTTTCCGTGCAATGGTATCGTTCGTTTTTTGCCGATCCGTCGTGGAACGGGGCCGCGCTGAGCAGTTTCGAAATTGCAATCTCGGTAACCATAATCTCGACCATACTCGGCACGCTGGCCGCCTATGGACTCAGTCGCAGCGCGCCAATGCTGCGCAACGTGCTCACGTTGGTCCTCCTAGCACCGATCACCTTTCCGGTGATCGTGGTCGGCATCGCAGCCTACCTTGGTCTGGTATCCTTCGGCCTAGTCGGATCGAAGACAGGCATCGTCTTGGCGCACAGCATTGGCGCTATGAGCTATGTCGTAGTTGTCGTCGCGGCAACGCTGGCCAACTTTGACATTAGTCTTGAGCAAGCCGCTAAGAGCATGCGGGCCGGGCCGTTCCGGACATTCATGAGGGTGACTCTGCCTTTGATCCGGCCAGGCATCCTCGGCGGGGCGGTTTTTGCGTTCCTCCATTCGTTCGACGAAGTGGTCATATCCTTGCTCGTCAGCGGTCTATCCATACGCACGCTTCCCTTAAAGATGTGGGAAAACATCCGGCATGAAATCGACCCCACCGTCGCCGCGGTGGCGTCGCTGCTGATGCTTCTGCCCGTGCTCTGGCTCGTCGCCATGTACTTCATCTGGTGGCGGTCAAGATCCAGAATGCAAGCTGCCTCAGCCCGCATGCTCGCCGCGGTCTGAATCCGCACTACTCGTTAGGGCTCCCGGGCAGTGCCAGCGTGTCAACCGCACGGCATGTTACGCGCCTTGGGGCCGCGGTCACTCTGCGCCTGACCATTCAGAACTCTATAGGAAGAAACACGATGACAGAAATCGAACCTACCGTTGCCGTAACAATCGCTCGTGCGTTGTCGCGCCACGGCGTGAAGTTCATATTCGGTCAGAGCCTTCCTTCCGCCGTGATCCTCGCTGCGGAGGAAATCGGAATCCGTCAAATCGCCTACCGCCAGGAGAATATGGGTGGTGCGATGGCCGATGGTTTCGCGAGGGCCTCGGGACAGGTCGCGGTGGTCACCGCCCAGAACGGTCCAGCAGCGGCACTGCTCGTTGCACCGCTGGCCGAGGCCCTGAAGGCCAGCATCCCCGTGGTGGCTCTCATTCAGGAGGTAGAGCGACTGCAGGTGGATAAGAATGCCTTTCAGGAACTCGATCACCTGGCGCTTTTCGCATCCTGCGCCAAGTGGACGCGCCGTATTGGCACCGCGGATCGGGTTGACGACTACGTGGACGCCGCGTTCGTGGCTGCGGCGAGTGGCCGGCCGGGGCCTGCCGTCCTTTTACTGCCGGCTGACCTGCTCCGCGAGACAGCCCAGCCCAGCGCCCACAAGCGCGAGGCATGCCTCAGCGCCTGGCCCCTCGACCGGACCCGGCCGTCGGATGCCAGCATTGCCGAAGCGGCTTTCCTAATCGCGAAAGCCCATTGCCCGGTGGTCATGGCGGGTGGGGGCGCCCTTTCCACCGGCGCGCCATCGGCTCTGGCGAACCTTCAGGAATTTGCCTCGCTCCCTGTATTCACGACGAACATGGGGAAGGGTGCCGTCAATGAATTCCACCCCCTTTCATTCGGCGTGCTCGGATCCCTCGTAGGGCCAACATCGCTTGGCCGCTTCACGCGGAGCTTGGTCGAGGATGCCGACCTGATCCTGCAAGTTGGAACACGAAACAACCAGAACGGCACCGACAGCTGGCGCCTCATTCGTCCGGGTACAAGGATCATCCAGATCGACCTTGACCCGCAGGAGATCGGGCGCAACTACGAGGCAGTCCGCCTCGTCGGGGATGCAGCAGAAACCCTCAAAGCACTCACGCAGGCCCTCAAGACCCAAGATCTCAAGGCAAGGTCACAGGCGCGCCCCGGTCTGGCCGAGCGGATTGCCGATGCCTGGCGCCAGTTCGAGACGGTCAGGGCACCCCTTCTAAAGCAGGCAACCGCAGGGATCAGGCCAGAACGCGTGATGGCGGAACTGCAGAATCTGCTCCAGCCAGAGATGATCATCACTGCTGATGCAAGCTACTCATCGATGTGGGTCGTCGGTCATCTGCGAGCGCCACGGGAAGGGACGCGCTTCCTCACACCCCGTGGGCTCGCCGGGCTCGGATGGGGCCTTCCGCTCGCCATTGGAGCAAAAGTCGCGCGGCCTTCGGCACCTGTTGTGGCGCTTGTCGGGGACGGCGGCTTTGCCCATTCCTGGGCCGAATTGGAGACGATGGTCCGCATGGGAATTCCGGTGACGGTCGTCGTCCTGAACAACGGCATCCTCGGCTTCCAGAAGGACGCAGAAACCGTGAAGTTTGGGGCCTATACCACAGCCTGCCATTTTGCAGCGGTTGATCACGCGGCGATTGCGCGCGCCTGTGGCTGCGAAGGGATAAGAGTCGAGGACGCTGCGGCTCTGCCGGAGGTCCTCAAGCGAGCCCTCGTCGCCGAGCGGCCGACACTCATCGAGGTGATGACGGATCCCGATGCGCATCCTCCGATTTCGCTGTTTGCCGGGACCCTGGATCACTGAGCGGAATGGCGTTACGTGGGCAACCGATGGAACAATAAGCCGGAAGGCGCAAACCGGGGCCTGTTCGGCGCCGACGACGAAGTCGGGCGCCTCAACCTGATCACGGATGACATCCGACTGAAAGCGGCCGCCGAGATCAGGACCGGCCGGGCTTTCTGCCTCAGCTTGCCACTGGATCTCCCCGGCGGGACTGCGCTCAATCCGAACCGCAAGCCGCCGCGTCGTCATGTGGCGATACGCAAGCAGGGACTGCCGGCGGTGAACTATCCCCTATATCTGGAGAACACTCATTACATTGACGCGTCCTGCGATGACAGCGTGACACTATTCACACAATATTCGACGCAGTGGGACGCCCTTAGCCACATCGGGCAGCATTTCAACACCGACGATGACGGCACCGCTGAGATCGTCTATTATAATGGCTTCAGGGGCGGCACGGATGTTCTTGGACCCGATGCCGAAGGCGGAGCTCGCGCGCGCCGATTAGGCATCGACAAGTTCGCCGAGACCTGCGTCCAAGGTTGGGGCGTGCTGCTTGACCTAGGCAGGATCTATGGACGGGACCGAACCCTGGTCGGCTACGATGCCCTAGTGCGTGCTATGCAGACTCAGTCCGTTAAAGTCGAGGCGGGCGACATACTGTGCGTTCACACCGGATTCGCCAAACTTGTTGTCGACATGGACGGCAGCCCGGATCCGCGTGTTCTGCACAATGCCTGCGCCGTACTAGAGGGGCGGGACGACAGGCTGCTCCGGTGGATCGACGACTGCGGTATCGCCGCGCTGGTTGCCGACAACTTCGCGGTGGAGGCGTATCCGAATCGCGTACCGGACGGCTGCGACCACTGCGCCGGCCTGCCGCTGCACCAGCATTGTCTATTCAAGCTTGGCCTTGACGAGCTCTGGTATCTATCGGACTTGGCTGCGTGGCTAAGAGATCATAACCTTAGCCGGTTTTTCCTTACCGCTCCGCCTCTGCGCCTGCCCGGCTCGTTCGGCTTGCCGCTGACACCCGTCGCCACAGTGTAGGAGAAGTAGGTCGTGGACCAGGTTTCGCACGCGACCGCATTCGCCGGCAAGGTGGCTCTGGTGACAGGCGCCGCGCGGGGCATCGGACTTTCGATCGCCACCCGGTTTCTCAACGCCGGCGCCAATGTTGTGCTGGCGGACCTCTCCGAGAGTGACCTGAACGCCAGCATTTCGACCCTGTCTTCGGACTGTACTGGGCGGGCCTTGGCGGTGCGCGTTGATGTGTCCACAGACGCTGATGTCACGCGAATGGTCCAGGCTACATCGGCTCGATTCGGGCGGGTCGACATCCTGGTCAACAACGCGGGAATCTCTCCGAAACACGGCGGACGGAAGGCAACGGTTGAGGAGATGCTCGCCGTGGAGTGGCGTCAGGTTCTCGAAGTAAATCTGACAGGCGCCTTCCTCTGCTGCCGGGCTTGTCTTCCCCACATGCGGGCGGCGAAATGGGGCCGGATCATCAACATCGCATCGGTGGCCGGCCGAACGAAAACCGAGATTGCAGGAGCACACTATGCCGCGTCAAAGGCCGGCATGATGGCCCTTGCCCGCACCCTTGCGGTTGAAGTCGGCTCAGCGAACATCACGGTGAATTCCATTGCGCCGGGTCGCATCGAAACTCCGATGGCTGCCGCGGCTGGTGCCGAACTTAACCAGGCCTACGTCGCCAGCATTCCTGTCGGCCGACTGGGCACCGGTGACGACATCGCCGCTGCGGTCGCCTACCTGGCATCTGAAGACGCTGCCTTCCTCACGGGTGTCACGCTCGACGTTAACGGCGGCTCATTCATGATCTGATCCGCCTGGCGGCTGAATACTTACAAGACTTGAAAGTGGAGCTCTGGGTATGGGTGTACTTACCATGATGCCGGAGGGACTGGCCGTTCCTTCTCTTCTGATCGAACGCGCCTATGTCGCCGGCGAATGGATTTCGGGCGGACGTCGCTTTGACATGACCAATCCCCTCGACCGGCGCGGTCGTTTCGTCGGTCCCCGATGTCGGAAGGGATACGGTGGAGCAGGCCATCGACCCCGCGCACCGCGCGTAACGGGAATGGACCCGACGCACAGGCAAGGAGAGAGCTGGGGTCCTGCGCGCCCTCCATGACCTCATGGTCGCGAATGCCAACGATCTCGCGGCCGTCCTCACCGCCGAGATGGGCAAACCGTTCGCCGAAGCGCGCAGCGAGATCCTGTACGGCGCGTCCTACGTCGAGTGGTTCGCCGAGGAAGCAAGCGTCCTACGGCGACGTCATTCCCGGACATCAGGACGACAAGCGCATTATGGTAATACGCCAGCCGGTCGGCGTGGTCGGTGCGATCACCCCGTGGAACTCCCCGGATGAGATGCTAGCGAGGAAGGTGGCGCCAGCGCTTGCTGCGGCTGCGCCATCGTCTCCAAGCCCGCCGCCCAGACACCGCTCTCGGCGCTGGCACTGGCGCTGCTCGCCGAGCGCGCGGGACTGCCGGGCGGACTGTTCTCGGTGATCACTTCGAAGGACGCGGTCATGGTGGGCAAGGCGTTCTGCGAGAACACCAAGGTTCGCAAGATCACGTTCACAGGCTCTATGCAGGTTGGCCGCACGCTGATGCGGCAGGCTTCCGGCCGGATCAAGAACCTTGGCCTCGAACTCGGCGGCAACGCCCCTTTCATCGTCTTCAACGACGCGGACCTGGATGCTGCCGTCGAAGGCGCGATCCTGTCGAAACTCCGCAATGCCGGGCAGACCTGTGTGTGCGCCAACCGCCTCTACGTGCAGTCCGGGATCAATGATGCCGCCGCGGCGGCGTTGACGAAGCGCGTCAGGAGCCTCAAGGTCGGCGACGGCTTCGAGAAAGGCGTGGCGATCGGACCGCTCATCGAGGAGAAGGCCGCCGCCAAGTGAAGGAGCACATTGCCGACGCATGTGCAATGGGTGCTCAAGTCGTCGCCGGCGGCGAACCGCACGAAAGAGGTGGGCTGTTCTTCACGCCGACGATCCTGACCGATGTAACGCAGGAGATGAAGGTCGCGCGCGAAGAGACATTTGGGCCGGTCGCGCCTCTCTTCCGATTTGATACGGAAGAAGAGGTCATCAAGCGCGCAAACGCTACCGAGTTCGGTCTCGCGTCCTACATCTACACCCGCGATGCATCCCGGATCTTCCGTGTCTCCGAGGCGCTGGAATAGGGCATGGTCGTCATCAACACGGGGCTCATCTCCACCGAGGTTGCGCCGTTCGGTGGCATCAAGCAGTCCGGCATCGGCCGCGAAGGTTCGAGTACGGCCTCGAGGACTACACCGAGTTGAAGTATCTATGCCTGTCCCTCCAGGATCCCGGGCAGAGAGTTATCTCCTGCACTAAGCCGGGTAGGGACCGCGTTGCTGCAGGTCATGAGCGGTCTGGATGATCCCAAGCTGTCGACCTCGAGCGCGGGACGCTTGTTGCCGGTCCGGCCGGATTGCGTCTCCTCGAAGATCTACTCGCAGCCGGCGCGCATCAGAGCATCAGAGCATTGCAGGTCCAAGTTCTGGCCGTCGAAACGTGCGCGTAGCCGATCTGCATGTCCGGATTGAATCACAGAATTACAGAATCGATTCCGTAAGAGCTCACGTCCGGACATACAGACGTTATTTCGGCCGGATGCCGCCAACGCGCATGACGCTCCGCAGATGCCGGGAAACGGTCGCTATGCAGATATGCGGCTGGTTTGCTGCGGGGAGACAGCCGCGACGTCGCCGGGAAAGCCATCTGGCCTCACGATGGTGCCGCCTGCATTCGATATTTGACCGGCCGGCACAAGTGCGATCACATGGGCACGTGACCACCCGCAAGGGCGGCGCTGCCTCCGATGATGATGATATAGAATACTGCTCGAGGTTCCCCGCGTGACATCACATAGACCTCCTGCCTCCTTAGGCTTTCTCGAGCTTGAGCGCGGGCTCGCGCCGGGCGAGAAACCTCCGCAAACGTATCCCGGTTCCCTGCTCAATCCAGATACTTACGACTTTCCGATCATCATCGAGACAGTGGAGGGTGCTTGGGCGGATCGCGTCATCCGAGGCGATCCGTCGCTTGAACCGGCCTACGTCACGTCAGCGCAACGCTTGGTCGAACGGGGCGCCGTTGCCGTGATCGCCAACTGTGGGTTCGCCATCCGACATCAGGCAGCGGTGGCCGCGTCGGTGAACGTACCCGTGGCGCTGTCAAGTCTCCTGCTTATACCGACCCTGCTACGTCAGCTTCCACCCGGCGCCAAGCTCGCGGTACTGACTGCCGATTCCACGCATTGCAGCGAAGGCCTATTCGGGATCGACGACCCGGCCGAGCGTGCGCGGATAGTGGTCGGCGGTATCGAAGGTGGAAAGCTCCTGGATAACGAAATGCAGCGCCCGCCGCGGCGCACGCTAGTGTCTGAAATCGAGGACGATGTCACGGCGTGCGTCACGCGACTGAGAAGGAGATATCCGCACATCGCGGCTTTTCTGTGTGAATGTACCGCATTCCCTCTGGTGTCCCCGATCATACGCCGGTTGACTGGGCTGCCTGTTTTCGACACGGTGATGCTGAGCCGAATGTTATTCACCAGCGCGGCGTGGACCGAATCATTCGAAACCAATCAGCGGACCCTCGCAGAAATAGTGAAGGACCGGGATGAAGGCGCTTATCTGGATAGGCGAGTGAAAGTCTTCACGGCGTCGCGATGGGCACCAGCGGCCGGGTCGCCAGCTCCCTCAAGCGACGCCTGTCAGTCGACGTCGACCATGAGCGATGGCAAGACATCGTAGTTATAGCGTCACCTTTAAGCGTTGGCCGTGCAGGAAAATCTGTCGGGCGAGACGCTGCACATTTGGGGGAACGGCATGACATCACCCGCACCCTGATCCTTGTCTGGATTGGCAGAGGCAGGTGGAGTGGTTCGATGAACATACGGCTTCGGCCGCTCTGATCACGGAAATGAGGCGCGAATCGCCGCAGCTGATCGGCAAGCAGGCTCAGGAGCTGGAATTTCTAGGGCGATCACGGCCTGCAACCGAAGGTCAGACGCCGGTTCGTCGCCGCGACCGACAGCATTCATAGCAGTCCGATCTACTCCAATCTGGCAAAAGGACATTGTCCCGACCTGCCAACCAACTCTAGGTCGGCGATATCACCTATGCCGCGCTACCGGCCCGCTTCGTCTACGTCGCCGTCATTCTCGACGTCTGGTCGCGCATGATCGTCGGCTACGCCATCGCCCGCGCGATCGATGCCCCCCGACGGTCGCCGTTGCGCCGCAATCGAGCGCAGAAAGCCGCCGCCAGGCCGCGTCCAGCGGCTCCCGGCCCGCAACGATCGAGGATTAACACATCCGGCAGACGAGCAAAACCGCAGCCCGATCGGTGTAACCCTAGAGCGCACTCCAGATCGCGGTCAGTTTCTGCAGTCGAGCATTGCGACCAACATCTCATGTCGACCGCCGTCATCACCGCCGCCTCGCACTCGGCGCAGCACCGAAATCGGTTGGCGACGTCTCGGCTGCCACGCTGATGGGGCACCGAGTGGGCGCCGACTCGACGCGTGACCGGCTACGGGATGCCGATCCCGAAATACCGCTTGTGGGCCACATCAAGGATGCGATTGATCAAGCTCGAATAGCTGTGCCCAGCGGCGATTGCGGCTAGGACATATTCGGATTGCATACTGAGCCCAGGCATCGTGTTGATCTCCAGCACAAAGGGTTGGCCGGAGCGGTCGATCCGGACGTCGAGGCGTGCATAGTCCCGGCACTCGCAGGCACGGAAGGTTGCAATCGAAATATCCCGCAGCAAAGTCGCAAGACTGCTCCCGACTCGCGCCGGGCAAATCGTCGACGCCTGCTCGGCAGGCAGGTACTTCGCTTCCCAAGTCAAAAGGCCAATTTCGCGTTCGCCGAAGTCGATCTCTGCGAAGGGCAACACCTCGGGTTTTCCGTTTCCCAGCAGCGCGACATGGATTTCCCGCCCATCGATGTATTCTTCCACTAGCGCATCCTGCCCATATTGCCCAATGATCATTTCGACGGCTTGCGCCAGCTGAGAGGGCTCATGCACGAGTTGCAAACCGAAGCTGTTGTCTTCACGGCGCGGCTTCACCACAAGTGGGAATCGCAAATCGCCGGTGCTGTCGGTGCCGCAGCGCATGATGCGAAAGTTCGGCGTCGGCACGCCGCAACTGCGCATGAGCGTCTTGCTGATAACTTTGTCGTCCGTCAGTCCATGCCCGAGTGGGCTCGATCCGGTGTATGGAACGCCGGCCATCTCAAGCATGCCCGGAACGTGCGTGAAACGGTAATCTCCTTGAATCCCCTCCGCCAGGTTGAAAACAAATCCTGAAGGGCGGGCTTGCGGATCGGGTGGCATGAAGCGCTCGAGCGTATTGAGCAGTCCTTTGTCGCCTTCACACAAAAGCGTTTCATGGCCGCCATCTTGCAGTGCCGCCACCGCCCTTTCGACTGTCTCGCCGGGCGGCCAAGGCTGCGGGGGCTGTGGATAAGGCTGACCGAATCGGTTGATCACGCCTGTAAAATCACGATTCCGGACGACGGCTACTCGCATGACGTACTCCTTGATGGTTCGGTTCTGCACTTCATTCGCTCGGATTTGTTTTCTCGAGGGAACAGCCCGCTTTATCCGCGCTCGCCTTCACGGAGTCCTATGCAATCCGCGTGCCACCAAGAGACGGTGCGAATAAAGGGGCAAGCGCTATGTGTCTCGCGGCGCGCCCGCGCGGGACACTTGTGCCTATGCCGCCGCTTGACTTCTGCCGAGGGACCCAGCCCGAGCCAGGCGGCGAAATCGCGACCGCACTTGAAGGGTTCCATCGGTGGCGAAAATGCCAAGGGCAGCAATAGGGCCGACACCGGGCATGGTTTGCAAGCGCCGAGATGTTGCAGCTTGCTTGGACAGCATGTCGATCGTCTTCTTCAATGCCGCGAAACGGCTGCTCAACTGTTTGATTTGGTCAAGAGCGCTGCAGATGTCGCGGACCAGATCCGGCAGGTCTGCACTCTCGTCCTCGACGATCTCTGCCAGACGTGGCAGGTGGCCGATGCCTTGCGGAACAACATAACCGAACTCCTAGAGGTGCGCGCGCAACGCATTCACCCATTCGGTTCTCTGATTCACGAACTGCTCTCTGGTGCGAAACACGATAGCCCGGGACTGCTACTCCTTGGTCTTCGGTTCGACAAAGCGCGTTGTCGGTCGTTGCGCTGCTTCGACGATCGCCTCCGCTTCGGCGACGTCGTTCTTCTGCCGCTTGACGGACGGTTTGGGACATAGGCCGGGACAATCAGTCTTGGCTCATGGCCAAGCCGAGCCATCTGACAGGTCTGTAGTGGGAGCTGCCGCACGCTTCCATTGCCACGACACATGCCGGTTGACTCGCCATGAACTTGCAAAACTGCAGGCGCGACAGCTTCTTGCGGAATACAACCGATCCATCAGCTGCCGCCCCCTGCAGCTGAATGCCGTTCTTTCCCAGATCGACCCCAATGATAGTAACTTTTCCATCGATGCCTGCCTCTCCTTTGCGTGGCGCTAACACCACCAACTTGGCACATTGCGATGCCGTCGGAGAAGGCTGGCATCCACCCCATCAGTAAAATGGGACAGCCATGGTGCTGGTCGCGCGGCTTGGCGCAGAGCATGTTTCTTGTGCTCACGCAGATCGTCCATGTTGATCTAGCGGTTGGCGCCATCCGTTTTCGTTGGTTTCGACAGCCAATGTCCTGACGGGGGCGGCATCTCTATGTTTTGGAAAGATGAGCACGACACAGGTGCGCCGGCGGATTTCCTCGTTGAGGCCGCCCTCGTCCATCTCGGCCTCGAGCACCTCCTGCATCCGCACGGATCACTTCGTGCGGACCTGCGGGGCTGGAAGCAGAATGTCTTTGGCGGCAGCGCTGGTCGATTACCGGGGAATCAACAGGTGCGATTTTCAGAGCTGCACCGTCGACAGAAAGCGTCCATCTGGGCGGGGAGAGTCGTTAGCCATCTACTTATTAGATGGCGATTATATCGAGTCTCTATTTGCCAATTCAGCAGCTGTCGAAGAAATCTAACTTAAGACTATAAAGGGGAACCGCCACACCAATTACCTTGTGCACGCGCTGGCCATCAGTTCCAAATGGGCGCGACGAGGTGCGGGAATGCGGCGTGGCGAGGCTTAAAGGAGGACCAGAATGATGTGGTCTATGAATCGCCGTGCGGTCGTCAAAGCAATGCTGGTGGGATCGGTTGCCCCGTGGGTCATTAACTCAAGGGCGTTCGCTTCGTCTTGTAGCGACCATATTGTGCGTGTCGGCTCGATGGGTGCTCCCGATTCCATGAATCCATTCGCCACCTGGAGTTCGTTCTGGCCGCTTGTCTTGTCCTACGATTCGCTGGTCGGCGTTGACGCCCAGCGACACCCTGACCGGAGGGGGTTTGCGAAGGCGTGGGCCGTTGCTGATGACGGGCTCACTTGGACAATCAAGGTATGGCCCGGCATGAAGTGGTCGGACGGCCAACCCGCCACCGCCAGAGACGCCGCGTTCACCTATAATTATCTGCTTGGCTCCGTGGGCAAGCCAGACGAGCTGAATATTGGCCAAAACAGCACAGACGGCATGGAACAAGTCGCATCCGTTACGGCCATTGATGACGAAACTCTGCGGATCGTGACCAAGGCTCCTACGCGCTGGCCAATTGACAACTTCGTTCTAATGGTCCCTGAGCACGTTTGGAAGGACATCGGCTACGCGGATGCGCGCAGCACTTTTCGCAACGACCCGCCGCTGGTGGGAACTGGGCCTATGATCGTTGCGGAGTTTCAGCAAGGCCAATTTGTGCGCCTTACGCCAAACGCGTATTTTCGCACTGAGCAGCCGAAGACGGCCGGGATGATTATCCACTTCTTCACCACGCAGGATCCAATTGCCCAGGGTCTGAAGAGTGGGAGCTTCGATTGTGGGGGCGTGACAACCGCACAGTGGGCTGCCTTCTCGAAGGAGAGCGATATCGGGGTCTATGAATCTCGCGTGGAGCAGCGGGACTATCTGGCATTTAATACGGCCTCCGGGAAGGGGGCGGGCAGCACCAAGGCCCTGCAGGATCCAGCGTTTCGCGACGCGATCGGCTATGCGATCGATCAGAAAGCGATCGTGGATCGCGCCTACCGCGGGCACGCAGACCCTGGTGTCGGAATTGTGATGCCGGTAGCCGCCGACTATTACTCAGACCTAAGCGACATCAGGCGCCGCTTCGATCTAGCCGAGGCGGGTCGTCGGCTAGACGCGGCCGGATATCGGGACACGAACGGCGATGGTGTCCGGGAGGACAAGGAGGGAAAGAGCTTACAGCTTGAGCTAATCACAGGAAAGGCTTCGGGTGTGAGCGAGATTCCGATTGCAGCCGTGCAGCTTGTTGCGGGCTGGCTGGGACAAATTGGCATTCCCGTGTCGGTGACCCAGCTCGATTCCGGTGCGCTCACAGCCCGCACGACAGCGCCGACGGACGGCGGCGGAAGCTGGGATCTGCTAATCGCCAGCAACTGGCTGTCTTCCTCGCCTCACGACCTGCTCGTCTTGGGCAGTAGCAAGTCCATCGGCCTCACTAACAGATCGTACTGGACAAATGAGAAGTTCGACGCGCTCCTGACTGAGGTCGACCGTACCGTCGACCTGAAGAGGAGCCAGGAGCTGGTCGATCAGGCAGCGCGCCTCATCTATGCTGAGGCGCCGTATATCATTCTGAGTCACCCCTTAACGCTCGGTGCCTATCGTAAGGACTGCTTCCAGGGCTGGGGACCGGAGGACGCGATATCGGATTGGAGCTATTTCCCGTTCGATCGGTTGAGGCCGATCTAACGTGGCTGGCAACGCACAGGAAGGGCGAACAAGCCGCATTGGGAATGTCCTGATCAGGGCGGCCATAACTCTTTCGATGGTGGCCACACTGAACTTCGTCCTGTTCAGGGTCATTCCCGGTGACCCTGCAGCGCTTCTGCTTGGCGGTGCTCGGATGAGCGTGTCCGCTGAACGGATCGAGGCGCAGCGCCAGAACTGGGGACTCGACCGGCCGCTTTTCCCGGACCAGATACTTGACTACCTGTCGGCAACTCTACATGGCGATCTCGGCTACAGCTTCAAGTTCAGGGGTAGACTTGTCTCTGACCTTATTTGGGAGCGCTTGCCGGCCACCATCGCCCTGGTTGGCTTGGCCCAATTAATCGCCATGCTATGCGGTGTCATGCTTGGGCTCTATGCGGGTTGGCGCAGAGGAGGAGCTGTCGACCGTATCGCCATGGGAGCATCTCTAGCGCTCTATTCTACGCCGTCTTTCTGGCTTGCTATGGTACTAGTAGTCATTTTTAGCACGGCATTGGGGTGGTTTCCGGGTTATGGCATCTATTCACCCGGCGCTAGCATAGGTTCAACTGATAAGATCCTAGACTACTTGCGACATCTCGCACTTCCGGTCGCCGCGGTAGCCCTTGGGCTGATCGGGCAATACGTTGTGGTCGCGCGTGCAGCGATGAGTGACGTCGTTACTGAGGACTACATGGTGACCGCACGCGCCAAGGGACTTACCAACGGTCAGATGCTGATGCGCCATGCATTTCGTAACGCAATGCTGCCGCTCGTGACCTTGATTACTCTCAATCTTGGCTACGTGGTCGCTGGTGCGATCACCGTCGAAGCCGTCTTCGCCTGGCCGGGAATTGGTGGTCTCACGGTCGAAGCGCTCAACGCGCGGGACTACCCAGTTCTTCAAGGGATATTCCTGTTGCTTGGTGTATCGATCGTTGTCGCGAACCTCCTAGCCGATCTTGCCTACGGCATTCTTGATCCGCGAATCCGGCAATGAGTGAAAGTATCGTGCGATATTCCTCGCGTAGCCGGGCGAGAGCGATCAAGAGCTTTCTATCCAATCTTCTTGGTCACGCCGGGGCTCAGCTCGGCCTGTTGTGTCTGGTGTTTTTCCTTGTCCTCTCTGCTGTGCCCAATATCCTCGTAGGTCCACTTGAGACCGTAGCCACCGCAACTGGTGATTTCCTCGTTCCACCATCAAGCCAGCATCTGCTGGGGACCGATGAGGTGGGGCGTGACGTGCTCAATCTGGTCGTCCATGGTGCCCGGATATCGCTCACGATCGCGCTGCTGGCGACCGTCATCAGCCTCGTCGTCGGCACTACGGTTGGTATCATTGCTGGCTACTACGGTGGCAGAGTTGACGTCTGGCTGATGCGGCTGACGGATTTCTTTTTCGTCATGCCGTCCTTCGTCCTTGCGCTGGTCATCACACCCGTGGTGCTCGAAGTAATGGGGCGGGGCAGAGAAATCCTCGGCTTCCGTCCTTCCCTCTTCGTGATCCTTGTCGTCATCGGCATAACAAGCTGGGCGTTTGTCGCCCGTATCGTTCGCAGTCAGACACTATCGCTTAAGGAGCGAACATTCATTGATCGCGCACGAGTTGTGGGCAGCAGCAATTTGAGCATCATGGTGCGGCATATCCTCCCCAATCTCGTTCCGCAAATCGCAGCGAATGGTGCGCTGGTCGTCGCTGGCGCAATCTATGTCGAGACGTCGCTCTCGTTCCTCGGGCTTGGCGACCCATTGCAGCCTTCATGGGGCACTTTGCTTTCGCTCGCTCAGCGCGCCGGTGCGGCCAGTACCGGAGCTTGGTGGTACCTCGGCGCCCCCGGGCTGTGCGCCCTCGCGGTTTCCCTTAGCTTCGTCCTGGTCGGCAATGCCCTCGACGACACGTTCAATCCACGGCAGAGGGTGATCCCATGACAAACCTCTCCCAAGACAAGGCATCGCTTTTGGAAGTCGACGGGCTTTCTGTTGAGTATCGGCTCAAGGGCGTTTCATTGCGAGCGATCGACCGCGTGAGCTTCGCGCTCCAGGCTGGAGAGGCCGTTGGCCTCGTCGGTGAATCGGGCAGTGGCAAGACTACCACCGCCATGGCGATCGCTGGTCTACTATCGCCCAATGCACGGGTCAGCGGCGGCCAAGTGCGCTATCGTGGTAACCTGCTGTCGATCGACAATGATGCGGCGATGCGGCCACATCGCTGGACCGAGACGTCCGTCGTTTTCCAGGGCGCGATGAATGCGCTCAATCCCGTTCACCGCATTATCAAGCAAATCGCCGAGCCATGCATCCTGAAGCTCGGCATGTCGCGTGCCGAGGCGACCGCGCGGGCACGGGAGGTTCTAGAACTCGTCGGCATTCCGACGGATCGCGGCACTGCCTATCCCCACGAGTTGTCGGGCGGTATGCGTCAAAGAGTGATGATTGCCATGGCGCTCGCATGTCGCCCCTCGATCATCATCGGTGACGAGCCGACCACGGCGCTCGACGTCATCACACAGGCTCAGATCCTCAAGCTGTTGGGGAAGTTGCGATCGCAGCTTAACCTAGCGCTCATTTTAATCACCCACGACCTGTCTGTCGTCGCTGAGTCGTGTGATCGCGTGATGATCATGTACGCCGGCCGGATAGTCGAGGATGGAACCGTCGCGGAGATCTTCGCTAAGCCCAAACATCCCTACACTCGCCTGCTGATCGAATCGATCCCCAACCCGGCGAGCGGCATACGGATAATTCGCCCTATCCCCGGTGATCCTCCCAACTTAATGAATCGACCGTCAGGCTGCGCCTTCCATCCACGTTGCCCGTCAGCAACGGGGGTCTGCACGACCGAAGTTCCCAGCCTCGAAAAGTTCGGGTGGGGACGCGTCGCCTGTCACCTTCACCGTTCCTCGCAAGAAGGCAGGGTTGCAGTTCATGCCTGACACCTCCGACATCCTGAGTCTCGAGAGCCTGAAGGTCCATTTTCCTATCCAGGGCGGACTGTTCGACCGGGTCCTGGGGCGATCTGCCGGGGCGGTGCGTGCGGCGGATGGAGTCGACCTCAACATTGGACGAGGTGAAATCGTCGCCCTGGTTGGAGAATCCGGAAGCGGCAAGACGACAGTGGGCCGCGTCATCACCAAGCTAGCCCAGCCCACAGGAGGCAGGTTGCTGTTTGAGGGCCGCGATATGACGTCTGCAAAGGGCTTCTCGGCTCTGCGTCCCTACCGGCGACGCGTGCAAATGATCTTTCAGGATGCTTATCAGGCGCTCAACCCGCGACACACCGTGTTCGACAGTGTGGCAGAGCCGTTGCGCTCCCTGCGGCTGGTCAAGAACCATGCTCAACTCACAGAAAGGGTCAGCGAAGCGCTTTCGGCGGCCGGGCTCAATCCTCCCGGTGATTTCTTCGCCCGCTTCCCACACGAACTCTCCGGCGGCCAGCGCCAGCGCGTCGTGATTGCCGGAGCGCTTGCCGTGAAGCCGGAGCTCATCGTTGCCGACGAGCCCGTGTCGATGCTCGATGTATCGATACGCGCACAAATTCTTCAGGTCCTGGTTGACCTGCGCGCCAAGCACAACATGGCGCTACTGTTCATCACCCACGACCTGCCGCTCGCCTGGCTGATCGCCGACCGGATTGCAGTCTTATATCTTGGGAGATTGGTCGAGATCGGCAGCGCCGATGACATCACATTCAACCCCCGGCATCCCTATACGGTCGCGTTGCGCAACGCCACGCCGCAGATTCGCAGCGACGCAAGTCGCTTCGAGCTGCCGGCGTTGCAAGGAGAGGTTCCAAGCGCCGCACGCGTGCCGAAGGGCTGTCGTTTCCATCCTCGCTGCCCGCTTGCTTTCGACCGGTGCAAGGAGGAGGAGCCGCCGGCCATCGAAGTCGGGCCGCAGCATATGTCCGCATGCTGGCTGCCGACGTCAGGTGCGAAAGCAGAATTGTCGACACCCAACCTGAAAAGTGCCGACCATGGTTCCGTCTGACAGTAAGTAATAATAGGGCACTCGAAGCGCTATTCTGCCAGAACGGAATTAACGGATGTTGGTAATAACGCACCGTGGCTCGTTAAACGGTTTACACTATATCGCCTAGGAGCAACATTGATGCACAAACTGTCTGCTCGCGGACTGCCGCGCCAATTCCTTGCTCTTTTTTCCTGAGGGCCTTGTGATGGTAGACAAGCACCTGCAGCCACCGCTTCCTCGTTCCGAGGCACGGATCCGGGTCCTTCATGGCGACGTCACGATAGACTCGTATGGCTGGCTCAGGGACTGGGAGAATCCCGACGTCCGCGCGTATCTTGAAGCCGAGAACAGCTACGCGCAGCAAGCGACAGCCCACCTGGAAGGGCTCAAGGCGGAACTTATCGCCGAGATCGAAGGGCGTCACACCTGCGAGGGCGCCCCACCAACCTTCCAGGTTGGGCCTTTCGAGTACTTCGAAAGACACGGGCGGGGCCTGTCTCATCCTGCGTGGTGGCGCCGGCCGGTGACCGGAGGCTCGGCCGAGCTTGTTCTCGACCCGAACGCGATCCCGGGGGCCGAGATCTTCTATTCGCTCGGTGTCTTCGAGCCGAGTGACGACGGGCGTTACGTGGCGTTCAGCTTCGATGTCATCGGGGACGAGAACTTCGAGCTTAGGGTGCGGGACATAGAGACCGGCCATGACGTCTGGACGGGCTCGAGGCGGGCTGGGATGGTTACTTGGACCGCGGACGGCAACACGCTCTTTTTCACGCGGGAGCGGGCGGACCGGCGGCGGCAACGCCATGAGCTTATACGCCTGGACGTCAACGATTCGCACTCTGAGGTAGTGTTCGAGGAGGCGGACGAGCGACTGAACTTGCGGATTTGGCGCTCTGATAGCGGCGCCTGGCTGCTTTTGGACGTTATGGACAACGCCGGGGCGGTGGAGGTGTGGTGCCTTCCTGCCGACCAGCCGGGCGTTGGGTGGCGCCGGATTGTGGCGCGTGATCTTGGCCACCATGTCTTTGCCGAGCACTGGGGCGACAGGTTCTTGTTTCGGGTAAACGACGCTGGACCCTACTGGCGGCTCGTGTGTGCGCCGATAGGTGACCCGTCACCATCGTGCTGGGAGGAGGTCATCCCGCATCGAGCGGGCGTGACGCTTGAGGAGGTCCACGTGCTCGACCAGCACCTGGTTGTCCTGGAACGAGAGGGCCTTCGTCCTCGCCTCGTCTCGCATAACCGAAGCGGGGGGGTCGCCGCCACGATCGTTCCCGACGAGCCGAGCTGCACTCTTAAGGTCGGCTTGTCTGCAGGGGGTAGCTATTCGGTCGCACGGCATCCGTTCCGAAGCTCGAAGTTGGTCTACTCGGTTAGCTCATTCGTGACGCCCGACACGTTTGTAGAGCATGATCTCGCCGACGACCGATCGGCAGTCCTGTACCAGGCCCGCGTTCCCGGATATGACCCGGCTCAATACGTGGCGACGGTCGTCATGGCGCAGGCGGAAGACGGGGTGGATATACCAATTTCGCTCGTCGCGCGGCGCGATCGAACCACCCCAGGGCCGGTGTTATTGAATGTCTACGGCTGTTATGGAAAACCGAGATGGCCCTCGTTTTTCACTTGGCCCTCATCCATGACCAAACGTTTGAGCCTGCTCGATCGCGGAGTTGCTTTCGGCATCGTGCACGTACGGGGAGGCGGGGAGCTTGGACGTCCGTGGCACGAGGCGGCTACCCGCGATCGAAAACGTATCACCCACACAGATCTGATCGTCGCTGTCGAGGCGCTTGTTAGGCAGGGGGTCGCCACCGGCGACGGCATCGTCATTGAGGGAGCGAGCGCTGGCGGGGGTACCGTGCTTGCCACGGCCGACTTGCGGCCCGACTTGTTCCGCGCCGTACTCGCCGAGGTTCCGCTCGCCGACATCATAGATACCGAGCTGGACTTCACGATGCCGTACGCGCTGCCGGAAATAGCGGAGTACGGCGATCCCCACATAGCCGACGAATATCGGCACCTGCGCAGCTACGATCCTTACTACAACCTCAGTGCCGATCGCCCGCGCCCGCCAACTTACGTCGACGCCGCGCTCGACGACAGCCAGGTGCTCTACTACCAGCCTGCTCGGTACGTTGCCCAGCGACGTTCCTTTACGGCCGGTCGAGACCCAGGTCTTGTTTTCCACATGCGTATGGTCGGTGGCCACGGCGGCGCTTCACATGGGCCTAGTGTAGCCGAAGAAGCAGCACTTCGTATGGCTTGGATTCTAGACCAGGTCCGATGCTCGGGCAATTAGGCATTTCTATGTTACAATCGGAATCAAAGCTAGGGTCAGGACCCATAATCTATTGAGTTGATATCTGTTTGGTGATTCAGGGTGGCAGGAGGTGCTGCCTTGAGTGATTTGCTGATGTTGACGCCGGAGCAGATGCGCCGGATCGAGTCCTATTTTCCTTTGTCGCATGGTGTTCCGCGTGTGGATGACCGCCGGGTGCTGAGCGGCATCCTGTTCGTGATCCGAAATGGCCTTCGCTGGCGAGATGTCCCTTCCGACTACGGTCCGTACAAGACCATCTACAACCGCTTCATCCGCTGGAGTCGGCTGGGTGTGTTCAACCGCATCCTAGCGGAACTGGCCGCGCAGGGCGGCGAAACGGACAATCTGATGATCGATGCCACCCATCTCAAAGCGCACCGCACTGCCGCCAGCCTCCTTAAAAAACTCTATCCCGATGTATCGGACGCAGCCGAGGCGGACTGACCACCAAGGGACGTCCGCGGCTGCTGCATCTGAGCGAAGGGCAGACCAATGATCACAAGACTGCTGCGGCCGTGATCGAGGATTTGCCCGCCGCCAACGCCCTGCTGGCCGATCGGGCCTACAGTTCAGCGGCCTTCCGCCAGGCGCTCGTCGAGCGCGGTATCAGGCCATGCATCCCACCCCATGCCAAGCATCGTGTTCAGCACAGCTATGATCCTGTCCGATACCGGCAACGTCACAGGATCGAGAACATGTTCGCACGCCTCAAAGACTGGCGACGCATCCACACCAGATACGACCGATGTGCTCACACCTTCCTGTCGGCTATCGCCTTCGCTGCAGCCTTCATCTTCTGGATCAATGAGTCCTGACCTAGCTACATGTTTGATCCGGGGCTTTGATGGGGCATCCTTATCTTTCGAATCAAAGGATGCCCTATGGACCAAGTTCTCCATGGGAGCGCCATAACGAAATCAAAGGCGTGCCTTGCCATCATTCATCTCGCTGCTGCCATCAAAGTCTAACGCCTTATTCCTAGGGGTCGTAGGTAACAAGGAAGAATTCAGATACCGTCTTGTGCAACCAGCACCTAGGCGGGTTAAGACTTCGTGTGGGCTGAGGCCCACAGCTTCTGCAAGGTCATCTAAGGTAAAATCATTTCCCAGTAATTCCACAAAGTTACCTGGCCCACAAAGCGCTTCTGGAACATCTGTTATATCAATTGTCATGTTCTCCATGCATATTGTTCCGATTAGAGGGGCCGAATAACCTGCGAACCGAGCTGATATCTTGTTCGCGCAGGCCCATGGAAGGCCATGTGTGTAGCCGATCCCGACGGTCGCTACGCGGGTAGCTCGACCCGTACGAAATGTCGCACCGTAGCCAACAGCCTCCCGCCTAGCGACATTGCGCACGTCGAGTATTTTCGCTCGGAGCCTTGCAACCGCTTGCAGCGGATTTGGTCGAATGCCAGCATCGTTGAGCCCGTACAGGGCTGAGCCCACCCGTACCATGTCGAAATGATAGGATTTACCTAGCCAGATACCGGCGGACGCTGCGAGACTGCCGCAGGTGGGCTTAATCAGATCGTAGATCGCCCGGAAGCGGTTCCGTTGCAACACATTAGTTGGGTCCGCAACGGTTTCGCTGCACGCTAGATGGCTGAGTACGACCGAAGGGGGATACATGTCGAACGTACCAGAAAAATACGCGCGACGCACGTCCGCAATGGCGAGCCCAAAGCGGGAAAATCCCGTTTCCACGTTAAGAAAATATGTCTTCGTTCCTGTTGCAATAACGGCTTCCAATTCGGCGCAATTGTTCACAACCGGTATGAGGTTATTGGATTGGTAGAATCTACCAAATTTCGCGAAATCATCGCAAAAAACCGCGATTGCCTCGTCTACATGGGACGATCTTAGAAGCAGCGCTTCCTCAAGATTGCCGACGAAGAGCAGATCGCAGCCGACATGAATAAGCGCCCTTGCAATCTCTACAACACCAAGTCCATAGGCGTCGCTCTTGACGACAGCGGCGACCCTTACGCCTAACCCAACGAGGGCCGTGATGGCCCGGAAGTTCGCCTGAATAGCCCCAAGATTGATTTCAAATATAGCATTTCTGGGGCGAACTAACGGCAACATCTTTTGCTCTCCAACAGTCCCGTTTTTTATAAACCTCGCCGCCCCGCGATGCAGCCTACTATCCTAGGTAGGCGCGCGAGCTGAGATTGCCGTTTAAAAAGGGGCGCCGTCGAAGCACGGATTAGACACTGGTTAAAGCGGACTGAGACGCAAGCAGTCGCTTCGGCAGGGCACTTGCACGCAGATGACAAAGCATAGTCGTTCAACTGACTAGTAAGCTGTGTTCTGGATAGGGCAGTTGCTGCGCAGCTCTTCGTGCCAAAATCCGCCACAAGCTACTGCTGGTTTCACGCAGTCAGGGCGAAAATCTCGGCACCGGCTGCGAATACAAGGTATTGCGTAAGCTTAGATCAATCAATTTTTGTTAAGGGGTTGGCATGAGCGAACAATCTGAGATCCTTTACGTTAGTGAGCCGAACCTTGACCCGGCCGAATTCTGCCGCGTGTTGGCCGAATCCGGCTTCGGGGCGACCCATGGCGAGCTTCGGCTGCATGCGATGCTCCGCCAAGCCGACTTGGTGCTGACGGCCCGGCTCCATCGGCCGGGGCGGAAGCTGGTCGGAGTACTTCGATGCGTTACTGACTTTTCCTGGATCTGCTACGTCTCCGAGCTTGCCGTATCGGCGTCGGCGCAAGGCCTCGGCATCGGCAAGGGCCTCCTGTATGAAGCCCGCCGGCAACTCGGGCCTGCTGTGGCCATAGCTTTGATCTCTACACCCAACTCTGTCGGCTTCTATGAAGGGATTGGATTGACGCGCATTTCAGACGCATTCTGGTTAATGCGCGAATGCTAACCCAAATGAGGTGAGTACGACGTTGCAATGTCCACCTATACAATAATTCGACGTTCGTCGAATGCTTGCCGGAATACGGGGTGCATGTGTCTGACGCCGGCCATCTGAAAACGCGATGGGACCGTCCGGGACATTATGTTGGCGAACTCAAGATCAAGTGGTGCATAGTCGGCGCAGCAAATCCAACTGCCATCAACGATGTCCGAAAATCGAGCGAAGTGAAATGCAGATCAAAGACGTCCTCCTTGCGCCTGGCAATGGCGCTTTTTTCTATGACGATCAGGGTGCCATCAGGGCCGGCGCGCCCCAGGACGGTTTCGTCTATAGCGGCGAGGCGACAGCGATTGGGTTCACGTCCATCCGCGTTCCGGCATCTTCGCTCAGCATCGGGCTTGCTCTCACCGACGGGGCCGTGGTTTGGGGTGACATGATGAGCGTTCAATATTCTGGTGCTGGAGGACGAGATCCTTTGTTTGAGAGTGCTCAAATCTCGGAGTTAACCTCGCGTATAGTCGTGCCCCGGCTTCTCAATGTCGACGTATCTCGTTATCTCGATGCCTGTGCAAAGGTTTTTGAGCCTCTCCAGCACCAGCGGTTACCTCTCGCGATTGAGTATGGCGTTAGCCAGGCGCTCCTTCGCGCCTCGGCCCATCTTCAAAGTACCACGATGGCGGAAGTCGTTTGCAGTGAATTTAACCTGCCGCTGCCAATTCGCAGGGTTCCGATCTACTGCCAAAGCGGCGATGCTCGCGAAATCAACGTCGACAAAATGATCTTGAAAGCGGTAGATATACTTCCCCACGGCCTGATCAACTCACGGCAGAAATTCGGCGTCGAGGGCCAGGCCTTCATGGAGTTCGTGAAGTGGGTTGCGGCGCGGACGCGCGAAATTGGCCGCCCGGGGTATCATCCGGTGCTGCATTTCGATGTGTATGGCTGGATCGGCCAGGAAATCAGCCTGGAGCCGCAACTCATCGCCGACTTTATCTGCAGGGTCGCCGACGCTGTTCCGGGTTTCACCCTCAATGTCGAGTCCCCGGCGGATTTTGGTTCGACGCAAGCTCAAATTGAGAACTACGCCAAGATCGTATCAATTTTGGACAACCGGGGTTCCACCGCTCGCATTGTCGTGGACGAAAGGTGCAACACGCTCGAGGATATTCGGCTCTTTGCCGAAGCGAAGGCCGCGCATCTCATTCAAATCAAGACGCCTGATGTCGGCTCATTGGCTGACACGGCACGTGCAGTGCTCCTGTGTAAGGAGAACAAGGTAGGCGCGTACGTTGGAGGAAGCTGTACCGAGACAGATCTCTCTGCCCAGGCTTCCGTCCACATATCGATGGCGACCCAGGCAGACATGATGCTTGCGAAGCCTGGAATGGGAGTCGACGAGGCATTCTCGATCGTGGGCAATGAACAGAATCGGTTGCTTGCGATGCTGAATCGTCGTCGGGCTCAAAACGAAAATGTTGGATGAAGAGCGCGGTGTTGCATGCAGAACTCTCTTGAGGGGATCACTGTCGTAGCTGTGGAGCAGGCCGTTGCTGCACCGTATGCATCGTCTCGTCTTGCCGATGCAGGCGCCCGGGTGATCAAGGTTGAGAGGCCTGAGGGAGACTTTGCCCGGAAATACGATAAGTTGGTGCGGGGGCAAAGCGCCTATTTCGTTTGGCTCAACCGGGGTAAGGAGTCAGTATGCTTGGATTTGAGGTTGGAGGCGGACCGTGCTGTGCTGGACACGCTTGTTGCTGCTGCTGACGTCTTTATCCAGAATCTGAAGCCAGGCAGCATCGAAAAACTCGGCTTCGGATCTGCGGATCTGCGTCGCCGTTTTCCGCGGCTAATCACCTGCGACATTTCGGGATTTGGGGAGGGGGGGCCATTTTCTCACCTCAAGGCCTATGATCTCATCGTCCAAGCCGAAACCGGTCTGTGTGCGATCACCGGGACGCAACAGGGACCCGCCCGTGTGGGTGTGTCGGTTTGCGACATCTCGGCAGGCATGACGGCACATAGCGCCATACTTCAGGCGCTGTATCATCGCGAGGTCACTGGCGAAGGGGCTAGCATTCAGGTGTCCCTGTTCGATGCCGTCGCCGATTGGATGAACGTGCCGGTCCTGCAACACGACTACAGCAGCTACCACACGGTACGCGCGGGCGTGAAACACCCCTCGCTGGCGCCTTATGGCGCCTATCGCTGCGCCGATGGCAAGGACGTCATCTTTTCCGTGCAGAATGACCGGGAATGGGTGAATTTCTGCGAGAAATTCCTGAAGCGGCCTGAGCTCACGCGTGCACTTGGTTTCGCCGACAACATGGAGCGCCTCGGCCACCGTCCTCAACTTGATGAGATAATTGAGCTGCGGTTTTCCGAGCTGTCCTGCCACGAAGCGATGCAGGAGCTTGAGGCGGCCGGTTTGGCATATGGGCGACTGAACGAAGTGGCGGACATTTCAAAGCATCCACACGTTCGCAGGGTTGAGATTGGCACACCTGAAGGAACAGTAGAGACGATCGCCCCGGCGGCGATCTTCAACTCTGAGCGCCCCTCGCTGCGCCCAGTTCCGGGCCTTGGTGCGCATACGGAGGCTGTCCGCGAGGAGGTTCGAGCAGGTTTGCGCGCAAGAGCCGCGTCAGCATGAGCGTGCCTGTTGTCGGGAAGGAAGCGCGATCGCGATTCACAGAGTGCATGCCTAGTCCTGGCCCCTCTGGGTGCCACGGCCGCCCAGCAAACTCACTGACAGCGCCCACGCTAGAATCGACCGCAGAGGCGACTTCATGAATGACGCCGTTCAGGCCGTTGAAAGCCCGATGTCTGTTCCCCGCTGGAGATCTCTGCTCTTTGTTCCCGCTCATGTTCCGCGCTTTGTGGAGGCGGCTCATGAGCGCGGGGCAGATGGCGTCATACTCGACCTTGAGGACTCCGTTCCCCAGGATCAAAAAGGTGAGTCACGGCGCCAGCTTTCTGCATCCGTGGCAAAGGTGGGCCGCAGGGGCGCTTATGTTTTAGTTCGCGTGAATCGCGGTTTGCGTGCCTTGGCGGCCGATCTCGATGCAGCCGTAGTAGCGGGTGTTGATGCACTTGTCCTTCCGAAGACGGATTCGGCAGCGTGGGTAATAGAGATCGCAAATGCGGTATCGGAACTTGAACGAGAAAGAAATCTTGCGGTGGGTCGAATCCGGTTCCTTGCCTTGATCGAGACCCCGGCAGCATTACAAAGTCTCTCAGCCATTGCGTCGGCCCATCCCAGGATGGTTGCAATGGCGCTGGGTCCTGAAGACTTCAGTGCCTCCGTTGGCGGTGCCCCGGAACTCGACCTTCTTTTGACACCGAACCTTTCTGTTCTGTTTGCCGCTCGCGCCGCTGGCTTGCTACCGCTTGGTTTCATAGGAAGTATCAGCGAGTTCTCAGACAATGATAGACTTCGTGAGGCCGCGGCCCATGCGCGGCGGCTTGGCTTTACCGGGGCTTTGGCGATCCATCCAAATCAGGTTGCCATATTCAATGAGGCTTTCTCACCAAGCCCACAGGAACTCGAGTGGGCCCGTCGTGTCCTCGCGGCGGAAAAAGATGCGACGGCGCAAGGCAGAGGCGCGTTCGCATTGGACGGAAAGATGGTCGATCCACCGGTTATTCGAAGGGCCCGAGAAATCATCGCGACGGATCCGGGCGCCGAGTTGGCCGTTTGAGTCCTCAGCGGGTTGATCAACAAGACTGGGACGACGACAGCAAGCGTCAGCAGCTCGGCACAATTATTGCTGTCGTGCCATCACATTTTAAGATAGATTGCGTCAATTGCAGTCCGCCCTCGGAAGAGTACCCGTGGAAATCAGGCAGTTAAGATACTTCGTCGGCGTGGTCGAAGCAGGCAGTTTCACGAAGGCCGCTGGCTTTCTGAATGTCGCCCAGAGTGCGCTGAGTCTGCATGTACGCCAATTGGAGGAAGGCTTCGGCACTCAGCTGCTGATACGCGACAGAACCGGCGTGAGCGTGACGGCGTCAGGAGCCAAACTGCTCGAGCGGGCGCGGGCAATTCTCAAAGAAATTCGACTTACCGAGGTGGAATTGACCAACACAGCCGCTTCCCCTGCCGGGGAGGTGACTATTGGGATTCCGTCTGGAGCTGCTCGCGTCCTGAGCGGTCCGCTGCTTGAGGCGGTGAGACACGAACTGCCCAAGGTGTCCCTCAAGATGGTCGAGGGTATGACGGGACCGCTAGAGGAATGGATGGCGGCTGGACGCTTCAATCTGGCGGTTCTGTACCGCACAGCAGACAGTGTGGGGCGAATGACGGTGCTAGCGCGCGAAGACCTTTGTCTGGTGGTTCCGTCCGGCGAGCCACCGTTTGAAGATGCGATATCGCTGGTCGACCTGCATGAATTCCCCCTGGCGGTTCCCATGCGCAACAACAATGTCAGGCGTTCGGTGGCTGATGTCGTCGCACAACACGGTTGCGCGCTGGACGTCAGGTTTGAAGTGGACTCCCTCTCAACGATCATCAACATGGTCGTAGAGGGAAAAGCGCATTCTATTCTCGCCCCGTCTGCGGTTCAGAAAGAAGCCTCCCAAGGGCTGGTCCGGACTGTCAAGATCGTCGATCCGGTGATTACTCGGTCCGTGGTGCTCGCTGTAAATCCCAAAGATGAGCGTTCTGCGGCCGTTTCTGCGGTCTGCAAGCTCATTCCGAAGGTCGCCAGAAAATTGATTGAAATCCGGGACTGGGCGGCGGTGGCGCCTGAGGCGACCTGACAAACTAACCTGTAAAGCTGGGCATGATCTTTTGCGGCCATAAGGACCAGCCCGATCTGGATTCCAGATGGATTTCGGCAATATTCGATATTTGACCCGCCGCGACCATCGCGATGAAACTGGCTCAAGCGAGTTCAGCAGTTTCGATATCGAAACTGCGCTCGTATGCAAGAATTCAGTCAAGTGGAGCCCGTGATGTCCGACGCCAAGAGCTACGAGCTCTTCATTAATGGCAAATGGCGAGCCGGTGGTAGCCGAGCCACTTTGCCGGTGATCAACCCGGCGACGGAGAAGGTATTTGCCTCAGTGGCCTCGGCTACGGTTTCAGACTTGGATGAAGCTCTTGCCTCGGCAGAACGCAGCCGCAAGGCGTGGTCCTCACGACCCGCCAAAGAGCGTGGCGAGATCCTCGTCTCTGCCGCCAGCATTCTGGCAGAGAAAGCTGGCGCCGCAGCCAGGGACCTGTCGTCCGAACAGGGAAAGACGATTGCCGAAGCGACAGGAGAATACGCGCGCGCAGTCGAAACGCTGGAATGGAATGGCCGGCATGCCGATGAGTTGTCGGCCCCGATTCCGTTGGGCTCGAACAGGATGATAGCCCCCGAGCCGCTCGGTGTCGTCGCTGCATTTACGCCATGGAACTATCCGGCCGTTCTTATCGCCCGCAAGCTCGCCCCCGCGCTGGCGGCAGGCTGCCCGGTGATCCTCAAAGGGGCCGAGGAGACGCCAAGTGTGGCTGTCCATATCGTGGAATCTTTGCGTCAAGCAGGGATACCAGAAGGCGTGGTCAACCTGGTGTTCGGTGTTCCTGTGCATATATCGCGGCATCTGCTCAGTTCGCCAATTGTGAAAGTCTTGACGTTCACGGGGTCGACGGCTGTTGGAAAACAGCTAGCCACGCTGGCCGCGAATAATCTGCAGCGTTGCATCCTTGAGCTCGGTGGACATTCCCCGGTTATTGTGTGCGAAGATGCGGATCTGGCAAGGGCGATACCGGCTATTTCGGAATACAAATTCGAGTGCGCGGGCCAGAGCTGTAATGCGCCCAGCAGGATTCTTGTCGCCCGGTCCCGCTATGAGGAACTCCTGTTCCGGATGACGGAGGCGGTCCGAAGAATCAGGATCGGACCACCGGATGACCCTGCAACGCAAATGGGGCCAATGGCAAACGCGCGGCGAATAGAGGCCATGCAGCGCCTGACCAAGGATGCGGTAGAAGGCGGCGCCCGCATCGAGACCGGTGGCATCCCCCTTGACCGACCGGGGTTTTACTGGCCGCCAACCATCCTGACGGGCGTACCGAAGCAAGCGAGAGTGCTTCATGAAGAGCCGTTCGGACCGATTCTCACCGTGGCGCCTTTCGATACGATCGAAGAGGCGATCGAGGAAGCCAACGCCACCGAGTACGGTCTGGCCGCCTACTTGTTTACTGGCGCGGCCGATACGCAACAGAAGCTTATCAATGGTCTCTCTGCGGGCGCAGTTAGTGTGAATTACCTGAAAGGGGTTTCCGCGGATGCGCCTTATGGGGGCGTCAAGCAAAGCGGCTATGGATATGAAGGCGGCGAGCAGGGGGTGCGAAGCTTCCAGATTTTGAAAATGGTCAATGGCCTCGGTTCGTTTGGATAAAATCCGGTGGGAAACAGAACACGGACCATCGCAGGTCGCGACATCACAAGGAGCGTCGCCGACGCCCTTCAGTACATCTCGTACTATCATCCTCCAGATTATATCCGGTCTCTTTCTCACGCATACACGCGAGAACAGAGCCCGTCGGCGAAGAATGCCATAGGTCAGATTCTGCTGAACTCCCGCATGGCGGCCTTTGGGCGGCGCCCGATCTGTCAGGACACCGGACTTGTGGTTGTCTTCGCAAAGGTCGGCATGGATGCCCGCATTAAGTCAACAGCCAGTTTCGCTGATCTTGTGAATGAGGGCGTACGTCAAGCCTATCTCGATCCGGACAATCCCCTTCGGGCATCGATCGTTGCGGATCCCCTCGCTAGACGGGTCAACACCCGCGACAACACGCCGGCAGTTGTCCATGTCAACTTGGTGCAAGGTGACCAGATTGAGATCACTATCGCCGCAAAAGGCGGCGGGTCCGAGAACAAGGCACGTTTTACCACCCTTAATCCCAGCGCCTCCGTTTCCGACTGGGTGGTCAATACCGTTTCGACCCTGGGCAGCGGATGGTGTCCGCCTGGGCTGATCTCTGTTGGTATCGGTGGTAGCGCTGAAAAGGCGATGCTGCTGGCCAAGGAAGCCATGAACGAGCCCATCGATATGGCGGAACTAATCGCAAGGGGGGCGTCAAGCCCGGAAGAGGGACTGCGGATTGAGCTTTATGAGCGGATCAACGCGCTTGGCATCGGCGCCCAAGGGCTTGGTGGTCTGACGACAGTCGTTGACGTCAAGGTTGCGACCTATCCTACTCATGCGGCGTCCAAGCCTGTGGCGCTCATCCCGCAATGCGCCGCCAACCGGCACCTGAAGTTTACTTTGGACGGCTCTGGACCCATCAGGCTCCAGCCGCCCGATTTGCGCGAATGGCCCGACATCGGAGCCGACGAATTGAACCCAGCCGGCGTCCGGCGGGTCAATTTAGATACGCTGACGAAGGAAGAGACGGCATCGTGGCGCTGCGGTGAAACGCTCCTGCTGTCTGGAAAGATGCTGACGGGCCGTGACGCTGCCCACAAACGAATGGTCGAGCTGATCGATGCCGGCAAGCCGCTTCCGGTCGATCTGACGGGACGCGTGATCTACTATGTCGGTCCCGTCCGGGCAGTGAGGAATGAGGTCGTTGGACCCGCCGGTCCAACAACCTCCAGCCGCTTGGACGATTTTACGGACAAGGTGCTCGCCGAAACCGGCCTTTTTGCGATGATCGGCAAAGCGGAAAGGGGACCGGCGGCCATCGAGTCGATTATAAGACACAAAACGCCCTATCTTGCTGCAGTGGGTGGCGCTGCGTACCTGATTTCAAAATCGATTAAGAAGGCGCGGATCGTTGCCTTTGAAGACCTGGGCATGGAAGCCATCTATGAATTCGATGTGCAGGACATGCCTGTTATCATGGCCGTCGATGTTGAGGGAAACTCCATTCACAATTCCGGGCCTCTCGAGTGGCGTAGGCGTATGGCGGCCGACAGCATCGCACGCAACATCGGCGTTTGAATCTTCCCAGTTAGGCGATTTCGGCCAGACACCAGCGTCAAATTGTTGGGCACGCCGTACGACGAGCGGCATTTGCGGTGCCTTGCGCCTCGGCGAGCCGGACGAGCAAGGCCTTCAATTCACCCCAATAGCTGAATGTGCCACTGAATACTGCATTGAGTATGCCGTCCACGCGATCGAGGCTCGAATGCAGTCGCGCGTCTATCAAGTACGGTAGCGGGGATTCAAGAAAATGGGTTATCTATTTTATTTATCAGAAGGTCTCTGCCGCCGCCGACTTCCTCTCCAGCTGCACCATTGCCCGTTAGGCGCTGGGGCGATAGCCAAATTACTTCTGCAGCTTTTCTCAGCGGATCGCTCTCCTTAGCTGATTTTCATACCCATTCTAGCACATCTCGGGCCTGGAACGGATGCCTTCCACTGCTACATTCGGTCGTTTCAATGATAATAGAATTGATCGGCACACGGCGCGCTGTCGATCGCTGCTTGAGAGCAACAGGTTATGAAGTCGAAACCCGATCCCGTGCAACTCGACAGTTGGGACGTCCGGATTCTCTCCGAGATTCAGGCAGACGGTCGGATTTCAAAAAGTGAGCTTGCAAAACGAGTTCATCTTTCGGCGTCGGCCTGTTCGGAGCGGCTCCGAGCACTCAAGGCCGCAGGAATTATTGAGGGATTTTATGCGCGACTGAGTCCTGCACTCGTCGGCGGCATGATCTTTGTGATGGTAGAAGTCGTGCTGGATCGCCATCGTCTTGAGGACCAACGAGTCTTCGAAACTGCAATCCAAGAGATTCCGGAAATCCTGGACTGCTGGGCAATTGGGGGGCGCGTGGATTATTTGATGCGGGTCGCATCTCGTTCTATGGCCGCCTATCAGGATTTCATGGAGGGACTGCTGCAGGCAGGCTTGGGGATTGATCAATACTATAGCCTTGTCGTCACGAAACCAGTGAAGTCCAATTCACCGATACCTTTGTCCGCCCTGAGGCAACGGTGAAAGCGAAAGTTTAAGTTTCAACGGCGTTTGGCACGGATCCCGTAGATTCGTCGGCAAAAGGCGCCCATTCCGACGAAACTCAAGGGACATTTGCGGTATACTAATTGCTGGAAAAAGGTGGCCGAGCGCTATCCGCCAGTTGATGGCGAGGAAGGACGATGCGCTTGAGCAATCTGGAACCGATCATTCCAGGAGACGGATCGAAGCAGCCATCGGACGCACTTGGCCAGCACGGTTACGGCGAGAAGCCAAACCGGATCGTGCCTGGTTGAGGAGGCGTCCATATCTAAGATGCGAAGTGCCGAAAAAATGCCTCTACCGCTACTTCAAGGGGGGAACTTTCGCCCTGGATTGGCGATCAGTGGCGATTGAGCTTAGTCGCGGTCAGCGCATCCGTGTGGGGGGGGCGAAATCTACAGCGAGGGTTTGGCAAGCCGACGGGTAGCGGGAGTGCAAGCTGGCCCGCTCGGCCCTGGCGACCAACCCGGCCCTCGACGCCTGCGGACATTCGGAGATCGCTCCATCGCGTTTTTACGTCGTAAGTTCGTTGCTGATCGAGATTAGGAGATCGTCTGTCCTGTTTGACATCGCTGGTCTCGCAGCCTTCTAAGCGAGGAGCATGGCTGTGCCGGGGTCGCGTAGGTGGGTGACAAGGCCGGTCACTCCTGCCAGCCGACGTGGTCTTTGAGAAGGTGGAGGTTGCGCTACCGGCTGGAGAGCATGGTGCCAGTTTTCACAAGACAAGGGTCGCTTAATCGAATGGGCGTCAAGTTCATAGATTGCGAACAGATCATGGGGGATTTGAATAGTGCTACTGACCGAGGCAGAGCTGAAAAGAGTTGCGAATGCCAGTCGAGGACATAGAGCCGCATCGATCGTTCTAAAGGAAGAGACGGCCGCAGCTACAGCCAGATCTTCATTCGACGTTTTTCTGTCACATTCTTTCAAGGACGCAGAGATCATTCTCGGTGTGAAGCGAATTTTCGAGGAGCTTGGGTTCACTGCTTACGTAGATTGGGTCGAAGATTCACAACTGGACCGCACAAAGGTCTCCTCGGCCACCGCCGAGTTGCTGCGGACCCGTATGAGGCAGTCAAAGACGCTAATCTATGTGCATTCAAACAATTCTCCAGAATCCAGATGGATGCCTTGGGAGCTTGGCTTTTTCGATGGGTTTCGGACCGCGGTAGCGGTTCTGCCCGTGGCAAAAAATTCTTCGGAAACATTCTCCGGGCAAGAATTTTTGGGCCTATACCCTTACATTGATGGGACAGGACCTGCATTCCTGTTTATGAACAGAGGGACCGCGCCTCGCTCAAGAATAGGCTCTGTAAGCTCGACTGCTAACCTCACGTTTGCCAAATCCTGGCTTAAAGAATTTACCGCCACAAAATAGACTGGTGTGCTTCAAAAATGAAATATCCTGGACTCTATAATAGCGCCGACGTGGCATCCAACGAGCAGCAGGCGACGTTTCTCCGCCTGATCCGGGCAGAGTACGTTCTTCTTTTTTTAGCGTCGGTGCTCTCTTTGGACTTGTCGCCATCAAAAGCCTATTTCGGTGTCTATGCTGCGGTATTTCTTTGCTCAATGGGAGTCCTCATTTTCCGGTCGGTCACAAAGCCCGAGCAGGTCTGGTATCAGGCTCGAGCTCTTGCAGAGTCGGTGAAGACATTGACTTGGCGCTTCGCGATGCGAGCACAGCCGTTCGATGACGCGCGCGCCGCTGACGCCAGAGCTGATTTTCGAAAGCTCATGGAAGGTATCCTTGATAGCAATCGTCACCTTGGTAGCGCGTTGAGCGGCACCGATTCAGCATCCCCCCAAACAACCGACCAGATGATGTCGATAAGGGACTCCCCGCTAAAAGAAAGAAAAGACATATATCTGCAGAGACGAATCTGCGACCAGCGGAAGTGGTACGAGAAGAAGGCGCGCTCGAACAAGAGGTCCGCGAAAGTCTGGATGGGCCTTGGTATTTTTGCATACGCTCTGGGATTCTCGTTCATCGTAGTACGCATCGCTGACCCCGCGATGCCTGGCTGGCCGACCGAGCCGCTAATTGTCATCGCCGCCTCGCTTATCGGGTGGACCCAGATCAAGAAATTTAACGAATTGGCATCGGCTTACACGTTGACAGCTCACGAGATCGGCTTGACTGCCGACCTTATTACGGACGCCAACTCGGATGAGGCATTCTCCGCCGCGGTGAACGAAGCCGAACTGGCTTTCTCACGGGAGCACACCCAGTGGGTTGCTCGTCAAAACAACTAAGAGACAACAATGGCATACAGCGATCCGACCTATGTAATATTTGACGGCGATGAAGACGCTTGGGCATACCGCTTTATGAAAGGGTGGAATGCCAGCGAGAATGTGAGTTTTGAATTCGCGAACGCTCACGATCTGGACAATATGACGAGCCGAGCACAGGACGAAGATTATGTTAAACGCAATCTTCGCAACAGAATGAATGGATCGAGCCAGGTACTTGTCCTGATCGGTGAGAAAACGAAAAACCTTTTTCGCTTCGTGCGCTGGGAAATGGAATTGGCCCTTGATCTAGGTCTGCCGATAATCGCAGCAAACCTTAACGGCTCGCGGCAACAAGATGCGAGCTGTCCGCCTATCATCAGGGACAAATGTGTTGTGCACGTGCCGTTCAAGATGAAGGCCATCAAGCACGCGCTAGCCAATTGGCCCAGCGAATTTCATCGGCTTTCAAACGCTCAGCGTGGCGATGGCGCCAGGAGCTATGGCGAAAGCACCTATCGCGATCTCGGCTTATAATCGCCCACCTAAAAGCACTTAGCCGCCAAAACATCCTCGCCATCCGCTGGCGGCGACTAGCCTTAGCAACGTCCCCCAGCGTGTTCCGAGCTTGCCGAGCGATGATAAGAAGAGACGTCCGATTTGCTGAGTTTGGCTGAAAGCTGCAGGTCATGTGCAACCTATTAGAGGAGCCCCGCTCGAAGCGTCGGATCGTCAGACAAGATCATGTCGCGCGAGGGCGCTGGTTTCGCGAGGAAAAGGAGCGGCTGTTCGATGTTTGAGGCTTGATCCAGCGTTTCGAGACTGCACGAGCGGCCAGCATTGATGGAGGCAGCTTTTCAGGCCGCGCAATTCTGTCGGCTCGCCCCCTCCTGCGAGCCGCAGCTCGGCTCGCCCTGCGCAGCAACCACGAATTTGCGATCGCAAGAAAGGCAACACGCTCACGATAGAACTTGGCGGCGCTGGTCGGCTGCGAATCAAGATGTCAATGGCAAGGAGCTCTCGCCGCGCGTCTTTGCCGGGCCGAACCTTCTGGCTATGCTCCTTCGAGAAGTCTGCCGAGCACCAGCCGCCGCACCGCCAAAGCGATCAATATGCGCGAGGGCACGACCTCAGCCTCTCAGCGCTGGCCAACCAGGTTGGAGCCTGTGCCGCGGCACGGAACCCGCTGCCTGCTGATCGAGGCGAATGTGCTTTGCCCCTGATCACCTGCATTACCACCCTTGGGAACGGCAAGACCGATCCGGACCGTCAGAATGTAAGGGATGACCGGCAGTTCGGCGGAACATGGCCGCCGGCGCTCTATCGTGCCTCGCGCGGCCGGCGGGAACAGCGTCCCGAGCGCTATTCATCCGTCAATATCGCCCGCTAATCGGGCACTATGCTGGGCGCATGCGCGTCGTAAGCTGTTCGTGTTTGCATGACGCGCCCCCGACCCTCGGCTAAGGCGAACGTGACGCCTTAGTTTTCACGGCAATTCGGGCCGATCCCGCGAATTTCACGGCGAATAACCTGCATTCCCGAGAAACTCAAGGGACGTTTCCGGTATGCTATTTGCTAAACAGGTGGCTGGCCGAGTGCCCTCCGCCAATTTATCGCGAGGAGAGGGACATGCGCTTGAGCAATCTGGGAACCGAGCAACTCCGGGAGAAGGATAGAAGCTTCGTCTTCCATCCTTCTACGCATTTGGCCAAGCACAGCCGAGGCGAAACGCCAAATAGGATTATGGCCGGTGCGGAAGGCGTCTATATCTGGGACACCGAAGGCCGAAGGAGCCTCGACGGTTTCGGAGGACTCTACTGCGTCAACATGGGATATGGATGCACGGAGATCGCCGAGGCCATTGCCAGGCAAGCACACGAATTGCCGTTCGCACACGTCTATGCCAGCCAAGGTACGGAGCCGGTCGCCCTGTTGGCAGAGGCCGTGGTCGAGTATTTCGGTCAGAACATGCGAAGGGTCTATTTCGGCCTCTCCGGTTCCGATGCCAACGAAACCAACATCAAGCTGGTCTGGTACTATAATAACATTCTTGGCCGGCCCGAAAAGAAAAAGATCATCTCGCGAAATCGCGGCTATCACGGGTCTGGATTGGTCACGGGTAGCCTAACTGGCCTTCCCTTCTTTCACAATTTCTTCGACCTGCCTCTGGATTTGGTGCGCCATACAACCACGCCGCACTATTACCGCCAGGCGCGTGTCGAGGAGAGCGAGGAAGCGTTCTCCCGGCGCTGTGCCGATGAGCTTGAAGCCTTGATCCTGGCCGAAGGACCGGAAACGGTTGCAGCTTTTATCGGAGAGCCGGTACTTGGGACAGGAGGTATTGTGCCGCCCCCCAAAGGGTACTGGACGTCCATTCAAGCGGTGCTCGACAAATACGATATCCTTCTAATCGCGGATGAAGTGGTCTGTGGCTTCGCGCGAACCGGCGAGAAGTTCGGTTCCCACCTGTATAACATGCGTCCGGATTTCGTGACCATCGCAAAGGGTTTGAGTTCCGCCTACCTCCCCATCTCCGGGTCAATCATTGGCGACCGTGTCTGGTCGGTTTTGGAACAAGGAACTGAGAAGCACGGCGCACTCGGCCACGGCTGGACATATTCGGGGCACACGCTTTGTGCCGCAGCCGCGCTCGCCAATATTCGACTGCTTAAAGAAAAAAATATTCTGGAGCATGTCCGCGATGTTGGACCGTATTGGCAAGACCGGATGAAGGCCGAGCTGGCGGGACATCCCATCGTTGGTGAAGTTCGCGGAGTGGGTATCCTGTCGGCCGTGGAGATGATGCGGGACCCAAAACAAAGGATACCATTCGAACCCGACCTTCAGGTCGGGGTGCGCACTGCAGCTGCTCTGTTTGAGAATGGCGTCATCGGACGGGCCATGCCGCATGGCGACATCCTCGGTTATGCCCCCCCCTGATCATTACCCGAAAAGAGATCGACATCATTGTCGACGCGACGGTAAAGTCGGTCGATACCACCTATCGCGCGCTGAAGGCCGAGGGTGCCGTATGATTTTGCGATCGCGAAGGAGCGAGTCCGGAGGCAGGCATGTCCCTGCGCGCTACTGCGCCGAGCAGACCCAAAACTGTTGAATTCCAGATATCTGATCTTGAGCATGCTCCGGGCTATTTCAGTCACGATTTGTAACCGAATCAGTTCTGCCGCCGCTGTCCTGTTGCCCAACGACCAGGACCTCTGTGCGGCGCGCCCTGCGGGTGTACCTCCCCGCCGGCAGGGCGCCCTTTTTGACCCACGTAATCAGTATCATTATGGCCCGTGCGGGATCGAGGGTCTGGTAAAGGTCATCTGCACGTTCCGATGCAGATTGAGCTTAGACGTGCCCTTTACATCATTGCAGCGGGCCATAATCATTGCGGTGAATTTTATCACGTCAGGTATATAGAAGGACGATACTCACACGCCACCCCGTTCACAAGGAAAGGCATTTTAATATTGTTGAGACGATTTGCCTATCAAAGAAAAGAAAGCATCGCAACACTTCTTTGCGGATCACGGCGCCCCGGGTGGGGGATGAGCGGCTATCCGAATTGTTATGCTAATGCCGACCCAAATTCCTGCAAAAGCTGGGGTCAATGATGGCTTTTGGTCAGCGCAGGATGATTTCTCCTGATTTGGTCGGTGCAGGGGCGGTCATGATTTAATGCATGGAGATTCTCTGATTGAGCTGTTGAGATCATGAGGCGTCTGCCAGACGCCCATCGGGTGAGCCCAGCATGATTGGGATGACCGACGAAGATCGAAAGTGTGGCAGCATTCTGGAGCCCGGTCAGCCCAGCGACGCCCGCGAATTCAATCACGTTTGTCGGGACATACACGACGCAGCCGGAAGGCGTGCAGAAAGAGGAAGAATCGAGCGCGACGATGACGAGGCACATGCCACTTGTTTTCGAGACATTCCTTGAAAGACTGTCACAGAGTATCGATGAGGCAGATTTCCGGGATGCCATGGCTGAGGCGGCCGGACGACTTGACCTAATCTTCTTTGCCTACCTCTCCTTGCCAGCACGGCCTTCCGGCAAACCGAGGTTAATTTCAAACTATCCACCCCGCTGGACCAGACAGTATCTGGAAAATCAGTATGAGAAACTCGATCCTGTGGTCTTGCGTGCTCGAAATGGCGGCTGCCCGTTTCACTGGGGATCGAATTTGGGAGGCGATAAAATGTCGCCGGCTCAACAGCAGCTATTCGATGAGGCGGCTCAATTCAGCATCTGCTGCGGTTTGACGATCCCAATTGTCGATCTCCGCGGCCGCATCGCTGCGGTTACTTTTGCCGCCGATGAGCCTCGTCCAGTATTTCTTCGGGTCGCTGAGCGGTACGAACAAGCTCTTCAACTGATGGCGGCCTGCTTTCATCGTTGCGTTCGCCGCAAATTGCCGAGCGATCGAACAGTGGATGGGGTTTCGCTGACATCCCGCGAATATGAGTGCCTGAGGTGGGCAGCGCGGGGTAATTCAGCCTGGGTGACCGGCCGCATCTTGGGTATCAAGCCACGCACGATCGCTTTTCATTTGGACAATGCCAAGAAGAAGCTAGGCGTGCGAACCCAAAATCAGGCTATAGCCCTTTTGGGGTCCGAAGGGTCCTCAATTGTCTGAGAAGCTTTTTGATCCCCTTGTGCTCGGGCCATTCGATCGCGCGCTTTGTATCGAGCGTTGACTGGATGCCGAGATCTTCTGTTCCGCCGGCTCGGGCGATGCAGCCGTATTCTTCCAGTCCGCGCCGGTGATCATAGTCTATGGGTGCTCGAGCGGGTGTGTCGTCGCTGACGAGCTAGTTGTGGAGCCTCAACAGGTTGTCCTCGGTTAGAGCGAGGCGACTGATAGGTGTTTTGGACTTTAGGCTCCCGTGGGGACGGTGCCAATTGTATCTGTGCAGCCAGACCGGCAACTCTGCGGCGCGGTGATCTGAAGTCGGATAAGCGATGGCATAAGCCCATTCGCGCAGTGCTGTCTGGATGAAGCGCTCGGCCTTGCCATTGGTCTTGGGTGTATAGGGTCTTGTCCTGACGTGCTTGAGGCCGAGATCGCGGCAGGCCTTGGCGAAGGCCTTTGATCTGTAGCAGGAGCCGTTGTCGGTCATGACGCGGGCTATCGTGACGCCGAGGCTGGCGTAGTAGGCCACCGCCGCCTTGAGGAAGGCGATGGCGCTTTCTTTTTTCTCGTCGGGCAGGATCTGCGAGAAGGCGATGCGGGAGGCGTCGTCGATGCAGACATGGACGAACTCCCAACTGCTGCCGCGCGAGCTGGCATTGCCGGTGCGCTTGCCGGTAATGCGATGACCGATGCGCTCGAAACGACCGAGCTTCTTGATATCGATATGGATCATCTCGCCAGGATGCTCGCGCTCGTAGCGTCGGATCGGCTCGGCCGGTTCGATATCCCGCAACCGCGACAGTCCGGCACGCTTGAGAACCCGGCTAACGGTGGCGGGCGAGACGCCGACCTCATGGGCGATGTGCTTGCCGGTCCAACGTTGCCGCCGCAGCGCCATGATGCGCTCGGCGATCAACGCAGCGGTGGCCTGCGGCATATTGGCGGGCCGCGAGGAACGGTCGATCATGCCGGCCCGCCCTTCGGACTTGTAGCGCTCGACCCAGCGCGCCACGATCTTGGCCGACACGCCGTAGACACGCGCCGCATGGGCTTTGGAGAAAGCGCCTTCTATCACCGACAGCGCCATCTCCTCTCGACGCAGCGGTGTGAGACGGGCATTCTTATGGATGTTCATTCGGACCCTCCGGTGAGTGCTGAAGCTTGGTAACTCCAGTCTCCCCGGTCCGGTCCGAATGGACAACCTCCCGAAAGCTCACAGCTAGTCGTGCGGTTATATAGTTTCCGAGGATGGCCCGCTTGCATACCTGCCTGCCGGTAATCTCTAACCCTTGACTTAGGGCGATGGCTATCGGTTATGCGGCTTGAAAGCGAAGAGGTGGACCCTTCGTCGAGCGCCGGTACGATATGGAGTGCTGCTCCGGGCTAATACCCATCCAGACAGAGCGGAACCTTCTATCACGTCAGACGCTCGGACAGTTGCCAAACCCCGATTTCCTGGGAACTGAATTGTGCTCGCCACCGGGTCCATTTTGCCGGCGCGTCTGTGGTGCAGGCCCCGATCAGCCTGACCAATGGCACAGGAACGCTTCTATGACCGAGCACTGCGAATTTGTCAGCTGGCGAACAATTCCTTGTAGCCGCTCGTCACCATCCAGTTCGCACGGTCGAGATGACTACGAAGCGCCTTCCTGGCGCGCTCCGGTTCAAGTGCCGGATCAATGCCGAGGATCAGTTGGGCCATTTCCTCTTCGGGCGCCTCATCGGCTGAGGCGTCCAGGAGCCTCATATAGATGGTAAAGTGCGCCCTGTCGTAGGCGGTAAGACGGTCAGACCAAGGGACTTCGTCGAGCAGTGTTGAGCTTTGAGTCCTATCTGTTCCCGTTGATTGATTCATGTCTGCCGCGAACCTCGCATGTTGATCGCTGGATCCAAGGCAGAATATCCCAAAATGGGATAATCCGAAACGGGGATTAGTCGCTGAGCCGGTCTCTACCTGCCGGTTCACCTAAATGCCCAAATCTCTTCGATCTCCCCGCCACCAGCGGTTTCTGGCCCAGTTGATCTCACTGCGCAATGTCAAAGGGCTGACGCAGGCGCAGGTGGCTGAGAAGCTTGGTCGTCCGCAATCTTTCGTGGCGAAATATGAGGGTGGCGAACGGCGTCTCGATGTCATTGAGTTTCTCGACGTAACTGCGGCCCTCGATGCTGATCCGTGTGAGATTCTGTTGAGCCTGCGCACGTAGTGGGCGCCCGCGCCCATCACCGCGCGTGCCGTGTGCCGGTGGGTCGAGCCCCGCTTTTCTTGGCTCTGGCGTCTCGACCATTCCGCTGCGCCTCCTAGCGCGTCGTTAGACTCTCGCAATTCGCTCTGTTTTGTGCCTTTCTCAGCAGGTGGCGCCGCATCCTTCTAGGCCCGCCGCGGCGTCCCGCAACCCTTAGCCAGCTGTGAGCTTTCAGTAGGTTGTCCATCCGGCCCTTCGGATGCGGTGCGGCTCAGACGGCGGACCCGTTCCTGTCATGATTCGCCGCCGCACCCATTCCTGGGAAGCAGCCATTGGCGAGCGGAGGACAAAATGATGAGACAGCGAAGCGCTGGGCCATCCGCGCTGTGGTGATACGTCGATGCATGGCGGTTGCGCGACTTCGTTGCTTGAAGCGAAGCGACCGCACCGCCCATTTCGTCAACTGGCGAACAAATCCTTGTAGCCGCTCGTCACCACCCAGTTTGCACGGTCGAGATGACTGCGAAGAACGTTGCGTGCGCGCTCAGGTTCGCGTGCCGGATCAATGCCGAGGATCACTTTGGCCATTTCCTCTTCAGTGGCGTTGTCGGCCGAGGCGTCCAGGAGCCTCATATAGGTTGTAAAGTGGTCCTTGTCGTAGGCTGTAATGCGGTCCGACCAGGGGACCTCGTCGGCGAACGGCGTGTTCGATCTGGGCTGCAACATCGCTAATTCTATCTCCGGCCAATGGACCCGCGAAGCCCTGTGCCTGCTAAATGTGGATTACATATTATAGTTGATAAACTCAAGCCGCCTGATCCGCTGGCTTGCGTGCATGGATATGCGCAAGTTGGTCGGACGGAATGTGCAGAGGATCAGGCAAAGGAAGCGCCTGACGCAGGAGCAGCTTGCGGAGATTTCCGGGTTCAGTCAGCAGTACATCAGCGGCTTGGAGAAAGGCCGAAGAAATCCGACAATTATCACGATCTATGAACTGGCATTGGCCCTCGGCGTCAGCCACATGGATCTGGTTCGGCCCGACAAACAGGCATGATACACCCGCCCTCCAAGTAGCTGGCCGCCTGATGGCGCGCGCCGGGTGCTCGTGAACCCAGGCTTTTCTTAGGGTCCCCCGGCAGCCCCTGCCATTTGGCTCGCCCTGGCCCGGCGCACCCTATTGGACAGTCGGCCGCTGCGGTTTTTGTCAGCCTTTCCTGGGGCGGTCGGCATTGCCTTTTAGGCCCGCCGCGGCCTCCCGCAACCTTCGCTCTCGCTTCAGGTCCTTCTCTTGGTTACGATCCTTCGGATGCGGTTCGCCTCTTTCAGCGGGCCTAATCGCTTTCTGCCGCCCACCCCACGGGGACAGCCACGCGAGACTAGTATGGAGCGTTGCGGTTAGCGCACGAACAGCAAAGGAACTGAAAAAACAGGCAACTGTCGAAGCATGGCTGAACCAGCCATCGTGTCGGCATCTTGGAGCCGCGTGTTCGCCTTGAGGCCCTGCCGGTAGGATCCCTGCAGTTGAAGTCATTGTCGGCATTCTGACAACAATGGACATGAACCGCCGAACTATCAAGGCGACCAGGTTGTTGTCTAGCAATGGTTTTCCGAATCGGCACGGCACTTGCGTTACCAAAAACAAGTACGCCGCGGCACGGATCGCCCAAGAGGCTGAACGACCTGATCTGTTTGACCCTCGCAGCAGGGGTGGATGGCTAACACAAAGGAAACTTTGAAGGTGGACGTTTTCGAAAGTTCTCCAATACCTGTCAGGAAAACACGGACGCCATCTTTCTCGGTGGATCTAGCCTTGCTGGGAGTCGCATTCGTTTGGGGGGCGAGCTATCCGGTCGGGAAAGGCGCACTGTTCTACGCGCCGGTTTCGATACTTGTTCTTTATCGCTTCCTGATTACTACGATCATTACGGCAGTGGCTGCAAGACATGAGATCGCATTGGTCTCCTGGGGCGATTTCATCCGCGGCTTCGCATTGGGAACAATACTTTTTTGCATCTTTATTGCTGAAACTTACGGCGTTGCATCGACAAGCGCAATGAACACGGCCTTGATCATATCGCTTTGTGTGATTTTCACGCCGAGCATCGACTATGGGCTATCACGGCGACTTCCACCTACGGGCATTTTGGCAAGTGCTGCCATAGCGTGCATCGGTGTCGGCATTCTCACTGGCGGGATCAGCAGGTTCAGCCCGGGTGACGCGCTTGTCTTGGGGGCCGCGATTCTGCGAGCGGTTATGGTCGTTTCCACCAAACGCCTTCTGGCCGGCCGGCAGATTTCATCTGCAGCCCTGACGGCCATCCAAGGATCGACGGTGGCAACACTTACTTTCGTTTTGGCCGTCGCTCAGTTCGGAATTTCAGGCCTTGTTGTGAGGGCCACCCTTCAGTTTTGGGGCGCTGTTGCCTTCCTTGCACTCTTCTGCACCCTCGCTGCATTCTACATTCAAAATGCCGCAGTGAGAAAATCCACACCGACACGGGTTGGCTTCTTGATGGGAACAGAACCTTTTTTTGGTTTCGTTCTAGAGCACTTCCTGTGATCGATGAATCGATTGTGATGTGACGGCTGCGTTTTGTGCTGATTCAACGTCCACCTCGATGGAGGTTGACGATGGGAAAAGCATTGAGCATGGATCTTCGGTCGCGGGTCTTGAAGGCTTCGGACGAGGGCATGTCGGCGCGGCAAGCGGCGGCGCGGTTCGGCGTGGGAGTGTCCAGCGCGATCCGCTGGATTGCGCGGGCGAAGATCGGCGAACTGGCGCCCCGCCCGCAGGGCCGCCGCCGCGCCTCCAGCCTCGATGCGCATGAACCCTTCATCGTCAGGCTGATCGAGGAGCGCAAGGACATCACGCTGAACGAGATGGTGGAGCGGCTCGTCGCCGAGCAGTCGGTGCGCATCAGCCGCAGCGCCTTGAGCGCCTGGCTTCGCCGCCACGGCTGGACATTCAAAAAAAGTCCGCGCACGCACTGGAGCAGGATCGCCCCGACATCCTGAACCGGCGCCGGGACTGGTTCGACGGCCAGCTCGACCTCGATCCGGCGAAGCTCGTGTTCATCGATGAGACCGGCCTCTCCACAAAGATGGCCCGCCTGCGTGGAAGAGCGCCGCGCGGCGAGCGCTGCCGGGCCGGCGTGCCGCATGGCCACTGGAAGACCACGACCTTCACCGGAGCGCTGCGGCTGACGGGCATGACTGCGCCCTTCGTCTACGACGGCGCCATGAACGGCAACGTGTTCCTGGCCTATGTCGAACAGGTGCTGGTCCCGACATTGTCGGAGGGCGACGTAGTCGTCATGGACAACCTGCCCGCCCACAAGGCCGCCGGCGTGCGCGACGCGATTGAGGCCGCAGGCGCGAGCCTGCTCTACCTGCCGCCTTACAGTCCCGACTTCAATCCGATTGAGAACGCCTTCGCCAAACTCAAGGCGCTGCTGCGAGCAAAGGCCGAGAGGACCATCAACGCTTTGTGGGACGCGGTCGGTGCGGTCGTCGACCTCTTCACCCCAGCCGAATGTGCCAACTACTTCAAAGCCGCAGGATATGAACCGGATTAAACAGGACGCGCTCTAGCGCACCTTCTTCTGAATGAGCCTTTGACAGTACCGAGCTTGATAGGCGCAGGCCTCGTCCTCGCTGCGACGTTTGCTGGCATCTGGTTTGAGAGCAGGACATCCAAATGAACCCCATCTTGGCTTCCACCAAACCCGCCATCGGCGGCATTTCGAGTTTTGAAGATCTGGAGGCTTTTCCGGACCGAACCGCACCAGTTGCAACCATGTTCAGCGGCGGTCTCGACAGCACCTATCTTCTCTACAAGCTGCAAAGCCTTGGCTTTGCGAACATTGAAGCTGTCGCAGCGGATGTCGGAACGCGCATCGATCAGCCTTTGTTGGAACGGACGGCAGCCATGTTCGGCGCGCGCTTTGTCTGCCTCGAAGGGCGGGATGCCTTTGTCGAACAAGGCGTGAAATCAGCCATTCGAGCCCACGCCAAGTACCTTGGCATCTATCCGTTGAGCAGTTCGTTGAGCCGTCCCATAATCGCATCTTTGGTTGTTAATCATGCTAGGTCAATCAACTCACGGCTGGTTCTTCATACAGCAAACCTTTCTCAAAACAGTCTTCCGCGCCTTAACAATAGCATTAAGCGCTCAGGATTTTCCGGCAACTTCGGCAGTCCGTATGAATGCTCTGTGATATCCCGACAACAGAAGACCTCCGACCTGTCCAAGTGTGGAGCGACTTTTGTGGCGGACCGCACGTGGAGCGCGGACGAAAACCTCTGGTGTCGGGAATTCGAGTCGGGGCCTTTGGAAGATCCCGAGAACTTTTCCATCCCCGAGGAGGCATTTGCTTGGACGCGCCACATTCCCGCAGAGCAGCCGGTAGAGATCAAACTCGGGTTTGCAGACGGAAGTCTCGTGTCAATTGATGACCGTGATGTTGCATTGGTCGACGCAATCCCGTTCCTGAATAACACGGTCGGCAAATTCGGGCACGGCCGCTTTGTCGGGCTTGAACACATCACAACCGGCCAAAAGGTTCTCGAAGTCCGCGAGGCCCCTGCCGCGGCCATTATCTTCGACGCGCTGCGTCACCTCGAAACCGCTTCTCTTGACGTGGCATCAATCGTTTTGAAGCAAGGGCTTGAGCAAGCCTGGTCCCAAGAGGCGGTTTCAGGTGCATGGGGCAGTACTATTCACCAGATGTGCGAACGGGCCATTGCATCCGCCCTCGAGGGCGTTAGCGGGAGCGTCAGCTACATAGTCGATCACACACGCTTTTTACCTCGGTCGATCCGAGCCAGGACGCCGAGATACATTAGGGACCGCGACCTTTGGGAATACCAAGCCGCAACCCACATAGCGTTGTCCAAAGCGTTCCGTCCTCGCCAAGTCACCAAAAGGGAGACACCCGTGGAAAACAACGCACCCCAGGCGCCGGCCAACCTCAGTCAACAATGCACTGACGGTCTGGTGACAAATGGATGGTGGTTTTCAAAAGGCGAGCGCGCCGAAGCCTGCTTTGGCATCGAAATTGATGCAGCCTGGAAGAACTTTGCTGACCATTGGAATCGACTTCTTCTCGATGAATACATGCGTGACGGCGGAACATATCGTTACCGGCGCTATAGCGCTTTTGAATATGACGCGACTGACGGAATCTTTAGGCTCCTACCCCACGCCCCCTACGAACAATCAAAAAGTGTCAATCATCTGAATGGCGGCTTCAAGCGCCACTTCGAGCCCCTTGAAAACTCCTTTATAGACCATCCCGTCTTAGAAAAGATTCTGACAGGTTTCTGCAGAATTCTATGTGAAGCCGCCCGACATGATCGTTGGAATATCAAGATCCATCCCTACCGGATTGTCGCGCGCGATGGTGTAAATGGCAAACCGGCACCCGAGGGCCTTCACCAGGACGGGGTGGACTTCATTGCTTGCTATATGATTGGGCGGGTCAACGTCACCGGCGGCATGAGCATGATCACCGACGCCTCAAAGGAGTTCCTCGGCGAGGTCGAAATGAACTCCCCGAATGATTTTGTGATCTGCAACGACCGCGAAACCTTTCACGATGTATCGTCGATTGTGGCCGAAAACCTGAAAATGCCGTACGCTTATCGCGACGTCCTTGTGATCGCCTTCGAGAAATTATAACGCCCAGCGCGCCGAGAGCATTTTCAACAAGGTTCAATACTGCTTGGTATCCTCTCGGGTGTTCCTGGTGCGGGAACAATGCAGGATTAATTTCTTGCATCTAAACACCTAGATAGCAGTTTCGCCTCTCTGGTATGATGGTTTTTGGCCTCGCGGATCTCGCGTAATACGAATGACCGTGGACACCCCCGATCTTCGCAAGAAAGTGAGAAATTATCCTCATGCTGTCCGACGAGGTGGTCTGCGGCTTCGGAGGCACCGGGAACTGGTTTGGTAGCCAGACATTTGGGATGGAACCGGACATGCTCTCGATCGCCGGGGGGCTTTCATCCGGTCACCTGCCCATTGGCGGCGTCATTATCTCGACAAGATTTATCAATGCGCCGCTGACGAGGCCCACAAGGTCGGCGTGTTCGGTCACGGTTTCACCTACTCCGGTCATCCGGTGATAGCGGCCGTCGCCGCCGAGGCGATCAGGATCTACAGCGAGATCGATTTCGTGACCCAGGCGCGTCGTCTCGGCGATCACTTGCATGGAGCCCTCGCGGACGCGCTCGGCGACCATCCGCTTGTCGGTGAAGCCCGCGGCCGCGGCTTCATCGCGGGGGTTCAGATCGTCGAGGATCGTGCGCCCGTCGCGTCTTCGCGCCCGAGCTGAGGATCGGCGATGTCGAGCGGCGGTGCCGCGAGCACGGCGTCATGATCCGCAATATGGGAGACGTGCTTGGAATCTGTCCGCCCTATATAATCACCGAAAGCGAGATCGACCCCTTGGTTGACGGCATTCGTTCTGCACTCGACGGCGCCGCTGCTGCGAATTCCCGGGTCGGTCGGGTGGCATGAGTTCCAGCATTAAGACCGACTGCTTCACTTCAGTGGATATTATCGAGCAAACGCTCACCCGAGGGGTGCACTTCATCCGTGTCCGGTACAAAACGTCACCCATGTCTCAGGTCGGGCACGCCGCTCGCCAACGACACCGAGTTCGGCCTCGCGGCCTACTTCTACACCGGCGATCTCGGTCGCGCCTTCCGCGTGATGGAAGGACTGAAGTACCGGCGTCAATGAAGGCCTGATCACCACGCCGGAGGTGCCGTTCCGCGGCGTCAAGGAATCGGGCCTCGGCAAGGAAGGCGGCCTCCAGGGCATCGTGGATTATCTCGACACCAAACATGTCTGCATCGGCGGTCTCGGCGTCTAGTGGTTCCCGCCTGACATAGGAGTCCAATCAGAGATTCCCTTTCTGGCCTGCGCGTGCGAGTCTGGCGCATGCGCACAGGAAGATCGTTCACCGTTTCGTCGGCCGATCGCGTCCGTCTGACGGCGCTGATCAGGGATCGCAACGCCCCGCAAAAGCATGTCTGGCGCGCCGAGATAGTGCTTTTGCCCGCCGACGGCGTCGGCACCGGCGAGGTCATGCGCCGCATCGGCAAGTCGAAGACCGACGTCTGGCGCTGGCAGGAGCGCTTTGCCGCGGAAGGCTGTGACGGGCTGCTGCGCGACAAGACGCGACAGTGGCGCATTCCGCCGCTCGGTCCCGATGTCGGCGAGCGCGTCGTGGCACTGACGCTTGCCGATCCGCCGGGCGAGAGGACCCACTGGACCGCCGACATGATGGCGCAAGCCGCCGCAATCAGCGCCAGCGCCGTCAGGCGCATCTGGAAGGCGCATGGTCTCGCACCCCACCGCTGGCGCCAGGTTCAAGCTCTCCAATGATCCGAAGTTCGTCGACAAGTTGCGCGCCGTCGTCGGCCTCTATCTCGATGCGCCGGCCCATGCCATCGTTCTGTCGGTCGATGAAAAGAGCCAGATCCGGCGCTCGACCGCACCCACCCGGCCTGCCGATGAAGAAGGGGCGGCTCGGTACGATGAGGCACGACTACAAGCGCAACGGCACCACCACCCTGTTCGCCGCCCTCAACGTCCACTATTGTCCCGTTGACGAGAATATCATCTTAGTTGCTTGTAAAAATTTGTTCTCCACTTCCGTCTCCATCGTATCTCAGTCAACGCGATGGAGCAGGAAATGACTACAAACATTGTGAAACTGGAAGAAGGCAGGGCAATCGGCTCTAATCGTGACGTGCCGCTGTCAGATCATGAGGCGGAAGCCCTAGGGCATCTTGCGGTGGCGCTGAGTGGCATTTCGACGACCATTCGGTCCGCCGCCTACAAACACGCGCTAAACTCTAGTCACGCGATGAAGCCCCTAAAGGAGACGGAGGACGCGCTTACCGACTACGACGCCTTGGCGAGGGCGGCGGGCCGAAAGCAGCCGAAAGCGGCGGAGGAGGACGACAGGAAGGGGGACGCCCTAGCGAGAGAGGCCGCCGCACAGGTCAGCAGGGTCGATCAGACCCGATCTTCCCGCTGGAGCAGACCGCGAAGGGTACCGGTGGCATCAACGGACTACGTTCGGCAGGTGGTCATGGCAGATAGTCAGCTTGGAGCAGTGTCGGCACTGGTAAACGCGCGGCGAGTGGCTCCAGAACGCTTCCATGCTTCTGTTCCCAGTGTAGATAATAATCCGGATGCTCCGCTTCTGACCTCTTTTTCGGACTATCTGAGCAGGGTGTGCGGACTGGAGTCAAAGTCCCGCGAAGGCGTTCTCCTGGGCAGCCGCCGCTTTCTGGATTGGTTCCATCACCACCATTCCCGGCCAAGCCCTCGGCGCGTTGACGGCTGAGCATGTCCTTGCCGCTGTCGAACATCGGCTGTCACTATCGGCGACCTCCGGTACCCGCACCGGCAGCAACTTCTCACATCGTATTGGGCTGGCCACCACGACCAGAATCTCGCGCGCGTCGTCCCCAGGACGCCCCACTGGCGTTTGGCTCATCTAACCCTCGAACTCGGCTACGGCCCGTCGACGGTCTTCTTCACATGGGTCGGATTCGACGAAATGGACGAGGTCACAGGCGACGGCCATGCTGAACTGCTCGACGACGGCTCCATCGACATCACCTTCTATCACAACGGCGACGAGGCAATCCTCAAGGCCAAACGGGACACTTCTTCAACGGCCTGCTAGGAGATCCGTGTTCGCCTTGCGCTGACAAAGAAGCTCACACATGACGTCCGGGAGACGATGCTGGCAAATGGTCTGGCTGAAGCATTCCACCCACAATACCAAAGCCCGTCCCGATCCAAAGCGCTTCTAAGCACTCCACCTCAGGCGCAAGGCCGGTTGGCCAGTGCATCTTCTTGGTCCGCCGGAAGAGAACCCCGCCCGACAATAGCTTCATGAGGTCTTGCGCTGCAGTGTCGACCGTAAAAAAGGGCGCGCGAGGCGCCCTTCATTTAAACCGGCAGTCGGGAAGCAGACTTCACTCTGATATTCAAAAGCGGTAGGTGACACCTGCGCCTATCAGCCAGGGATCGAGCTCCGCCTTCCCCGTCAGCTTCGCGCCGGTCACCGTGACGTCGAAGTCCGGCTTCAGGAAAAGCTTCTTCACGTCGAAGTTGAGGCCCCAGTGCTGGTCCACCATGTAGTCGAATCCGACCTGCAGCGCCGTGCCGAACGTGTTCTTCACCTTGAGAGCATCAGCGCTGCCAGTGTCCTGGTTGTAGAAGATCGTGTAGTTCACGCCGGCGCCGACATAAGGCTTGAACGCGCCGAGATCGGTAAAATGGTACTGCAACGTGAGTGTCGGCGGCAGCAGCCAAACTTTGCCGATGTTGCCCAACCCTCCGATCGTCCCTTGGCCCGCGATGTTGGCATAAGTGGTACCGAGTATGAGTTCGGCGGCGATGTTGTCGGTGAAGAAATACGAGATATCGAGTTCCGGCGTCACCGTGTCCGAATACGAAAGACCGGAGCCGGGAAGCGTATCAACGTAGCCCAGATCTTTCGTAACGACGCCCAACGCCCGCAGGCGGACCTGCCAAGGGATTGGCGCTTCGGTGACCGAGGCTCCCGTCTCCGCCAGGACGGTCTCTGCTTGCGCAGGCTCCGCGGCGACGGCCTGCTGTCCCACCATGATCAGGGCCACCGCCGCTGCTGTTGCCCGCGCTACGCCCATTCGCGTTCTCGCCATGAGATTCACTCCTTGATGTTCAGAAAGGATGCACTGCACTATTTCGTCTCCTGCTCGAATGAATTGTTGATGGACCTCAAATGCCCCTCTTGCGTTGCAACGCGTTCCGCCGTCTCCGGAGGGTGATCGTTGAAGCCGATTGCGCTGCGGAGAAAATTGGTGCCTAGACTGATGAATGCGGCTTGCTCCCGATTGTCCTCGCCGCAGCCGTGCCCGCCTGCGCTGGCCTCGTAGAAGTAAGCGGGATAGCCAAGAGCCTGCAGTTTTGCGGCCATCTTGCGCGCATGGCCCGGATGGACGCGGTCGTCGCGTTTCGTGGTGGCGATCAGGATAGGCGGATAGGGCTGTCCCGGCGCTGCGGCGTGATAGGCGGAGATTTCCTTCAGGAAAGCCCAATCGTGAACCTTGTCCGGATCGCCATATTCGTCGATCCAGCTCGCGCCCGCCAAGAGCTTGGTGTAGCGACGCATGTCGATAAGCGGTGCTGTGCAGAACAGAGCCCCGAAATGCTCAGGATAGCGGGTCAGCATGTTTGCGATCAGCAGGCCGCCATTTGAGCCACCCTCGGCGGCAATCCGCCTCGGCAGGGTGATGCCCCTTCGCACGAGGTCGGAGGCAACGGCGGCGAAATCGTCGTGGGCGAGACGCTTGCCCTCCCTGCGCCCGGCTTCGTGCCAGCGGGTGCCGAACTCGCCGCCGCCGCGGATGTTCGCCTCGACACACGTGCCGCCGCGCTCGAGCCACAGCTTGCCCAGCGGGGAGTTGTAGTAGGGCAGGAATGATACGCCGAACCCGCCATAAGCGGAAAGGTGAATCGGAGCATCTCCGTTCCCGTTCGCCGGACCAACCTGCGTATAGGGGATCAGCTCATGATCGATAGAGACTGCCTCGTGGCGCGTGACCACCAGTCCGGATGCATCGAAATTCTCCGGGCTGCGCTTCAGGATTGCTGAAGCGCTGAGAGACGGCGCGGCATTCAGATCGAACAGCAAGAGCTGCGGCGGCGTGATCGGATCCTGAGCACAGATCAGGACCTCTCCATTGGTCTCGTGAACTGCCGCATCGAATGACCAGACGTCGACAGTACCTTCGGCGGGCAGGGTGTTCAGGACTCGGCGCGTCCATTCCTGGTGGCCGGGAGTGAACATCTCGAAACGCGGTGCGAGATTGACGAGGTAAGAGATAATGAGCTTCCCGTCATTCCAGAAGAATGACTGCATGGAGCGCCTTTCCCCTGGTTGAAACAGGGTCTCAAAAAGGCGTCCGCCGGCGAGGAAAGTGGAAAGCGAGATGACGATCAGCGCGTCGGCGGGATGGGTGGTGCCTCCCACCGTCCAGGGCTTGCGCGGCCTTACCGCCAGCCAGTCGCCGAAGACCCGCCACGACGCGTCGCGAGGAAGATCGATCTGCCTCCTCGGCCCGCTCCTATCGCCGATCCAGCTGATCTTCTCGAAGAAGGCCGGCTGCTCGATGAACCAAAGGCGCTCGCTGCGGCCGGTGCGGTCCGAATGACCAGACACTTGGAAGCTTTCGAACCCGGCCTCGAAGATTGCCGGCGTGGTGAGGGGATCCGCGTCACGCTTCCACAGTCGAACTGTGCGCGCATAGCCGGAGCGGGTGGCCATGCCATTACCAAGCGCACTGGAAAGCAGAAGCGTGTCAGGGTCCAGCCAATTAACGTAGCCTTTGGCCTCGGGGAGGTTGAAGCCGTCGGCGACAAAGCTCAGAGAAATCAGGTCGAATTCGCGATGCACGACCGCGTCGCTGCCGCCGCGCGACAGGCGCAGAACGGCTCTTTCCCGTCTCTCCGGCTCGATGGACGCGCCGTCCCAGATCCAGTCCTCTCCGTCGCTAGCCGCGAGAGCATCCAGATCGAGCAGTAGCTCCCATTGGGGATCCGCCTTCATGTAGGCGGCAAGGGTGGTCCGGCGCCACAGTCCGCGTGGATTACCGTCATCTCGCCAGTAATTGTAGAGGTACTGACTACGGCGCGCGATCAGGGGAAGATTGTCGCGATTGTCGAAAATGGCTGTCAGAGCCGCGCGGTCGCGCTCGAACTGCGTTCCACCGAAGTGCTTCAGAGTCCTTGCCGATTGGCCGGCGGCCCAGGCAAGTGCCCGCTCGCCCTCTACATCTTCAAGCCAGACATAGGGATCGTCGTCGGGAGCATCAAGCGTTGGACGGACATCAAATGCGTTCATGTCCGGACAGCCTTCAGAAAGAAGGGATAGAGGCTTCCGTCGGCTCGGGAACGCTCAGTGTCGGTAGCGGCGCCCACATGTTCGAAAAGCGTGATCATTGATGAGTTCTTCCAGTCGGTGCGGCATCGCAGTGCTTTTGCGCATAGGGCCGCAACCTTCGTGCCAACTGGGAAAATCGTTTCGGAACAATGCGATCGCTCTGGAAGCGTTGTGTCACATGTCCGACATCGTCGAGAATCCGACAACGAGTGCTCCTCCTAATCACCGGATCAACCTCCGGCGCCAGTCGTGGACACTGTGCAGAACTCGAGAAGTGAAGCTCATTGGAGTGAACCTGGTTGACGCCCAACATCTTCGCTCTGGAGCGCTTCACGCACACGGATTCATGGCAGACACCATGATGCGATCGATGCTGTTAGAGACCAAGCTGGCTGCGCCTGTGAGTTTCAGCCGCCAGCTGGAAGCAGCGGAGTTCTGAGGAGAAGGGTGGGGGGCCCAAGCCCTGCCGCAATCTTGGCCTGCACCGTCCCCTTGATTGTTGTGGGTCAACGTCTGCCTGCCCGCTGAATTTGGCACGCCTTACACCTACGTCACGACCAAGACCTTCCTGTTGCACTTCGGCCTCGACACACTGCGGGATTTGCCCGATTTCGAGGCGATTGAGGTTGCCGCGCTGCTCAGCAAGGAGAAGCTGCTGGCGGGCGATACTCCCATCGGGCTGGTGAGTGGTGGAGGAGGTGAGGAGCGACACTCCAAGGCCAGGACGGGCTAGCGCAGCAGATACATGGAAGTAATCGCTTGATATGAGCGGTTGAGAGTCGAATCAGGGAACTATGCGATCACTATCGATAAGAGGTGGCAATATCGATCGTGATTGTATCGGGCCACTCTACGGCGAAGGAGGCGGCAACTTGTGTCTCCGACCCGAAACGATTACCTTGCGGCCATTATGAGCAAGCATTTGGCATCCGTCTTGACGACGTGAACGCGCCCTGCAGCGTACAGCTGGACGACGCGGCGCTGGCCGATTGCTTTGCGGATCTCGATTTGGCCAAGCAGCATCCCGCTCATGTCAGCGCCTTTCTCGGCGAGGTCCCTCTCGCCCAGCAAGTCGAGTTCGCAACCGCGCACCACATTCGCGGTCGACGAGATGAAGGCTTTTGCCGCCAAGTTCTCTGCCTGGTCCGGCGAAAGCTATCCGCTCGCCGCATAATGGCTGGACATGATAGCCGACGCCCGTCCCGAATGGCGGCGGCTTTTTCGTATTATATCGACCTGATCGACAAGATGCGGCGGAACAGGGGTCCACGTGCGATGCGGCCAAAGCGGATCCAGCTCTCGAGCGCGACTACGGGGTAGGTGTGGTCGCTGGAGCCGCGGCCGACCTCGACCTCGCGCCAGCCGGTCTTGCCGCGCAGGGTGACCAGCAGCCCTTGCCGTCAAAAATCTCGATCCAGCTGGCGCCATCGCTGTTGTCGTCGCGCATGACGTCGAGACCGACGATCTCGGAGCGCCGCAGGCCGCCGCCACAGCCCAGGAGCAAAATAGCGCGGTCGCGCAGGCCCTGAGGTCGTGGCCGAGCGTGGCGATCATCGCCAGCAGATCGTCGCCAGGACCGCCTCTTTCTGCCGCGGTGGCTTTGCGTGCTTGCGGCGAATGCCGGCAAGAACCTTATAGATATGCCGCTCCGCGCGGTCCAACGGCCGGCCGCGCTGGGTAAAGTTCCAGGCGAGGCCGGAAAGCCGCCGCTCGATGGTCGCAAACTAAAGGGCAGGGGCGCCACGCTTCGGATCGCCGGCGGCGGTGCCCGAGGCACAGGCGCTGATATTGAGCCTGATCACCTTCGAGCCCGGAGGCAGGGGATCGAAGCCAGCGCGCCGGCACCAGGAGGAAAAATGCCGCCAATCCTTGGGGTAGGCGTCGCGCGTGTTCTCCGAGGTGGCGTTGTAGCCCCTCGCGGTCTCGACCAGTTCCTGGACATGCGCCGGGACTCTTTGAGCCGGGTCTCCATCTCCTTGTAGAGCTTGTCAAGCTCGCCATCGACTGGCTTCAGGTCGTCGATTGAACATTGCGTCATCATAGGCTTTGTGCCTTGTTGTAGCAGGCATCGTCCGTTCGCGCGGCGGACACAGACATCACCGTCGCTGAGCCGAGAACGACGGTAAAAGAAAATGCACTCACTGACTTCATAACCAATCTCTTTTGCGGGTGATTTAGAAACGGACGCCGAGCTTGGCGCTGAACCCGTGTGTCTGGGCATCCGAGGCGATCTGTCCCTGATAGGCGATGCCGAACGTCGCGTTCTCGGTGATGTTTACGTCAAGCCCAGCTTCGAGCAGAGCTGCGTTCTTTGCGATCGGCACGCCCTTGATGGCGAAGGAGGAACCGCCAGCAAAGGCAAGAGCGGTATCCGGCCTGACGTCGCCGAAGGCGTGGCGCCAGCCAAGACCGCCGCGCGCGGTAGCAGTCACGGTGCCGAGGGTCAGTACCGTCGACGCACGCAGACCTAGCGTGGTAAACGCCGTGTCGCTCGAGCGATCCCCGCTCGACAAGGCGGCTGCGCCGCCATTCTCGGTGAAGCCATCGGCGTCAAAATTCACATAAGCGAGATTAGCGTAGGGCTCGAAGGAAGCCGAAGCCGTATTGATACGGTAGCCGAGCTCGCCAAAGGCCTGGAACGTGCCGGCGTCGTAATCGGCCGAAAGGCTGTCGGCGAAGCCTGGAAAGACCACGGACCTGCCGGTCTCGATGCTGTGCCAGGTATAGGCAAGGCCGGAACGAAAACCGAGATTGCCGTTCTGCGTGCCGGCAAAAAGACCGAGATGGTAATTCTCGCTCGAGCCCGACGACGCGCGATCGTCCGCCTCCAAGGAGGTATGGCTGTAGCCGCTGATGAGGCCGAGCCGCCAGCTTTCGCCGACAGCCGCGTCACCGCCAGCCAGAAAGCCGCCTGTCGAGTGATCGAGACCGGCGGCATTGCCGTCGCTGTCGAGATGACCCCAGGCGCCGAAGCCACGGCCCCATACGGCGAAATTCTCACTCGTTGCCGGGGCCAGTTCCAGACCACCCAGCCCATAAGTCATCACCGGAACGCTGGAGGCACCGACGCCGTCGAACGCCGCACGGATCCGTTCGCTCGCGGCATCGCGTACAGAATGACTGTCCTCGATGAGGCCGCTATGAATGGAAGCATGAACCTCGCCTGATAGCATATCGAAAGCGTTGCGGGCTTCCGGCGCCGTCAGGAACAGGATGTTGTCCTGGATCGGATTACCGCTTCCAAGCGCCTGAGCCGCTGCGGCGACCGAGCGTTGATTGAAGGTGCTGGCTACATCGGCAAACGCCGTCGATGTGCGGCTGATATCGAGATAGACATTGTTGGCATCGTAGACGAGCTGGAAATCGACGAAGGGCGTCGCGTCTGTCGCCAGAGCCCCCGTCAGCCCGCCATAGGTGCCGCTTACGCCGCCTGCTGCGGAGAGCAGAGTATATCGGGCATCGACCGATAGCGTTCCCTGCCGCAGCAGCTCGATCTGCGCGCCGCTGTCGATCGCCGCTGCTCCGCCAACATCGATGAGATCGGACGACCTTGCGAGGTCGACCTGATAGATCGATCCGGACTGCTGCGCGAAATCGCCCGTGACAGTCAGTGTGGTGACGATCCTGCTCGGATCGGTCGCACTGCCAGGAGCGACCGTGCCGCCCTCGGAAATGGTGACCGCACCGTAGGTGCCGCCGCCTGCGACGACACCGCCGCTGTTTGCGATAGCCGTGCCCCCGATCTGCCCGTCATTCCCGAGAAAGCCGGACGTGGTCGCATCATGGGAAAGCACACCTGTATCGGCAAGCAGCAATCCCGCGCCGGAACCGACCGTCGTCATGCCGGAAAAATTGTTCTTTCCGCTCAGCGTTTGCACGCCACCGGCAACGAATAGTTTGCCGCCCATATTATTGTTATCAACGTCGAGGTCGTTGATGCTGCCGGCGAACGTGTCGTTCGAATCCGTTAGCACCAGGGTACGCTTGCCCAGTTCGACCGTTCCGCTGCCACTCAGGCTACGAATACGGGCATCGTTGTAGGCGTCGGAGATTCCCCAATAGTCGCTGCCATTTCCATGTTCGGAGATATCGAACGTGCCGTCTGCAACGACTTTCGCTGACCGTTGGATGTTGCCGAGCCCCGCAAGCGAGAGATAGGCATCCTGAGCAATATTCGTCTCGCCGGTGTAGGTGTTGACATTCGTCATCCGGACCACCGTCTTTGTATCAAGCGTCAGCGATCCGGAGCCGGAGACGACACCCGCTATGCCGAACCCGCCCTCATTCCCCATGCTCGTCGTGATCCTGCTCAGACCGGTCCCTTCGGGTGCGGATGAATCGGTAGAGAAGTTGCTGGCAGTGACGAAATGTGACGTATAAGCGGTATACTTCTTCTCCAGATCGAAAATGACCGATCTGTTTTTGAAGAAGTCAAGACCGGCAACAAAACTGGTCTGGTCATTGGGTTGTTCCGTCGTGCCGCTGGTGTAGGTGAAGTCGATATTGTCCAGCCTTACCGGATCGCCATCCGTTCCTGCGATTGTAACGCTCGGGATGTTGCCCGATGCGCTTACGATCTCGCGTTGCTCATTTCTCCGAACATTTTTAAGTTTGACGCCCGCATCCTGAAATTGCTTCAGCATCGCATCACTGATCTCCAGACTGCCACCGCCCGGTGTGCCGGTGTCGAGCAATACCGCGGTCTTGTTGGGGTCGGTGATTGGTGGGGCTCCATCCTTAACCGTGTACTGCAGATTGTAGCTGCCTTCGTATTCGGTCGAGGCATTGGCGCCAGAGCCAGGAAAATTCTGATAAGAATCCTGATCTTTTTCCTCGGGTTCTCCCCATGGCATGGCATTAGTATATTGGGCCCGGAGGCTTGGATTGAGGTTGACAATCGTGCAGGGGGAACAGCCAGGCGTTTGGTCGCTCTCGGAATCCGGATTCACATTGGCGGAGACCACGTAGCCAGACCTGGTGACACTGCCCATCATGCCCCAGACACTTGTCTTGCCAAGAAAATCGCCGGCCCCGAATGTACCTGCGAAATCGCCGCCTTCGTCTGCCATCTTGCCAGCGGTCATTTTCGCCCGCTGCTCCTTATCGGCGTGATAAGGTTCTTGGAGATCCTGACCATACATATCTTTAAGTCCATCCGTCACGGATCCCGGCGTGCACTTAAGATTGTTGTCCTTGCAATACGCATGGGTATAGACAAAATCGAGAATGCGAGCAGCCCGGTATTTCTTATCGCTTACAGACGGCCCGTCGATTGTTATCTTTTGATCTGGATCGACATATGTAAATTTATCAATTTCCACGTTCTGAAGCTTATTACCATACGTTCCGTCCCCGTACGTATATACGTAAGGCGTGTCGGCAATCGGGCGGACCCCGGTCACCTCTGACCCGATCTGCGTGTTGAGCTGGTCCGAGCCCGTGTCGAATACGTATCGCTGCGCGTTGCCATTGTTGATCTTGGCCCAGATGCCCAGGCGGTCATGGCCTTCCCCGACATACTCCAGCGGGATCGAAATCGGGTCGTCGGCCAACGCTTCTCCAGTTGGAAATGCTACCAGACCCACCCCGAGAGACACAGCCGGCAGGAATACCGTCGTCATCGCGGTGGTTGCCGCCAGAAAGTTCTTTGTCCTGAAACAAGCCTGCATACCTGGTCCTCGAAAAAGTCTCGCAAACTGATTGTTCATTGGAACGGCCTCCTGAATTGTTTAACGAGACCCTTTATGGCGGCCCTGGCTGACAACAGCCTGAAAGCTGCAAGCGGCCTGCGAGAATGGGGCGATCCTGAATGACGACAGGTGCTGTCAACAATGGATGAGTGCTCGGCCTGAAAGCTGAGCACGCTTTATGCTCAGGCTGCTGACAAGGCCAAAGCAGCGTAAGTGCGGAGTGAAATCCAAGGTCCACATGGGTCGTCGCGCTTCCCGTGCGCCTGGGAAGGCGCCGGCCCGGCCAAGCTTTCCCAGATCGTCCGGATGGCGCACAAGATACCGGTTCAGGTCGATCGAGATGGAGGCCGAGGCGTATGCCAAGGCGGTCGACTGCCTGACGAAAGATCAGAATGCGTCGCTGGCGCTCTACGATTTCCGCCGGCAGCGAGCTCAGCTCCTGCCGGGCATCCGTGTTTACTGGCGACGAGACACAAGATGTGCCCAAATTGCCACCAGACCGTCACCTGCGATGAGTTTCGGCAACTGATTTTGTCCTTTCAATCGTCGCCACTTCCTGGCCGCGGCCAACATGGGCCACTCGAAGGCAGCAGACTGGCGGCTATATGGACGGGCTGTGAGCCCGCACCGGAGACATTGGCGAAATCTACGATCTCTATAGCAACGTCAAGGAGAAGCGCGAGGTGTTGCAGATGTGGTCAAATCACATCGAATGGCTGATCAAGCAGGCTGCGGATGACGCTCTGGCGGCGTAGCTGCTGGCATGGGCGGAAGATGCGGCGCAACAATCGTCAGAGCCTCATCGAATTGGAGATCATGCTTGACCAGCAAATGCGCGGCCAATGCTTCGATGGCTGACCAGTGATCGAGTACTAGCCGGGCCGTGCGATCTTCGATCCGCCTCCAACGGGGGCGGCGCGGCATCAGGAACCGCAACTCACCATAGATTCGCTTGGCATCCGCGTAGTCGCTGCTCCCCTCATTCCCATCGGACGCATTCATCGCCATATCGCGCGGGTCCAGATAGCCTTCGAATGCGGATTCTGCAAAAGGACCTGCCAGACACGCAACTATCTCTTGGATCGCTTCATCGCGTTGGAAATGTCGATCCATATCGTTCTCGAAAATCGGCTTTAGCTCCGAGGTGAATCCTTGCGCTGAATAGAAAACCGTGCCTTCGACAAAACCACCGCACTCTCCGTCACCGGCGTCGGGGTAAATACTAACACTTGAGAAAGCAGGGAGTTCACGGTCGTCGTCGAACATCTGACGGTGCAAAACGATGGCGGCCACCGCGTGCCCGGCTTCGTGATGCGCCACAGACGGGAGAAGATATTGGGAGGCTACATTCATGCGGTGCGGCTCTCAGATCTAGTTTCCATCCAAGCCCTGATATCGGATTCAAGCCATGCGACTCGGCCGGGGGAGATGCGACGCCGCTTAGGGAACAGGCCTGCCTTCAGAGTCGCGCGGTCGCGCTCGAACTGCGTTCCACTGAAGTGCTTCAGGGTCTTTGCCGACTGGCCGGCGGCCCAGGCAAGTGCCCGCTCGCCTTCCACATCTTCAAGCCAAAGATAGAGATCGTCGTCGGGAGCATCCAGCGTTGGACGGACATCAAATGCGTTCATGTCCGGACAGCCTTCAGAAAGAAGGGATAGAGGCTTCCGTTTGATCGGGAACGCTTAGTGTTGGTAGCGGCGCCCACATGTTCGAAAAGCGTGATCATTGATGAGTTCTTCCAGTCGGTGCGGCATCGCAGTGCTTTTGCGCATAGGACCGCAATTGTCGTGCCAACTGGGAAAATCGTTTCGGAACAACGTGATCGCTCTGGCAGCGTTGTGTCAGATGTCCGACATCGTCGAGAATCCGACAACGAGTGCTCCTCCTAATCACCGGATCAACCTCCGGCGCCAGTCGGTGACACCGCATTCCTCTGTCTTTCCAGGAGACGGCGTGGACATCAATGCCGTTCCTCACCGAACCCGCCTCCTAGCCCTTCGCCCATACGTCACGGCCGCCCCCCGGTTTGGCTTCAACCTGAAGGATTACGGCGTCCTCTTCGCAGAGAAGATCGGGTTGTTCGTGGCGCGCGCAGCGGAGCCCAAGGAGCTTTTCTGGGTTGCGGATACTGGCATGTCGATATTACGACCGTGTGTCCTTCGACAAGCTTGGTGGCTTCTTCAACCAGAATCTCGCCGCGGAGATCGAATCGTTATCTGCGCCGCAAAGTGCGGCCGGTGAGCGGCGTGGCCCTGCGTTCCAGTTGGCCACGGTCCTCGCTGGGACGAGCAAGTAAATGGCTTGCGCAGCAACGGTGCGATCACACCTGGAGCACGGCGTCATCAGGAAAGCGCCATCCTTGTGCGCCCACGACACCCTGGTCGCCATCGGCCGCATCGCGGGGGGGCACTGTGGGCGATAACCATTCATTGATCTGGGCGATTGAGGGTTCTGCCGGGGCGCTATTGCTGCTCGGTAGGGCTGCGGGCTGGCGAGTCTACCAAGGCGAGCAACGACAGGCGAGACGGCAGACATTACGTGACGGAACTTGATATTGCAGTGCAGCAAGCGTAGAGCACCGCGCGCTTATCGGAGTGTCGTCCATGGCCCTTACCAATGCTGGTAACGAGGCAGAACCTGTCGAACAATCGAGCCATTCTGAGGTCGAGCAGCACAGCACCAAGGCGCTGATGTCGGGCGCACTAGGTGTCGTTTATGGCGATATAGGCACCAGCCCGATCTATGCATTTCGCGAGGCGTTGCATGCATCAGCGGGTGGCAACGTCGCCAGCCGTGGCGACATCCTCGGCGTACTCTCGCTGATCATCTGGTCCCTGACGATCACCGTGACGATCAAATACATCATGTTCGTGCTCCGCGCCGACAATCGAGGCGAGGGCGGAGTGCTGTCGCTTATGGCGCTGGCGCGCAACAGTTTCCCGACCTGCTCTGCGGTGATCCTCGGCATCGGCATCGGCATCGGCATCGTCGGCGCGGCGCTTTTTTTTGGCGACGCCGTCATTACGCCGGCAATCTCGGTACTGTCGGCGGTCGAAGGTATGAATGTCGTCACGCCGACGTTCCAGCCCTATGTGGTGCCGCTGACACTGGCCATCCTGGCGATCGTGTTTGCGGTACAGCGGTTTGGCACCGGCGGCGTAGGATTGGTGTTCGGACCCGTTACCGCGCTGTGGTTCCTGGCCATCGGCCTTTCCGGGCTCAACCACATCATGGACGACCCGGAAATCCTGCTGGCAATCAGCCCGCATTACATCGTGTCGTTCCTGGTCAACTCGCCTGACGTCGCCTTCGTTACGGTTGGTGCAGTCTTCCTCGCCGTCACCGGAGCCGAGGCGCTCTACGCCGACCTCGGCCATTTCGGCCGCAAGCCGATCGTGCTCGCCTGGCTGGCGATCGTGTTCCCTTGTCTGTTGCTCAATTATGTCGGGCAAGGCGCCTTCGTGCTGGCAAATGGCGGCGTTGTCGGTCATCCGTTCTTCGAGATGAACCAGGGCTGGACGCTTATTCCGATGGTCGTGCTTGCCACGGCGGCGACCGTGATCGCCTGCCAGGCGGTGATCTCCGGCGCCTTTTCGCTGACCAGGCAAGCGGTACAGCTCAACATGCTGCCGCGTTTCGTCATCCAGCACACGTCGGAAAAACAGTCGGGCCAGATCTATCTGCCGCGCATCAACCTGATGCTGGCGCTGGTGGTGATGCTGCTGGTGGTCGGCTTCGGCGAATCCAGCCGGCTGGCCTCGGCCTACGGTATTTCGGTGACCGGCAATATGCTGGTGACGAACATACTGCTTTTTGTTGTGATGACGCGCATCTGGAAATGGCCGCTCGGCGTCGCGATAGCCTTAATGGCGGTGTTCGTCTTCATCGATACCGGCTTCTTTGCAGCTAACATCGTCAAGGTATTCGAAGGCGGCTGGGCCTCGCTTGCCATTGCCGCAGTGATCGTGATGACCATGTGGACTTGGATAAGAGGCAGCAGGTATCTATTTGACAAGACGCGCAGGAACCAGATTCCGCTCGATTTCCTTGCGGGCAATCTGTTGAAGAAGAAACCGCAGCTGGTGTCCGGTACGGCCGTGTTCCTGACCAGCGATCCCGCCAGTGCGCCGACCGCGTTGATGCACAGCCTGAAGCACTACAAGGCGCTGCACGAACAGAACGTCATCCTCTCTGTGGTGACGGCGCAGCAGCCCGTGGTGCCCGACAGCGAGCGGATCAAGATGGAAACGATCAATGAGCTGTTCATGCGGGTGACACTGACCTTCGGCTACATGGAACAGCCTAACATCCCGCGTGCGCTGGCGATCTGCCGCAAGCAGGGTTGGAAGTTCGACATCATGACGACGTCCTTCTTCCTGTCGCGTCGCTCGCTCAAGGCGTCACCCAACTCCGGCATGCCGGTGTGGCAGGACAAGCTGTTCATCGGCTTGGCGCGCACGGCCGCCGACGCGACGGAGTATTTCCAGATCCCGACCGGACGTGTGGTCGAGATCGGAACGCAAGTGGCCGTTTAGGTATGCCCGGTTAAGCAGAATCAATTGGCATTTCGCGAGCCGGTGAATGCCTGACCGGGCGGAGGCCACGATGCTTGCGCCAAACTGGGGTCCGGTTCCAGGCCTGAAGCTTCCGGCCCCGAAAGCCGTCCTTTACGCCTGCGATCATTTCCGTTCCGCATTGTCTTGCCGACCCACCAGTCGAGATGCGCTGAAACGACCTCGCCGGGCAGCAACTTATCATTTGAACCTAATCGATGTGCCGCAAGTCCGACCTTCATTCTTCAGTTCACAGGCTAGCGTTGCCAAAATCGGCGTGCCGCCTAACCGGCGCCGCACCGTGACCTGTCAGGATGCTATGCAGGCGCGAGGCAGAAGCTGGCTCGAGGCCGCCGGCCTGGTGCTGGTCCGGCAGCGGCCGGGCTCGGCCAAAGGCTTCATGTTCCTCTGGAGGATGAGACGGGTGCGGCAAACGTCGTCGTCTGGGTCAAGATCTCTCGAGAAATTCCGGCGCGTGCTTCTTGCTTCGGCCATGCTCGGCGTCCGCGGACGCATCCGACGGAAGAGGAGGTGGTGCACCTCGTCGCCCACGAGCTGACCGATCTGTCGGCCGGGCTGGCCAGCGTGGGAAACCGCAAGACGCCGTTTCCGTTGCCGCACGGCCGAGGGACGAGGCTCATCACGGCGGATCGGGCATCGATCCGCGCGGCATGCCGAAGGGGCGCGACATCGTCGATGCAGTATGACCATATCGACCCTATCAAGTTCAAGACGCGTAACTTCCGGTAGCGCTTCCGGAGGCCACTTCAGCAGCATGTTGTGCACACTTTTGTCGGACCCTGTTAACTGCCGATTGGCAGCAGGTCACCCCGTGCCGGATCCCAAATGTCGTCGCTCTCAAGCGCAACGACTGCCCGCACCCTTTTTAAGTCAGCGAGCACCTCCACCGCCGGACGCCGCCCCGTTTCCTGAGCCGCGGCGTAACGGGTGTATTTGTGACTGTCCGGCTCAAACCACTTCAACGATTCCAAAGTAGCCATGGCATCGCCCTTGCGGCTGCGCGTGATGCGAATGATCGGGATCCCATCCTAAGCGCTCGCGTCGAATGGAGACACGCTGCCAACGCTTCATCTGCTCTACCCCATCTTTGTTCCAAGGCGGTCGGATCATCTCAATGAGCCCTGCCTCGGGGTGGCCAAAGCATGCATATTTATCGTTCGGCCCCGCATCGAATTATCATCTGCGATGTGGGACTCGATCTTGGGTTGGCGACGGCTTCGCTCCGGGAGTAGACGTCGGACCACTGATAAGTGCCGGACCTTCTCCACAATTTCTCGGCGGACTCATCGTGAACGCTCGATTGGACGTAAATGCGGTTCGCGGAAACGCAGGTCTGGCCGGCATTGCGGAACTTCGCCTGGACCGCACCGTCAACAGCACCGTCAATGTCGGCATCATCGAAGATGATGAAAGGTGCATTGCCGCCGGTTTCAAGGCTGACCTTCTTGATCTGGTCAGAGCACTGACGCATCAGCAGCCGTCCGACCTCGTTCGAACCGGTAAAGCTGATCTTTGGAATTGGTGCAGAGTTCACGGCCCACGCGATCACCTTCGGACGCATAGATCAGGTTGACCACGCCATCGGGAAAGCCGGCCTGATGGCGAGAGCAAACATTGCACCTAGCCACGCCACGATAAGATCGAGCGCGGCTTCGTTGCGTGCGGGTCTGTGGTCAGTGGAGGGCGGAGGAAAAGCGCTCGGCGTGCTCGCCCTCGCGATACCACTGGTTCGCGCCGGCAAGCGCCAGTTTCTGAGGCAAATCGCCGAACAGCTGGTAGAGCCTTACTCTCAGGGCTTGGCATCTATGTCGCCTACGACCGCCACATGCAGCCCGTCGCGTGCGAAAGCGGCTTTGTGGAAGGCGCTTAGATCGGAGGGCGTTACGCTAGTCAGCCTCCCTTGGGCGGTCTCGAATACGGATGCGTGCGTAGATTCCGCGCCGCCAGGCCAGCTCGGCGATCGCATGAGGTTCGCGCTCATTGGCAATGATTTCGGAGAGAAGCTGGGCGCGTATGCGGTCGAAAAGTGCTGGTGTAGCCGGATGCGGGTCCCGCCGCCGAGAATGTCGGCCAGCAGTCGAGCGCCGCGGCCCCGCACCAGGGACCGCCCATGAATGACTCATGCGAGGCGTCTCAAGGCTGTCCGCGATCCAGCGCCAGATCTCCGCCTCGCCCGAGACGCGCAGAGCTGGCCGGTTGTGCAGGAGCCGTCGGCAATATCCGCCTTCCTCGTTCGGATGGGTAACGCTTGCGATACGGAGTCTTGACTTTGGCAGTCGCTCTGTGACATTACCTATATAAAGTTCGAAAGAAGGCGATATGGATCATGCATAGGTCACAGAGACCCGAATGAAGGCAACGTATAAACGCACCTATTCGCGCTACGCGATGGAAGCGCTTGGCCTTTTCGGTAAGACCATCCGGCTTGGCCGGATGCAGCACCGGTTAACCGCACAGGAGTTAGCCGAGAGAATCGGTGTTTCACGCAGCACCCTGCAGCGCATCGAGAAGGGCGATCCCAAAGTCGAAATCGGACTGATGTTCGAAGCTGCTGCCATTGTCGGTGTGAAGCTGTTCGATGCCGACGGCAATGGCATCACAGCCCTCACAGGCCGCATGGACGATCGCATCGCGCTGCTGCCGAAGCACGTCTACAAGGCCGGCAAGCAGATCGTCGATGAGTTCTAAGGTCCCCAAGTACGACGAAGCCTATGTCTGGGTCTGGCTGCCGGGCGAGACCGCGCCGGTTGTCGCCGGGCGGCTATATGCCCATGACGGACTCGTCAGCTTCAACTATGGCAGGAGCTTTCGTGAACTGGGAAGCGCGATCCCGCTTTATCTCCCGGAACTGCCCCTGAAGGCAGGCGAATTGCCTTTGCTTCCTGGCCTAACCATGCCGGGATGCATCCGCGATGCTGCCCCTGATGCCTGGGGACGACGGGTTATCCTAAACCGCAAATTCGGTGTGAAGGGCGATGAAATCGCGCGGCTCGATATTTCAGAACTGACGTTCTTGCTGGAATCAGGCTCGGACCGCATCGGCGCGCTCGATTTTCAGTTTTCGCCAATGCATTACGAGCCGCGCGCACTGGCCAATGCCACTCTCGAAGAGCTTGTCCAATCGGCGGAGCGGGTAGAGAAAGGTATTCCGCTCACCCCCGAATTAGATCAGGCGCTGCATCACGGCAGCTCGATCGGCGGCGCAAGGCCAAAGGCGCTGATCGAGGGTGACGCCGTCAAGCATGTCGCGAAATTTTCCTCGTCTGCCGACCTTTACAGCGTCGTCAAAGGAGAATTCATAGCCATGCGGCTTGCCGCCTTGTGCGGCATCAGAGCGGCATCCGTCTCGCTCGTTCGCGCCGCAGGCAACGACGTGTTGCTCGTCGAGCGATTCGACCGGATCAAGGTCACGGGCGGCTGGCAACGCAAATCCATGGTCTCAGCGCTGACGATGCTCGCGCTCGATGAGATGATGGCGCGTTACGCCAGCTACCAGGATTTGGCGGAGATCATTCGCCACCGATTCACCGCGCCGTCGGAAACTCTGCGCGAGTTGTTCAGCCGCATTGTCTTCAACATACTTTGCGGCAACACCGACGATCATGCCCGCAACCATGCGGCATTCTGGGACGGCGCTAAGCTCACCCTCACGCCTGCGTACGATATTTGTCCGCAGGCCCGCAGTGGCCAGGAGGCCAGCCAGGCCATGCTCATCAGCGGCAATAACCGCATGAGCCGGATAGCGTCCTGCCTTGAAGCGGCGCATCACTTCCTGCTCAGCGCGCCGGAAGCTCTTGCGATTGTTGAAGGCCAGCTCCGATGCATTGCGGAGAATTGGCCGCGTGTCAGCGAGGAAGCTACGCTATCCGGCACAGATCGCAATCTGTTCTGGGGCCGACAGTTCCTCAATCCCTACGCTTTTACGGCGCTGGAAGGAAGCGCCGACGTTCTCCGCGCTCTGGCTGACGAACTACGCAACAGTGTTCACGCCTGATCCGGCGCTGGATTTCGGACAAGCTCGGCAAGCGCAAGACGCCCACAATATCGACAACCCTTGCCGTGCCAGGACGAAGATTGAACAAACGGCTCTTCAACAGTGACAACGTGCACTGCGGAGAGATGTGGAGCTGACACCGCAAAAGCCCAAGACGCGCGACTTCCCGCGATACAACTCCACATAACTGAGCGTCTACAAGCGGTGCAGCCAGCCAAACATCCAGCCATCAAAGCGATGATCGTCTGATCTTTTGCCGATGACATCACGTCGGGGAAGCCTTGTTCGAGCGCTTGCCGCTTCATATCGATACCGGCCTGGGCGTAGCGCATCGTTAGTTCAGCCCGAGTGGCCTGGCCATCGACTGATGGTGGCGATGTCAACACCCGCCTTGACGAGGTGGATGGCCGTCGTGTCCCGCAAAGGGCGATGATGGATGCTTTTTTCCGCCATGGTGGTTCCTTCGCCCGCAGCCATGTGTGCGCAGCAAGTATGGAACACCGAACCGGGTGAGCAGTGTGGGGCGGTCGTTGCTTTGCTCGGCGGGACAGGGCGATACCAGACGAAGGTCACAATCGAAGATTCAGGATCCCTGAACTCGTGCATCCGTATTGAACATCAGCGAAAACAGAGCGTAATCCCGCTGTCCAGAAGGCGTGCGGCGGACGATACGCGCCAGGACGCTCTTGATTTCCGGGCTCATCGAGATATTCGACAGGTGCCACCCACGCGCCCTCTTGAAGGGAAGTGTCACCACCAGTTGCAGCGTATCCTAATATTCGGGGTGCTCCGAAATCAGGAACCGCGCAAAGGCATCCATCGCCGCCAGCCTTGCATTGCGGGTCGCAACTGCCACGCTCGACCTCAAGTGATGTGAGAAAGCTGCCCATCCTGTCGGTATTGATGTCGGAGACCGCTTCTTTCAAGAATATCTTCCCGCTCTCCCGCGGCATGAGCCCGTGGCATGCTTCGGCCCAATGCTGTGGATTGATGTTTCTTCATGCCACAACCTCGCTGACGAGACCGCCGAAAGCCCCTTCAAAGCGGTCGGTGGCGATCTCTCGCAGCTTTGGAAGGTAGTGCATTGATTTTTCGTGGAATGGGGACCCTGTTTAAAGGGTGATTTTCGTCCAAACGGGACCCTTTAACGATGGGGTCATCAAGATGCCTCCGGCTTGATCGGAGGCATTTGTGTTTTGGATGTTGGTTTTAGAGACGATTGCAAAGATACGTCGGCTGTCGCTGGTCCAGGGGAAGTCGATCAAGGCGATCTGCCGTGAGCTGAAGATCTCGCGCAAGGTGGTGCGCAAGGTCCTGCGTTCTGAGCAGACGGAGTTCCGCTACGAGCGCAAGCACCAGCCCTATCCCCGCATGGGAGCTCGGCGTGAGACGCGGGACCGGCTGCTGTCGGCGAATGCGGCCAAGCCGCAGCGGGAGCGGCTGCCGGTCGCTTCGACGGCTTCCACTGCATTCCCCCGTCGGTGTCGAAGACCTGCACGGTGCGCTTCGACAACAACAAATACTCGGTGCTGTCGAGTGCCGTCGGTCGGCCCGTCGAGATCCATGCTTATGTCGATCGGATCGCATCCGCCAGAGGATGGCGTGGTCGTGGGAGAACACGTTCGCTCCTTTGGCCGCAACGAGGTCGTCTACGATCCCTGGCACACGGCGCGCGCCGTTCCTTAGCTGGGTCGTGCGGTCGGCAATGGAGAAGGTGCGGCGCAGCTCAAGGCGGTTGATGACGTCGACCGGCAGATGGTGTTGATCCTCACCTGGGTGCTGACCGACGGATTGAGCGCGGTCGAGGCCGCCTGTCAGGAAGCCATCGAGCACGGTGCATCGTCGGCGCCGGTGATCCTCAACATCCTGGCCCGCAGCCGCGATCCGGCGCCGGGCACGATCCTTTCCATTCCCCAAGCGCTGAAGCTAGCTCACGAGTGTCGCCGACTGCACCCGCTATGACAGTCTCAGGAGGACAAACAGCCATGGAACGCACCGAGGTACTGGAACTGATGGGAGCGCTGAAGCTCTACGGAATGCGCAGAGCCTATGACGAGATCATGGGCGCGTCGCCATCAAGCGACGGCACGAGCCGCCCAGGATTGTCGGTGATCTCTTGCAGGCCGAGATATCGGAGAAGCAGGCCCGCTCCATCAAATACCAGTTCGCTGTCGCCAAGTTGCCGCTGGCCAAGGACATCGACGACTTCGACTTCGCCGACACGCCGGTCACCCCCTGATGCGCGATCTCGCCCGGCCGCGCCTTCGTCGCCGATCAGCGCAACATCGTCCTGGTCGGCCGCCTTCACGGGTCACCCAACTCGCGCGGAAGGTCGACCGCATTGCGACGGGCGCGTGTCGACTTCCCAACAATGTCAGACAGGAGACGCAACGCTATCGGAGCGATCGCATTGCCCGAAACGATTTTCCCAGTTGGCACGACAATTGCGGTCCTATGCGCAAAAGCAAACTAGACCTGAGAGCCGCACCGCATGAATGTAGCCTCCCAATATCTGCCGCTTGTGGCGCATCACGAAGCCGGGCACGCGGTGGCCGCCATCGTTTTGCACCGTCAGACGTTCGACGACGACCGTGAACTCCCTGCTTTCTCAAGTGTTAGTATTTACCCCGACGCCGGTGACGGAGAGTGCGGTGGTGTTGTCGAAGGCGCGGGTTTTTATTCAGCGCAAGGATTCACCTCGAAGCGAAAGCCGATTTTCGAGGACGATATGGATCGATGTTTGGAACGCGATGATGCGATCCGGGAGATAGTTGCGTGTCTGGCAGGTCCTTTTGCAGACTCCGCATTCGAAGGCTATCTGGACCCGCGCGATATGGCGATGAATGCGTCCGATGGGAATGAGGGGAGCTGCGACTACGCGGATGCCAAGCGAATCTATGGTGAGTTGCGGTTCCTGATGCCGCGCCGCCCCGATTGGGGGCGGATCGAAGATTGCACGGCCCGGCTAGTACTCGATCACTGGTCGGCCATCGAAGCATTGGCCGCGCATTTGCTGGTCAAGCATGATCTCCAATTCGATGAGGCTCTGACGATTGTTGCGCCGCATCTTCCGCCCATGCCAGCAGCTACGCCGCCAGAGCGTCATCCGCAGCCTGCTTGATCAGCCATTCGATGTGATTTGACCACATCTGCAACACCTCGCGCTTCTCCTTGACTTTGCTATAGAGATTGTAGATTTCGCCAATGTCTGTCAAGGACGCCGCCTTGTGATTCAGTATGTGCTCGATGACGTGTGGCAATACCTGCCGCCTGCCGAGATTTGTCGCGAGCGTCCTGCGCAGATCGTGAAGGGTCCAGTTCTCCAAAGCCACCCCGTCAGTATTGACCTTGCCGTCTAGAGCCTTCTTGCCCTTCGCGTAGCCTGAGAAGTGGCTTCTTTCGTTGCCCCTCGCAGGGAAAAAAACGTGTCATTGGTCTTCGGTACCGTCTGGGGGACCGACACCGCCAGTGTGGGCAGCGGAATAAGCGTAGGCTCTTCGTTCTTCGTGCGGTCACCCGATAGTTCCATGTTCCGGCTTCAAGGTTGAGGACCAACGCATCGCGGCAACTTCCGTACGCCTCTGTCCGGTCAGAATGAGCAGCTTGACGATGGAGCCGAACGAATAGCCGATATCGCCCGGTTCGGGCTCACAGCCCGTTCATATAGCCGCCAGTTCGGCATCGTTCACCACTCGCTTGCGCTTGACGATCGGGGCCGGATCCGGATTTTCCAATCCCTCGCGGGGAAACCGCGGATGAGCCGTTGCGGCGGTTTGCGACACCAGTTGAAAAATGCCCGCATACACCAGAAGGCCGTGTTAGCCGCTTGCGGGTGACCCCCGGCGACGATCTTCTTGGTGACGTTAGCAATGTCGGTGTCGATCACATGGTGGATAGAGCGACTCCCGAGGGCAGGCACAAGATACCGGTTCAGGCTGGCCTCGACCAGTGCGGTGTTTTGAGGGTCGTTACTCGGCGGCCTGGAGGTGACCGCCATCGCCGTCCTCGGTATCGTCAGCGCTGATATGCGCCTGATCGGCAAGGAAGGCTGGCAGTTCCGATGGAGCTATGCTGGAATTTGGGTGACGAGGCTGATCAAGCGGCGCTCTGCGGCTTCGTTTCGATGACCTGGATTCCGTCCAGGAACCTGGCACCTGCGATGAGTTTCGGCAACTGATTTTGTCCTTTCAATCGTCGCCACTTCCTGGCCGCGGCCAACAGCTTGAAGACCATCAGCTGGGCGGTTTTCGAGGATAGCGAGCCCTTGGTACGCACCGTGCGATAGCGAACGGTTGCAAAGACGCTTTCGATGGGATTGGACGTTCGCAGATGATCCCAGTGTTGGGCGGGGAAATCGTAGAGCGCCAGCGACGCAATATGATCTTTCGTCAGGCAGTCGACCGCCTTGGCATACGCCTCGGCCTCCATCTCGATCGCATGCGCAAGCAATTTGCGCGCGCCGCTGCGAAGTACATCCGTCAGGGTATCATCGATTTCGTCGGGCTGACGAAGGCGAACAATGTGTTGATAGTCTCGTTCATGGCGTATCACTCTCCTTGAGAGGTACTGGCAGGCTTCATCACCCGCCTCGATACGCCGCTCTCCTCAAGCCGCCATCATCCAGTTTCCGCCATGGCTCCCCCTGATTGATCCGCTTCACCTGTGCAACTGCACAGGCTGCCCTAGCGGGGAGATTGGCCTCCAATGGCGAAAGCTTGCCGCAGGAGACCCTCCGATGACCGTGCCTATGGCGCCGCCGCTACGACAACTTGCCGACAAGCAGCGTGCGATCCACTGCCGCGCTACTGCGCCTTCAAGGGACGTCTGGATCGCGACGCAGGAGCCGATGACTGTTACGGGATCAATTCCAGGTCGCGCTGGCCGTCGCTGTGCCAGTTCGACGGTCTGGTGGCAATTTGGGCACATCTTCTGTCGCCGACAGTGGCGATGGCTGACGCTTCAACGAAACGGGGTCTTCGACGTCTGCTGCCTACGCCGATGCTTTGCGAAGTGGCATAATGTTTCGACGCACGCAGGCGCGGGCAGGGGATGTCAGTCATGAATCTCCTGACTGGCGCGGATCAGGCCGATTGGCGGGATGAAAGATCATACGACTACACCGCTGGCCTGACGCTGCGGGAGTGGGCTTGGGAGTTCTTACGCCGCAATCCAGCGTTCCAGCGCGATCTGACCGCTGCGCGCCAGCATTGCAAGACTTGGTCTCTCCAATCCTTTCTCGATATGGTCGCGTCGGCCGGCGACCTGTCACGCTGGGGTGTTCTGTTTCGCGGAGTCTTGTGGCCGCGCTTCGGTCGTATTCTGGTGTCCGCTCTGGTGCGTCCATGTGCTGCCGGTCATTGCGGAACGGTTGCCTGCCTCGTCGCCGACACCGCCGTTCGAACTCTCGGCATTGCCCTGTCGTGCAATCGTCCTGCTGGCGCCCGACAAGAGCCAGCATGTTCTTCTTCGCAATGCGGACCACGCGCTGCAGCTCGCCGTCTCGGGCGCGAATATCCTCCACCCTGTTTGCCTGCATACGCAAGCCATCTGGCCCGCGGTGCTTTTAAAGCATCGACTGAGGGGACTGGAGTGCCTCAATGCTCTCAGTCTAGGGCAACAGTTGCCCCCCGCTTGTTTGCGCCGGAAAAGCGCGGCGTTCGTTTGTCCTTCGTTCTTCGTGCGCTCGACGGTTCGCTCGCCGGAGCACCTCATCGCGAGCTCGCCGAAGTTCTCATCGGTCAACGGCGCGTCCATGCCGACTGGGCGGATCCTCGCGATCATCTGCGCGACCGCATCCGTCGGGCCGTCTCGCGTGGCCGCGCGCTCATGAATGGTGGCTACAGAGATTTCCTAATTTGAAAAGCGACAGTCCGCGCTGTGCGTCGGTGGATGAACGTTCGCTCGCAGCTGTACCCGTCACCAACAGTTCGCCCGCCGACAGGACTGCATGGCGCCTTGCAAGTGCGCTCTGGTCTAGCTTGTCGATGCCGAAAATGAGATGGGCGAGGGTGCCAAGGCGGTGGTTCATTAGGGCCGGCCTCGACCTGGACGCACATCATTGGTCGGAAAGCGGCGTGCACCGCAATGTCGCCATAGCAGCCAAGATCCTTTGAGTCCGGACCTGCAGTCCTGTTGGACCGGCGGGTGCAACAATATGGAGGGATTTGAGGCCTCACACCGTTCCCTGGTCGACAGCTCGGTCAGACATAGCACCCACCGCTTGATTATGGAAATGGTGTGCCTGGAGTGCAGCGAGTAGCGGCTTGCTGCGCACTGTCCTAAGAATAGCAGTCATGACCCGTCTGGGGTTCTGCAACACGACGATTCAACCGCTTGGGCATTGTCGCATATCCCACAATGTAGAATGCGCAACAGGGCAAAAGCTGATCCATCGGCGGTTTATCAATGCTTTTTGGCTTGGCACGGCACATGCAACGCAATCGGCAAAAGGCGCACGAACTGAGTGGCCCATCGGCCCTAGGAGCGCTGATTTATGCCCTCCCAAGGCATGTCCGGCCCGGCAGCGAGCTCAGTCTCCTGCCGGGCATCCGTGTTTCAGGTCAACGGCGTTTGGAACTTCCAATTAGGTGGCGGCATTGACCGCAGGCCGCCCCCCGGTGGGGCGGAGAGACAGTGCAGCAGGTTTCAAATCCCGCCCATGCAAAGATATTTCATTTCCAGATAGTCCTCGAGGCCATGACGGGAACCCTCCCGCCCGATGCCGGATTGTTTGATCCCGCCAAACGGTGCCGCCTCCGAGGACATGCGTCCCGTGTTGATGCCAACCATGCCATATTCCAGAGCCTCTGCCACACGCCAGACCCGCTTCAGGTTTGAGGCATAGAAGTATGCGGCGAGGCCGTAGATCGTGTCATTGGCCTCGCGCACGACCTGATCCGCATCGTTGAAGCGAATGATCGGCGCGAGCGGCCCGAATGTCTCCTCTTGCGCGACTGCCATGACGCTGGAAATCTCGGTGAGGACCGTGGGTTCGAAAAACGTGCCATTCTTGCCGATACGCTGGCCCCCGCATCGTATTGTGCCGCCTTTCGCAATGGCATCTGCGATGTGAGACTCGATCTTGGCCAGAGCATGCTTGTCGATGAGCGGTCCGATGTCCACTCCGGCATCGAATCCGTCGCCAACCGACAAGTGCCGGATTCTTTCCACGAATTTCTTGACGAACTCATCGTGAACGCTCGATTGGACGTAAATGCGGTTCGCGGAAACGCAGGTCTGGCCGGCATTGCGGAACTTCGCCTGGACCGCACCGTCAACAGCACCGTCAATGTCGGCATCATCGAAGATGATGAAAGGTGCATTGCCGCCGAGTTCAAGGCTGACCTTCTTGATCTGGTCAGAGCACTGACGCATCAGCAGCCGTCCGACCTCCGTCGAACCGGTGAAGCTGATCTTTCGAATCTTGGAATTGGTGCAGAGTTCACGGCCCACGCGATCACCTTCGGACGCATAGATCAGGTTGACCACGCCATCGGGAAAGCCGGCCTGATGGGCGAGGGCGAACATTGCGCCAGCCACAAGCGGCGTCTGTTCAGCGGGCTTGAGCACGATTGTGCAGCCCGCAGCCAAGGCCGGCGAGATTTTGCGCGCCACCATGGAGGCCGGGAAATTCCATGGCGTGATCGTGCCAACAACGCCGATGGGCTGCTTGATCACTAGCATTCGGCGGTCTGTCGAGGGTGCCGAGATCGTCTCCCCATAGACGCGATTGGCCTCTTCGGCATACCATTGCAGATACGCCGCCGCATGCGATACCTCTGAAATGGCTTCGGCAAGCGGCTTGCCCATTTCCGCAGTCAGAATCGCGGCGAGATCGCCTGCATGGTCGATGATCAGCTGATGCCATCGCCAAAGAACGTCGCTACGTTCTCGGGCCGTCAACGCGGCCCATCCCGACTGCGCAACATAGGCCTTGTCTACCGCAGCACGTGTCTCCTCCACGCCCATATCGGGAAGCTCTGCCAAAACTTCGCCGGTCGACGGATTGACGACCTCGAACGTCTTATTGCCAACTGGTCTGCCGAGTGCCGGCAGGCGGTCGATGGCTCCAAACAGGTGCGGGGATTTCAGGCGACGGATCATCGGCAGGCACAGGGGCAATACCGGATTCCTCCTCAACGCAGCGAACATCCAGGTCGACGGGCCGTCAGTGTGTATTCTGCACCAGTGGGTTCGTCGTAGGGCCTCGGCAAAGCAGCTGGTAGACCACGCTAGCCCGATGAAAAGACAGCAGTTTCGTTAGTTTGAGTGCCCGCGGTTCATCAATTGATGGATTAAGCAGTCGGATGTTTGCTTCATCCACCATGCCTGCTGGTGGCGTGCGACTGAATTCTGCAAAAAGGCGGCATACATGCTGAGGAGCGCCATTTCGGCGAGAGGCCGCCGGACCGCCAATGCCGCGCAAGGTCGGCGAAAACGACTCCGCGCGTCTGCATGATCTGCTTGGCCCACGGGCCTCCAACGCTCTTCCCACGAGAAGCCCCGATGAAGAAGGAAGGTGTGATGAGTTTCTTTACTCATCCTTGCCGCCCAGCGGCGGGCCGACCACCAAAATGGCGGGCTCGGCCGAAAGCAGCTTTTTGGCCGCCGCCTTGACCTGTTTGAGCGTCACCCGACCGATGCTGCGGGCGCGACGCTGGTTGTAGTCGACGTCGGCCTTGTGAATCTGCAAATCCAGGAGCCGGTCTGCAATCGAGCGGGTCGAGCCCAGTTGGTCGATGGCATAGGCGCCGATCAGGTGCTTCTTCGCCGCCTTGAGCTCGGCCCCGGTCGGTCCTTGCTGCGCCATCTGCTTTACCACATCTCGCACGATGCTCAGTGTTTGGGCAGCGCAGTCCGAGCGTGTCTCTGTCGTAACCAGAAGCGAGTCAAGGGTTAGTTCAGAGCTGACGTGATAGGCAAGGCCGCGTTTTTGACGTACCTCCTCGTAAAGGCGGGAAGTCAAGTATGAGCCGCCAAGGATGTCGTTCAGCAGCACGGCCGCGTAGAAATCCGGCGCGCTAGGCTTCACGCCAGGCCAGGCCAACGTCAGCGAAGTCTGCGGCAGGTCGTAGTTCTCCTCCACCAGTTGACCGAGTTTCGGCGCGACATCGTAGACGGGGACGAGGGTTTGTTGCTCAGGCAAATCACCAAACAGCTGGTCAAGCCTTTCCCTCAACGTGTTCGCGTCAATGTCACCCACCACGGCAATATGGAGCCCGTCGCGAGCGAAAATGGCCTGGTGGAAGGCGCGGAGGTCGGACGGCGTGATGCCGGGGAGGCTCTCTTTTGTGCCTTCTCCCGGCCTTGAACAAGGATGCGCGCCATAGATCGCGCGCAGCCATTTGCGCTGAGCGATGGCGTTAGGGTCTCGCTCGCTGCCGACGATGCGGGAGACAATCTCGGCGCGGACGCGATCGATCGGCCCCTGCTCGAAGCGCGGCGCGTTCAGCGCGAGCCGAAGCAGGCCGAACGCCGCGTCCTGCTTTTTGGAAAGCATGCACATCGATCCGTAGATGTCGTCGCTTTGCGCGTCCAAACTCATTTCGGCGCCGGCATGGTCGAGCTTCACCTGGAAGGCACCGCTGTCGTAATGGCCAGCGCCTTCGATGAACAGGCCGGCCATCAGTTTGGCCATCCCCTCCTTCCCGACCGGGTCCTGCTTGGTGCCGCCCTTGAAGGCAAAGCCGATGTTGACGATTTCCACTGTGTGGTCCTCCACCAGCCAGGCGATGATGCCCTTTTCGGACTTCACCTCCTGGATGTTCATCGCAGCATGGGGCCGAGCGCCGAGCGTCATCTCTTGATTCTCCGTCTTGGGCAAGAGATAGCCCGTGGTCGAACGGTCGAACGCGAGATAGCGGGCGGCAACTGCTTTGATTTGCTCGGGGGTAACCTTGCGGATGCGATTCGGCCGTTCCTCGACATCCTTCACGGTACCGCCGGTGGCCAGCGTCGAGCCGTAGATGCTGGCGAGCCAGTCCAGGTTGTCTTCCGCAAAGATCATATTGAGCAAATAGTGGTCCTTGGCCTTGCCTAGTTCCTCGTTGCTGACACCATCCTCGGCAATGCGGGCAACTTCGGCAGCGGCCGCCGCTTCGAGATCAGCCAGCTTGGCATCGCCGCGCGGTGCGCCATAGATGGCGAACTTGGTGTCGTCGAGCACAGTGCCCTGGAAATAGACGCGGGCGCTGGAAGCGATACCTTGCTGGACAGCGAGCGCCTGGTAGAGCCGGCCGCGGTTACCGCCGCCGAGAATTTCGGCCAGCAGGTCGAGCGCTTCGGCCTCGCCCGGCTTGGCGGTGTGGTAGGACGGCACCACCCACTGCGTCGAAAAACTGGGCACGCTGACGCGGGCGTCTGAGAGCGTGACGGTGCGCCTGGTGTTCTGCTCGGGCTCAACCGGCCGGATGCGCGGCGGCAGGTCAGGTCCGCGCGCCACCTTGCCATAGGTCTTTTCGGCCAGCGCCCGCACCGTGTCCGGTTCGACATCGCCGGCCACGATCAGCACGGAGTTGTTGGGCCAGTAGTACTTTTCATAGAAGACGGTGGCGTCGACGCGGTTCAGCTGCTCGATCTCCTGCATCCAGCCGATGATCGGGATGCGATAGGGGTGGTTCTGCCACAGCGTCGCGTCGATCTCCTCATGGAGAACGTCCTGCGGGTTGGTGTCGGTGCTTGAGCGGCGCTCCTCGATGACCACATCGCGCTCGGTCTTGACGACATCGTCGGTCAGGATGAGGTTTCGCATTCGGTCGGCCTCGAAGCTCATCATCAGCTCGAGCGCCGACGGCGCCACTGTCTGATAGAAGGCGGTGTAGTCGGAGGAGGTGAAGGCGTTGTTGGAGCCGCCGATCTCGAACACTGCGCGGTCGAATTCGCCGCCCGCATGGTTGGTCGTCGCCTTGAACATCAGATGCTCGAAGAAATGGGCGATGCCGGATTTGCCCGGCGGCTCGTCGGCGCTGCCGATCTTGTACCACACCATGTGGGTGACGATCGGCGCCCGGTGGTTGGGAATGACGACCACCTCCATGCCGTTGTCGAGCACGAAATCCCTCGCCTTGCCGTCCTCCCATGCGACGGGGATCGGAGCCGGCCCCGCGCCGACCAACTCGGACGCAACGGACGTCCTGCGAAGCCCATGAGTGCGGGGCTTGCTTGGTAGTTCTGGTAGGGAGAGTGGGGTTATGGGCTGCGTTCCTGGCAAAGTGATCTGTTCCTCATTTTGAAGGATCTATGTCTCCCGAACGCCTATTGGGAGAAAGTGGATCGGCACGCGACGCCGAGCCACATGAGCCGTCAGCGTGTTGCTGGGCCTGACGCGAGCCTCATCTTTGGATGCGTCCGGGAAACTTTCGGCATGGTGAGGCCATGGGAAGTCTGCTCGTTATCCATTGGGTGTTTGCGGATACCTGAGCATGCCCCGTGCCAAGTAAGAAAGCCCCGATTCGCAAGGTTTGATCCAACCTTGATACTTGCGATATCCGACATTGTCGGGCATCCGACAGAAAGCGCCTTTCGCCGGCGCGCCGGCTATGACGCTCGCCTCCTCCGGCGTGACGACGATCCTTTGGCGGGCGCCGCGCACACCGATCTGCCCGCCTATCAGCACCGCGACATCGAAGGACAGCGCGATCGTGACTGGATGGGTCTTACGCAAACATGCAGCAGTGCCACCGCGATCAGGACTTCATCCGCCCCACAAAGACCCGAGCGCGAGGGACGACGTGTAAGGCTAATGATGCCGCGCATAAAGAGGTAAGGTCCCTCGTCGTACCGGCGAGCCCCTTCGCTGGGTCTCGCGAGGGTCTGGTTTGCGAACGTCGACCGACAGCATCACGGCATGGGCGGCCCCATCGGTAGGCAAGCATTGACCGTGCCATCAGCGTTGAGGCAGCGCAGAGCCCAATTTCCCGGTGCCAGCCGGTACGTTGGAGCTTCAACTGTGGCCAGCCAAGCGGGCCGAGGCCGTGAAACTCCTGATACCCTGGACCGTCCGGATTGCAACGCACGACGCCTTGGTCTCGCGCCAACGTCCATTGACGCTCAGCGAAGCATCATGCGGACGAGCTGGGAAAGCTTGGCCGGGCCGGCGCCTTCCCAGGCGCATGGGACGCGCGACGACCCATGTGGACCTTGGATTTCACTACGCACTTACGCTGCTTTGGCCTTGTCAGCAGCCTGAGCATAAAGCGTGCTCAGCTTTCAGGGCGAGCCTCTTTCATGTTGATAGCATCTGTCGTCATTCAGGATCGCCCCATTTTCGCATGCCGCTTGCAGCTTTCAGACTGTTGTCAGCCAGGGCCGCCATAAAGGGTCTCGTTTAACGCATTCGGGAGGCTTCATCACTCGACCACATTAATTTCGGGCGGTTCGCCGGCGCTCCGAATGGCACTTAACACCAGATCCTCTCCAAACCCGTGATGATCCAAGAGGAAAACGAAAAATCCCTAAATCATAAAAAAGCACCGATACGGTCGGCTCCAGGCTGATGAAATTGCGGTCTCACTGGCCACGCACGATACTTGCGATGGCGATGGCCATTGCAAAGGCCGGTCAAGCACCCAAGACGCTGACAAGCACGCCTCCGACCAAAGCTCGATCGTTGGCAGCCTTTCTAGCCGTATACTTGGGGCATTTTGGGACGGCGATCCGGACGCCGATTAAAACCTGCCGGTCGTCTAAATGGAATGGTTGGTCCGGGTCCTTACTGGACCCCGCCAACCCGATCGGGCCGGCGCACAGGGGCACCCAGACAATTGGACACGTCGCCTTTGCGCGGCGGCTTGCACTTTCTCGGATGGCCTTTTTTCTCCCCGGGCGAAATCGAGCGAGCGGTGAGGCGGAGCCTTCGATTTTGCCGATCATGTCGTGTCGCTTCGATCGAACTGCTCAGACGATGATAGCGGCATTGATTGCCGCGGCCGAAATGCGTTGTGTGAAGTACGATTTCTACGCCGTATACATACTGCCGTACAGTTCGCCCTGTCAGCAGCCTTGCCAGCAATCCGCCCTGTGTCCAACTGTCGTCGAATTCACCGGTGTCATTGAGGAATTCGTATGATCGCCTCGAAACCATCATTGCGACCGCGGGCGGGCGACGCAAGCTCTAGACTGCCACCGATCCGCTGGATAACCATGTTAGCGATATGTAGACCAAGGCCTGAGCCCGCAGCAGGAGTAGCACCACGACTAAATCGCTTTGTAAGCCCTTCGAGGTCGGGGAGGGGCACCACCGGTCCGGCGTTTGCAATAGCGATGGTTCCATCAGTTTGGACGGAAACTGTTGTCGGAACAGTGGGCAGTCCATGTATCAGCGCATTCTCGATCAGGTTACGAAGGAGGATCCCAAACGCATCGACATCCACTTTGCGCATCAAAGTGGTGCAGCCGTCGACGTTAAGATGCAGGCGTCCGGCATATTGCGGCTTTTTCCTCAGGTCGTCGATTTCCAGCCGAACCGATCGGACAAGATCGATCGCGTGATCCGCCATGCCAACCCCCGATTCGGCTTGAGCGAGCTGAAGCACTTTTTCGACAAGGCGGCCAAGGCTCGACAGCGCTTGCTCGATGCCGCGCGCACGCATTTTGGCCGACCCATTGGGAAGCTCGGCCACTAATCTCTGCATCTGAGCGATTGAACCTGCGATCGGCGTGCGCAGTTCATGCGCACTGTTTGCGGCGAACTCGCGTTCGGCCTCGAGAGCCGCCCGCAGACGATCGAGAAGCCGATTGACGGATGCCGCGATTGGAGCCAACTCTGCCGGGAAATCGCCCAAGTCCATTGGTGACAGATTGCCGCCGTCGCGCGATCCGATCTGCTGTCGCAGTACCTCGATTGGCCGCAGCGAGCGCCGGATCACGATCCACCAAACAGCTAAGCTAAAGGGCAGGAGCACGAGTGTCGGAAGGAAGACAAAAAGTGCGCCCTTCGCGATTGTGGTACGGCGGCCATCAAGCGGTTCGGCCAACTGATGATACACGCCGTCTTGGATCTCCTCTGTGTAGACGCGGTAATCAGCGTTTCCCCAAAAGCCGTTACTCAGGGGAGCATCAGGGAAGGGCTGCTGACCCTCTTCCGGTTCGGAAATAAGCACTACCCCGTACTTATTAATAACCTGCTCACGATAGGTCCAGTACTTTTTATAAGTTGGCAAGTGGTTATTGTATTGATCAACGTGTTTTCCATTCAAGACCTTGATCAGCTCTGGTTCTCTGTACTCTGCGCTCGCCTGGAGCAAGTCATCCGAACTTTCGTTTACATTATTGCAAAAAATGAACGCAGCAATGGTTGGGGCGGCGATCCAAACCAGGAGCGTTGCCCCGCCTAACCACGATATCAGCTTTCTCGTCATGCTGTTCGAGTTCGTCATGTGACCACGAGCCTGTATCCGGAGCCACGCACGGTTGCTATTCTATCCCCGCCGATCTTCTTGCGGAGCCGGCTGACATAAACCTCCACTGTGTTGCTCTCGAACTCCGAATTGAATGAATAAAGCGCGTGCTCGATCCTCCCCTTTGAAACGACCGAACCGGGCCGGCGTAGAAGGCAGTCGAGCACCGCCCATTCGCGTCCAGACAGGTGGACCTCCTGCCCGTCGCGGAAGAGGCGTCGCTCGGCTGCCTGTATGGAAAGCGTCCCAACCGAAAATTGCGGCTCCGGAAAATGCCCTTGGCGACGTGCCACTGCACGGATGCGTGCCGAGAGTTCCCCCAGATCGAACGGCTTGACCAAATAGTCGTCGGCGCCAGCGTTGAGCCCCTCGATGCGGTGCGAAATCCGATCGCGGGCTGTCAGAATGATGACCGGCGTTGTATCAAGCCCCTTGATCAGCTCCCGCAGATAGTCGATGCCATTGCCGTCCGGCAGGTGAACGTCGAGCAAAATAACGTCGTAGCCGGCCACAGCTGCATGACCGCGCGCTCCGGACAGGCCCTCGGCCCAGTCGACCGCGTGGCCACCAGCCACCAAATGATCGTGCACAGCACTTCTAAGGTCGTCGTCGTCTTCAATGAGCAGTATTCGCATCAGGCTGCCGAGCTCCGGTATGAGGGCAAGGCTCCTGCCTTATTGATCGAAGCTGACAGTAGGCTGAACCGGCGCCAGCGAATATCTGGGGGCTTTCAGGCTGCTGTCAGCTACAATTGCAAGAAAGGGGTCGTTAACAAAGCCAAACGAAGAGGCCTTATGAAACCCCTCCTGATCTCGGCACTTTTGCTCAATGTGACCACCGGCGGCTGTACACTGGTTGGCGGGCAATTCGACGTGGCGGTCAACGAATGGCAGCCGCGCCACGCGTCAATGTCCAGGCTTGAAACTGACAGGTGTCTTAAATACGAGGGCACCGTAGCGGGTGCCTCCAGTTATCGAACAGTGCCTAGCAGGTCAGAAGTGCACTTTGACCATAGGGGTCGTCCGTATTTTCGGCGCTCGCGAACAGAGTCGACGGTCAATCGATGCGCCACTGCCAGAGTCTGGAACGGTCAAGTGTTTGTTATCCCCCGTCCGGGCCATATTCTCTGCCGAGGACCAAGAAGGCCCTATTTTCGGTGCCCACGAACAGAGCCAACGGTCAATCGATGCGCCACTGCCAGGGTCTGGAACGGTCAAGTGTTTGTGATCCCCTGTCCCGGCCGTGTTCTCTGCCGAACTCGCCCTTGTAGTCGGCACACCAAAGATCGTTAGGGCGACAGCCGTTTGAAAGTGGTGTCCCCGTCGCCCTGTTGCGCCTGCGCTTGCGGCGCTCGACCATGCCGGCGGTCGAGCACGGCATGCACGGTCGAGATCGCGGGCCGGTGCACATCCGGATACAGCCGGGCCAGCCGCTCGCGTATCTTCGGCGCACCCCATGTCGGCTTGTCTTGCTTGAGGCGCACAATCAGCTTCTCGATTTGAAACGGAAGCTGATTGGCGTGGCGATAGGGCCGCCGCGATCGGTCCGTCAGCCCCTCCAGGCCGCTGTCGTTGTAGCGCGTGAGGATCTTGTAGCCGGTCTTGCGCGAGATATCGAACTCCCGGCAAAGCACCGCCATCTTCTCGCCGTCCAGCAGCCGGGCGACGAACTTCAGCCGCTCTTCCATGACGTTACACTCCTTCCAAGGCACCTTGCTCTCCTTGCAAAGGGCCGAAAGTGTAACCCATCTATCCGGAATGAACTGTCACCCATCTTTCGGGAAGGGCAGTCATGGCCAAGGCAACTGGAAGCCGAATTTTCTTTTAGAGTATGAATCAGCGCCGTCTGCCGAAAAGCGCGTCCACGATCTTCCCTTTTGAAACGACCGTGCAGGGCTGGGGCAGACGGTAGTCGAGCACCGCCCATCCGCGTCAAGTCAGGTAGACCTCCTGCCCGTCGCGGAAGAGGCGTCGCTCGGCTGCCTGTATGGAAAGCGTCCCAACCGAAAATTGCGGCTCCGGAAAATGCCCATGGCGACGTGCCACTGCATGGATACGCGCTGAGAGTTCCCCCAGATCGAACGGCTTGACCAAATAGTCGTCGGCTCCAGCGTTGAAGCCCTCGATGCGATGCGAAATCCGATCGCAGGCTGTCAGAATGATGACCGGTGCCGATTCAAGTTCCTTGATCAGCTCCCGCAGATAGTCGATCCCATTGCCGTCCGGCAGGTGAACGTCGAGCAAAATAAGGTCGTAGCCGACCACAGCTGCATAATCGCGCGCTTCGGACAGGTTCTTGGCCCAGTCGACCGCGTGGCCACCAGCCACCAAATGATCGTGCATAGCACTTCCAAGGTCCTTATCGTCTTCAGTGAGCAGTATTCGCATCATGCTGCCGAGCTCCGGTATGAGGGCAAGGCTCCCATCTTATTGGTCGAAGCTGACAATAGGCTGAACCGGCGGCAGCGAATTATTTGGGGAGCTTTCAGGCTGCTGTCAGCTACAACTTGCAAGAAAGGGGTCGTTAACAAAGCCAAACGAAGAGCCCCTATGAAACCCGTCCTGACCTCGGCACTTTTGCTCAATGTGACCCCCGGCGGCTGCATCAGCAAATTGATTTGGGAAACAGGCGCGCCGGTTCTAATGACCGACGCAGGCCGAGGTCTGGAACAGCTGGACCAGCGAACGGCGTCTTCGGTTTTTCAGGCAACAGCCACATGGAAGAATATGATTGGCTCGACCATGCGCCGAGCTTTGTCGAACGGATTGGTCGCGGGCGCACTACCACAGATTATGGCAGGTTTACGCCCTGGCCTTGACACCCGGGGTGATCGTCACCGGCGGAGCCGCGGCGTACTGATCGGATATCTAACGTCGCTGAGTCTCTCGTCGGTGCAGTGGATCTCTCGGCTTAGCCATCATGCAAAAAACGACGGTTCCGCGACACCACTTTTCAGGTCCGTGACACAGGCTTTGTGAGCCGATCTGTTGTTCTTACCCCAGGCTAATGGCTGAACAGCTCTGTCGCCGGCTCGATGCGCCAGATGGCGCGATGTTTTGAACCCTTTCACGAGGCGACGGCAGCAGCCGACCGGCTCTCCTATCGCGGCTCCCGCGATCCACACACCCAGCAAGGGAATCTACCATGGTAATGAAGGCACCGGTTGCCGACGCTAGGAATGGGTCGGTAGTAGATCGGCTGGTCGGCATCGACCTCGCTCGGGGCCTGGCTGTCTTCGGGATGTATGCCGCCCATCTCGGTCCCGACCCCGGCGAAGGAGGACTAGTCGGGTTTCTGATGGAACTAACCCATGGGCGGCCGTCGGCCCTGTTTGCCGTATTGGCCGGTTTTTCAATCCTCCTGATTACAGGTCGCAAGGCGCCGAAGTCGGGGATAGCCGGTAGACAGGCCATCGCCAGAGTCGCAATTCGTGCCCTTGTTTTGCTCGCGCTTGGCTCAATCCTGGGCTGCCTCGGTACCCAGGTCGAAGTCATCCTAGAATACTACGGAATTTGCTTCTTGTTGGTATTGCCGCTCCATCGGCTCAGCGCATATCAGCTGGGCTTGATCGCTGCCGCTACGGCATTAGTTCTCCCGCAAGTCCGTTCCTCCCTTCTGTCGGTTGCCCCCAACCTCCTCGACCCGGTCTTCAACCTCATGGTCAACGGCTACTATCCCGCGGTGACCTGGGTTCCTTTCCTCATCGCTGGCATGGCCATCGCGCGCCTTAATCTTAATACGCTAGCAGCGCATTGGCGCCTTGGTCTGGCGGGGGTCGCGCTGGCCGTGTTGGGCCATGGGGGATCCTTGCTCGCGCTGAGTTCCCGCGCTTTGACTGAAACCTCCTTGTGGTGGTCTGACGTTGACGGCGCTTTTGAGCCTTCCAAGTCGTCATTTATAGTCAAGTCGTCATGGATAGCCGCACCTCATAGCGAAACGACGCTTTCGATCGTGGGCAGCACCGGTTGCGCAATGATCATCTTGGCGGCTTGCATGCTCGCTGTGGATGCGCTCCCGCGTCTGCGAAAGCTGGTCTGGCCAATAATCGCAGTCGGCTCGATGTCTTTGACGGCCTATGTGCTGCACATTGCGGGAATAGCCTATCTTATGAAGATAAACATTTTCAAAGACGAGAGCCTGTCCACGCTCTTTGGCTTCGTTGTGGTTATCAGCACTTTTGCGGTGCTTTGGCTGCGCGTCTTCCAGCGAGGACCGATGGAAGTGCTGATGGGTAGGGTCGCAGATCTCGCGCGTCACATCCGCTGAGCACCGCCGCGCCCCGGCCTCCCGATCACATTACGGACAAGGTGGGGCTTTGTCCAAAGCTTGTTCGCGGCAGGGGAGGGTACTTCCTCCCACCCTGCCGCCTTGTTGATGGAAGCTAAAACGGTCGCGCAGGCGCTAGAGTTGCATCGGCATAATCAGCTTAAACTCGCGAAGTTAAACCCGCGGTTGGTCTATCTCGGCCCGCCTCACCTGAAAGGCTAAGGTATCCGTTTCGGTCAAGGGTTTTAGGGGCCATTTTCGCTGCGCCTTGAGGAGAGCGTTTGCTAGGATGAGGAGCTTTCGCAACAAGATGATGACCTTTGCGGGTTTGCCTGCCGCCTTTAGCGCCTGGTATTTTGCCTTGAGGTCGGGGTTGAAGCGCAGGGCGAAGGGCCGGGCATGTAGAGGGCCTGGCGAACATTGGCCCGGCCGCCCAGGCGCGGCCGCTCCATTTTGCCGAGGCCGGCGAGGCTTGCGGCCTTTGGTTCCGAGTTCCGGCATGTCGATGGTGAGTGTGCAGGCGGTGGCATCCGATGCGCCATATGCTGGTCAGGATTTCGCGGCGCTGGACAGCGTCGGGATCGGCTTTCATGAGGGTAAGCATCGTCTGATCGATATCGCTGAGTTCACGTGGATCTGCTTCCAGCCACTCGTTGTTGTGGCGCCTGAGCAAGGCAAGCGGTCAAGGTCTGGCTCTGGTGCTGGCTGCGGTGCGATCCCCGCACGGGCCAGGTGCCGATCGTGTCGACGATCCACCTCGCCGCGACCAGAGAGCTGCTACTCTCTTCCGCTGTTCATTCTGGCCTCTTCGCAATGAATGTCATAAAATCACCTGTCGCAATTAATGGTTTTTGATTTGGCTCCAGCAGCTGGCAGATATCGCCGAGAGTTCCGCAGAGAGCGTCGAAAGTTTTGGCCGCCTTCTTCCGCAGCCGCGCCTTGAGTTTTGAGCAGACCTGTCTTGATCGGGTTGAGATCGGGCGAGCATGGCGGCAGGATCAGGAGCCAGTGCCCTTTGGCCAACCAGTGGGCGGCGCGTACCTTGCCGACAATCTGGGGTTCCGAACCCGACAGTTGGTTTTCAACCCGACAGTGGCCCGCCTCAGAGCAGGCTACCGCCCTTCGGAGCAGGCAGAAGCTAATCGAGGTTCGCGGGTTCCGGTTTGAATGTGCAGGTCGCTGCGCGCCTGATCTTTCGGTCTGGCGGCACATGACAAAAACCCTCATTTTGGCCGACGATACCCGGTCAGGAGCGGGTATCGCAGTCGAGAAGCGACCCGAGCACGTCCACAAGATGTGCCGAGTTTGCAAGGTGTGTCATTGTTTCTGTCAACGTTCGAGCGACAGCGCACGACGAAACGTCTGGCATACGCCTCGTCTGGCACGCGCCTCGCATATGTTGCAGTTGCTGCTGGAGATCAGGCGATCGAGTGGGCCTTGCAATTTTCCGATTTTGATGCGCCTAAAGTCTCGTGTACAAATCAGGCTGGCGTGAATGGCCTGCCTAAGTTGCGACTTATTACAAAGGAATGGATATGGCGACTGGAACGGTGAAGTGGTTCAACAGCACGAAGGGTTTTGGTTTTATTCAGCCTGACAACGGCGGTCAGGATGTCTTTGTCCACATTTCCGCTGTTGAACGAGCGGGCCTGTCGACCCTTAATGAGGGCCAGAAGATCAACTACGAGGTGGAACAGGATCGCCGCACGGGAAAGTCCTCTGCAGGCAGCCTCAGCAAGGCTGGCTAACGGTCCGGGAAAGCCTTGGCAAGGTTCGTCATCGCCGGAACGCATTGACGGCTCGAAACCCGGGCCGGAGCATGCAAGTTAATGCCGCGGCAGGGATTGCTGGAGCCATCATGAATTACTCTGGAAATGAGGCTCTTGGACGGGAAAGGCGGGGCTCATCCCCGCCCTTTGATTCCGCGCAGATTGGGCCAACGGCTGCTGCGCGTCCGAACGACTGTTGATACGGATTTAGGCTGCGACCTTCTTGCGGGTCCGTTTCGCCGGCGCCGTGGCTGGGGCTTCCGGCTCTTTCGGTTTGCGGCCGAGTCCCATGGTCTTGGCCAAGGCGGAGCGCGCAGCGGCGTAATTCGGCGCCACCATGGGATAATCCGACGGCAGACCCCATTTGGCGCGATATTCGTCTGGGGTCAGACCATAGTGCGTCGCCAGATGGCGCTTTAGCGATTTGAATTTCTTGCCGTCTTCAAGGCTAATGATGTAGTCCGGTTCGATCGACTTTTTGATCGGGACAGCAGGTTTTTTTACAGGCACAGGCTCTTCTGCCGGTATGAGTCCAGCCGTGCCGTTTAGAGCCCCGTGCACTTGGGCGATCAGGGCAGGAAGCTCCCCCGCCGGGACGGGGTTGTTGGAGACGTAGGCTGATACAACATCGGCAGTGAGCTCGATGAGGATGTCGGTCTTGTGGGGTTCTTCTGTCATAAACTTCTCCGGGCAGCTTGAAACACAGTTGGGCGAAGTGTCGCTTCATAGTGGCGGTTGCCGCTGAAAGCAAATGGATCGACGGGTGCGCTGCTCCTCCACCATTGAAGTCTCGGCGACGCATCCCGTCATCGTCCATCGCTAAAGGCAGCGTATTGAATTATGGGAGCGGTCGCGCCCGCCCCACCATAGCGATACAGCAAGACAATCAAAAAAGCCGGTCTTTGCTTGGCCCCAAATCTTTTCTCCTTTCGTGAACGCTGAGCTGCCAAGCTGCTACAGTTCACCTCGCGGGGCAACCGTGCACAACACAGGAGTCGCCCGAGCGATACATTCTTCACTTGCCGCTTATCAGCGCTGGTGATTGCACTTTGCAGCCTGCCTCCGGACCCGCAGCGCTCACGCTGTTGGTTTTGCGCCTGCAGGCGTCGGAAGTCGGATCGCCGCAGCTAATTTCCTCAGGCGGACGAATTCAACAAATCGATTGTTTGGATCGAAGGCATCCACACCATCGATGCCTCTAGAATAGGATCCAGCTACAATCACCGTGCTGTAATGGCAGGGACGGCCAGCACAAGCGCGACACGATCCGGCGGGTCCATCGCTGCGTTACGTATTCATGGCTACTGCATCGGGCGCTCGGTCGACCGCCTTAAGCCAGGTCGCCGCATTGCGAGACGGTGACCGGCGAGGGAGAGGGCGCTCTGGCAACGAAGCGAGGCGGGTGGCCTTGCGGGTGGCCGCGTGATGTCATCCGGCTCTCCTGCCGATCTCTGCCGGCCAGATCTGGAGCAACTGTTTTGCATAGATATGGCTCTCTTCAGGGGGCCATCTATGATGGGAGCCGAGCGCGTGTTCGAGCCGGGGAACAGGCTGCGCATGCACTGTGCCCACCTATTGCGATCGTGCTAACCTTGGTTGTTTGGACTTGCCGTTAAAGGCAAGCGACAGATTGAAGTTATGCTGCACCATCTGATTGCCTGGCTCGTTTTCGAGAGCTCGCCGATACAGGGCCTGTGCCGCGTCATGCCGCCCCTCAATGTCCAAAATCACGCCCTTCGCATTCAATGCACGTACGTTTCCTGGGGCTGCAACCAAGACGCTGTCGAGCACCTCAACCGCTTCGTGCGGGCGCTTCTGGCCCACCAAGGCATTTGTAAGTCGTATCGCCGCATCAACATTGTCCGGGTGCTGCTTCACCTCATCCCGCAAAGCCCGCTCTTGAACATCCTGACCAACTTCGCGCAAAATGCGTTCGCGCATAGCCGGATCGATTTGATCGGCGCTGAGCAACTCGGGGGAAGATGTCTCCTGCACGGAAAGAGCCGGCTTTTGCCAGCTGGCGCAACCGCCCAAAGGCAGAATGGCGAGTACGGCAAAAAGAAGTGAGTTCCGGCGCAGAAACATAGGCGATGGAGAAACTGTATTACTATTCATGTTATCTCTCAGTTATCGGGGAGGCGCGTGGCGTTCAGTTAGGAAAGGTGGGACTACTCTAACAATCCGCTGTTCGATCCGTGCGGGAGTGTGACGGATCCTGCGGGGCGAATTGTAAAGTCGGAGGCGAGGTCTTGATAAGACAGCACGGCGAGATCAACCCCGTTTCGCGTCAGAAAGCCGCGGACGAAACGTCGGACATCCATCGACGTCAACAGAATAGGGCGGGTTTGACCCGGTTCTGCGTTCGAAAGGACCTGACGTATCTGTGATAGCATCGCTTCGCTTTGCCGATCCTCCAGTGCGAGATAGGGGCCTGCATCCGAATCTCGAACCGCGCCACGCATCACATCCTCGCTCTCGCGCTCGACGACCAGGGCGGACACGATGCCCTCCGTGTTGGCATGGCGGTGGCAGATCTGTCGCTTCAAACCAGAACGGACATATTCCGTCAGCAGGGCAACGTTCTGCTCACGCTCGCTCCATTCGGCCAATGCCTCCAACACGAGACGGGTGTGGCGGATTGGGATACCTTCCTCCAGGAGGCGGCGCAGAACATCGGCAATCCGAGGAATCGGCGTCGTGCGTAGCACCTCTTTCACAAGCTCAGAATATTCCTGCTCCATTCGGCCCAGGAAATGTCGGGTCTCTTGGATGCCCACCAATCGCGGTGCGTAGCGGGTCAACGCTGCATGGACGCGCAAGGCGAGGAGTTCGCCGGGAGCCCTATGCTCCGTGCCGGCGCCCGTAAGGGCCTTTGCAGGGGTATGTTCAACCGGGAGTGTGTCCGTTTTCGGCTCACGTCTAAGGGGGACACCGCTCGAGTCGACGTGCGCTACATCGGCTCGGAGCGCCATCTGGTTTGGATCTAAGGCGTCCTGTTCGACTGGCACGCCCTCGACATCAATTCGGAATTGCGATTCAGGCAGCTGCTCGTCAACCAAGACAGGGATGCGAGGAACGATAATGCCCAGATCGGCTGTGACCAGGAGCGAAACGCGCCCAATATGTTTTTGCAATTCGGCTTGATCGACCGCCTGCATAAGATCTGGCGCTAGAAAAAATGCGATCGGGAATTCCTTCGCAGGCGCGGCTTGCTTAGGCTCCGCTGCAGTTCCACCTTTCGCATCGGCAGTGCCGGCGCCCAGCACATCAGCCTTGACAATGCTTACCGCAGCGAACACTGCGGCCAGCATCAGAAAGACGGGGAGGGGAAACCCAGGAACGAACCCCATTACAACCAGGACGCCGGCCGCCAGTCGCAAGGCTCGAGTGCTGGCCGTGAGCTGACTGACCATTTCTGTACCGAGGTTGATCCTCGCCGTCCCAGTCACACGGGTGACGATGGTCGCCGCAGTAATGGAGAGCAGAAGGGCCGGAATCTGCGATATCAATGCATCGCCTATCGTCAGCAGAGTGTAGTGATGCAGTACCTCGCCGAAGGACATGCCCTTGGAGAGCAGGCCGATCGAAATTCCACCCAGCATGTTGATGCAGATAACCACCAGCCCGGCGATGGAATCGCCCTTCACAAATTTCATCGCGCCGTCCATCGCGCCATAGAGTTGGCTTTCCTTCTCCAATTCGGCGCGCCGCCGGCGGGATTCGTTGGCATCGATGTGGCCGTTGCGTAGCTCTGCGTCGACCGCCATTTGCTTGCCCGGCAGAGCATCCAGCGTGAAACGCGCCGCCACTTCTGCCACCCGTTCGGCACCCTTCGCGAGGACCATGAATTGCACCATGGTGACGACCAGAAATATGACGAAACCCACCACGATATTGCCTGAAATGACGAAATCGCCAAAAGTATGAATAATGCTGCCGGCCTCCCCCTCGGCCAGGATCAGTCGCGTCGTTGCGACCGTGAGCGCGAGACGGAATACAGTGGAAATCAAAATAACGCCGGGCAAAGAGGAAAAATCAAGTGGAGTACTGACATACAGGGCAACCATCATCAGCAGTATGGCCAACCCCATATTGAATCCTATCAGGGCGTCGACCACCACGACCGGGATAGGCATGACCATCATCGCGACAGCCAGAAGCAGCATCAACGCAACCATTAAATCCGGGCTGGCCGGCGCACGCTTGATGAAGTCACGCAGGACGTTGGCCATCGAGACACCTTTGCAATCGGTTGAGACTTACTCTGCTGTTACGCCATGAAACGTGGCTTTCGAACTCCGAAGGCGCCTCAGCCTTGGCCAGCGCGTGACCCTGCATGAGAGCCACAAGCAGGCGCGAAATGGCTGGGCAGCAAATGTTTCCAACGCAGCCAGCTTGTCAGCACCGAGCGCGACAGGATGTTTGGCTGGCCATAGAGTGCTGCTTGATGGGGCCTGCGAGCTTTCAATATTGGAGAGCAGCAATGCGGCCATTCCTGCTCAGCAGCACACGGCTGTCCTCAATACGTTCGACCACCCATCCATCAGCCAAAATGGCGCCGACAAAATACTTCTCGCTGTCGATGACAATATATGGTTGGACCCCATGCCACACAGCTTCGACCGCGATTGCGGATGGCGCCTTCTCCTCTTTGATGAGCACTCCGTTCACCAGTGTTAGAGTACCCTTGGTGCGACGATCGAACGATTGCTGAAGCTTCTGCCAGCTGATGACCGATTCAGACGTGACGGTGCCTTCGGCGGTCACAACACCCTTTGCCGACCCAATCTTGACGTCGAGAAGACCCGCTCGATCGACTTCCTCCTGCAGCTCTTGGGCCGCTGCCTCCGTAAGTTCATTGTCAGCGCGGTGACTGATCGTTCTGGACGCGACTTCAGCCCGAAGTGAATTGGGGCTCGATCCACTTGCATTGCCAAGATAGGAGATCGTGCCTGAAAGCGCGCCGATCCCGAGTGAGCTGATTATGACCATGGCGAGCACACCGATCGGTAGGCGCGGTATGCCGGTCGAACCAGGCGGCTCTGCATCCTGCACGGACAAAGCAATGGACATCTCGCCTACGAGCAGGACGACAGGAAGGGGCACAACAACGGACTGGCCTGCGGCGATATTCCGGTTGCCCTCGATACTGAGTCCGGGTGCAAGCGCCTCCAGTTCGATCGACTTGCCAAGAAGAGTTACACGAAGGTGATGCGGTGCCAGTCCCTGCTCGACAAAGACCAAATCGGCATCGAAGCCGCTGCCGATTAAACACTTTTGAAGATCCGTCTTGCCGGTCAGACCGCAATAGTGCCCCGAACGCACTTCGAAACGGAGGGAAACGGCGTCATCCACAGAGCATCTCTCAAACAGGATAGAAGCCGCATGGCAATTGCCATGCGGCTCATTTCGGGACTACGTCGCGTCAATAAGGAGACGCGCTAGGGGGCAGTCTAAAACCCGCTTCCGACATTACGAAACGCGTTCGTCGGCGGCCTTCTTGATGGTCTGGAGATTGGTCGTTAGAGTGCGCAACTGGACACTCCTTTTCGTCGCCTCCAAGCTAACATTGGTTAGTTCCTGCACTTGCGCCTGAAAAGCAGTAGCATCAGCTCCGCTTGTATTGCCGGGAGTGCCACTGTTAGTTTTATCGGTATTGCCGGCGCTACTGGTATTGGTATTGCCTGATTTTTTATTATTATCAACTGCAGCCATGATCATTCCTTTTTCTGTTGGAGTTGTGCCGTCAATAACGGCCTGTATGACCTCACGCCGGATTTCCCGCGTCAGGCATCTTCTGTGTCATCCAAAGCTTCATCGGCCTCAGCCATCGCATCGTTCGCGAATTGGAACGCGAACGATCGCAGGATACTTTGGAAGGCTTCACTTTGTGCTGCAGACTGTGAGTTGTCTTGAAGTTGATCATTTGAAACGGTCCGGTTATCCGCCCGATCGTTCCCGCCAGCTGCCTTGCCATCATTCCCACCAGCTGGCTTGCCATCATTGCCATCAGCCGGCTTGCCATCACCAGAATGCTCGGATTTCGAATCCCCATGGCCCTTTCGGATCAAGGAAGTCCCGAGGTTGCCAACTCCACTCCCAATTGCTGCTATCATCAGGTACTCCGGCATTTGCCATTGGCGGCGACGTGTTAAAGGTTAGCCTCGATCAAGCTAAGGGCGGGAGCTTTCGAGAACCTGACGGCTTTTGACAAAAACCGGCCAGCGCAAAAACGTATGCTCTGCAGGATGTTGCTCTCGCATCGAACAGTCGACCACGATCTCGGCTGTTCGGCCAATCCCGCCGTCCACGCATGCCGCGACCGAATGGCAGCCGCAGCAGCTCGTTTGCATCCTCGATGCTGTGGTGTCGAACAGGAGACACGGTCCACGTGCTGCATGACCGCAATGACCGTATTCTTGCTGGCTCCACGGGCGCACGCAACGAGCAGGAACTCGGTCTTTGCATCACCATTCTCTCGCCTGCACATCACGGCCCGGCGCGGTGAGCTCATTGGCTTCGAGAAGGTCGGCGACCGTACGAACATGGGATGGTCTGCCGGCTTTGGGAGGCCGGTGCGGATCCTCTTCTCACCATATCGAAAGCTTGAAGCGGTCGGATTTTCTTGCCCTGTTCGTGAGAACTCCCATCGTCAGCTAATCGTCAGCCAAGCGGTCTATCTAGGCCGGCCGTGCCTGACCTTCGGATCCAAAGGTCCCGTCTCGACACTTTTTGTAACTATAGATCGAAATGGTCCGCGTGATACGCAACGCACACGCTTCTCTGAAGCAAATGTGTGACTTTGTCGGTGGCGAACGAGAGGAGTGACGCATCAATAAAATCGTCAGGCACGTGTCTAGGAAGGGGAGCTAGCCGAGTTGGTCTGATTTCATTCGCTGTTCCTGGAAATCGGCGGACTGAAGCGCTGATAATCTCAGGACATCGATGGCAACGTTGCGAAAGTCCTGTGAGCTCGGGCCAATCTTGGCCTGCTACTGAGAAGCACTTTGGCGGGAACATTACGCCGTCGCGGGTCTGGCTGACCGTGACGTTAACCGAAAGATGCCGCTGGTCTCGTCAGCCGCCAGCACAATAGCAGCACATTCTCGCCTACTACGGAGACGCAATATGAAGGGCATTGGCCGACCACGGAAATCGCAGGCTGAAACTGGAGCCAGCCGCGCGGGGCGGGCGAGCAGTTCCCTTTCGCAATCAAGTCTTGCTGCGGGAGAAGGTGGACAGTCATTCGATTCCGTTGTGGAGCAGATGCGCTCTGGGGACGCCGATAGGAGGCCCTCCTCCCTTCCAGTTGCGCGCGGTCCAGGCGATGCCCGCGAAAGTCTGCCAGGCGCCTCGATTGGCGAAGATCAAATCCTGAACACACCGCGACGTGGAGCCGCTGCGCCACCACGCGGAACCGTAGCGCCACGTGGCGCAGCCGCAAGGCGGCGCGGTTCTCCCTCCATGTCTGAGGGCGAAGCCATGGCGCCGGTCGGTAGCCAACTATCAACCGCGCAGGTGGAAGGCACCAGCTCATCGTCAAATGAAGATATCAGTCCGACACAGCTCAGAATGAACAGTCTTGTTCAACAACTGACTGATTGCGAGGCTGCGGCCAGGAAAACCGACGTCCCCGAGGAGGCGGTGGAGCTGATCAGTCGGGTCGTCGATGCAGCCTCAGCAATTCTGGAGTACCGCGCTAGCCTGCCTGCGGCTGAGGCGCAGACAATTATGCCAGACGACAAGGTGCGTAGATGTTGCCAGATCGTGTGCGACGCCGCGAATGAAGTAGACAAACTTGGCCTGTCGACGATCACGAAATTGGACAAAAAGACCAAGAAAGCGGCAGGTATGGTCGATAAACTCTACTCCTACTCCCAGGCGGACCGGCAGGAGCTGTTGATTTTAAATGTGGAGAACCACCATACGGCGGCAATTAAGTGGTGGGAAAAAAAGGCATGGCGCTCCGAACGGCAGCGATCCGCCTGCGCTGCCACCGCTAGCCTATCCAGTGGAACGCCCGTGATGCGGGAAGCCGAGCGGTGCGCACTGCGGCTGCGTGCCGGCTCGGTACTGAGTGTCAGGATCTGGCTGGTCCGTGAGCGGATCGGTCTTGCGCGGGCCAAGATTGAACTGCGGGCGAGCAGGTTCGAGCCAGATTTGAAGGAACTCCTCGTCGGTCGAAATGGAGTGGTGCAGCTGATGGCAAGCGCCGCTCAAGAAGCTCTTCGCGCCCTCTCTTTGGCGAAGGGCATAATGGATGATGGCAAAACACTCAACGCTCATGATTGCGCGGTTGTAGAAAAAATCATGGAGCGGCTTTCGGATTTTGGATTGGCGTTGCACGAGGTGCATACCAAGCTAAGCCATACCTACCCAGATGCCGGCCTCCCATTGAAACTGTTCGAACGGATCGTGGACGATGCATGGATCACTGCGCACGATGCCATGCACTTGTTGAACCTGCAGTCTCCGCCGTCAGCCATCATGGCGCCACAGGCCCAGGCGGGCGCTGCGATGCCGGCCAGGGCAGGCGCTGCGATACCGGCTGGCACTGCTGGTACGGCTGCAGTGTCAGAAGGCACTACAGCGCGAAGGAAAGGGAAGTCAAAGCATAAGTCGGCAGCTCGCGCCGGGACTTCTGCCGCCGGGCAGCCATCAACACCAGTCGCTGCGAACGCCGGCACAGTGCCAGCAGCCAAGGTTCTCGCGCGCTCGGATCAAGTTGCGAGTACACAGGTGAGAGCGCAAGAGGTGGCTGCGAGTTCGTCGGGGGCAGGCTCGACAATCGGGGGCGCCGCGTTGTCAATGGAGGTATTGACGGAGCGGCTCAAACGATTGGACGAACTTTTGCAGTTCGATCTGGCCGGTCAGCAAAGCGTCGTCTCCCAAGTGCGCCAGATGAAGCCTGAGGAGGCCGGTAAGGTCGTGGACGATGTGGCCCAGTACCTGCGAGCCCAGGCCATTGAGATGCAAACCTGTCTCGCCGGGTTGCAGGGGCGTAATGTACGCCTGCTACTCACCTCCACCCAGCTACCCAAAGTGCACGAACGCACAGACCAGCTCAAAGGGTTGCTGAACATGGTGCTGGGACAGGCCAACGCATTGAATGAAGGAAAAGCCGGCATTACGACTGATTGCATGAAGACCTACGCATTTCCGGCGCAAAAATACCTGGAACATTTGTGCAATGCCGACGAATTGATGCCGCCGGAGGCACCGGTCGCGCTGCGTGGCGAGCCAGGAAAGCTGTTTGAGATGAAGCTGCAGCCCAAGATGCTGGTCAATGGTGCGATGCCGAGCCCGATGTGGGTGCACATCCACACGAGTCGCCCCGTCATGGCCAGAAACTTGGAAGGGCTGGCTGATTCCGAATTCACCGCTTGCCACGTTAAATCCAACGAACAGCGCGGCTACAATCGAGAGCGAGAGGAAGCCGATGCTAGGTCCGGTCGCGAGAAGGTCATAATTCATCGCGGCAAACTCACCCCCGCTTTCTGTAAGTCCTTGTTGACCTCAGGGCTTGGCCGCCAACCACGCCATTCGCGTGCCGAGCTCCCGTCGGCGCAGGCTGCATGACAGGGCACTCAGAATGCGGCCGGCCACGCTGTGAGTCAGCGAGCATTTCTCCTGGCCAAACCGCGAATGCCGCTGCGCGAGTTGCGGTCCGGCGATTGGAGTCGATCGGCTACCGTCAGGGCCGATTTGCGATGTCGCGTTACCGGCTGTTGACGTGGCGGCGTATCTTGCCTCCCATCCAACTTATCGCCGAGATCGCGCCGCCAAGATCGAGGCGGAAGGTCTTCCTGCGAGCGCGGAGCAGGCATAGCCGATCCGATCGGGATCGGCGCATCGCAACGACCCAACGGTGTGGTGGAGAAAATTGGATTCGGGAGAGCTCGGTTCCAAGAGGCGGAGTTCCGGCCCGAATACAATCCGCTCGCAAGCACCCACGATGCGCATCCGCAGTTTATTGTCTGGGAGATGGGCTGGATTGCTCGGCGGCGCTGGCGCTAAGGCGGGGCTGTCGCCGGACAATTAGCATTCACTGCCAACAGCCTTGCAACCGTCACCAGTTGCAAGGCTCGGCGGCGGGTCGACAAATCACATGAAATCGTCGTCGGACCCGCTATCGCTGCTGTCGCTATCCTCGGTTTTGTGGAGATAGAGTGGAGGTTTGCCTGCACGCTGCCACTCACCGGCACTGTTCTTCGTCCATTTGTCGGGATGCTGCGTAGGGTCAAGCACCAGGTCGCCATGATCCACTTCAACAAACCCCATCGTCTGCGCGCGCGCTTGTGCTTCCGGATTAGCCGCACGCCAATTCAGCAACGGTCGGTCGCCGTCTATCCGAAGTTGATGCTCCAGCAGAATATCGCCCGCATTTTCGACGAGCGGATGGGCGACTTGAAGATCCACTATGGAAGTGACCTCAGTTCGACCAGGAAATTGTTCCCGCCAACTTTCCGATTCGAACTCGTTCATGCTGAATCCGCCTTCCATTCTCAGCAGTCCGGCACTCCGGTCTCCCAATTGGTAACTGAAATATCGCGCGTGCTCCGTATCTCGACGGATGCCATATTGCTGAGCAACGTCCGCGGTGCGCCTGGCTCGTGACGATACGAACTCCGAATACTCTTGAGGATTGTCGGCGATGTGCGTGATTTCATCACCATGAAATTGCCTCACCTGTCTCCTGAAGGAAGTCCTGTTGATCTCCACCACAGGAGGTCGGGAATTGAGGGAGTATGCTTGGGGAGCCGCCGATGATGAGGCGCCGCTACCTTCCGATCCGGATAAGTGCATTCGGGCAAATGTGTCCGCGAACCCTTCGCTTCCTGCATCCGATTGCTCGCCGGCATTATGCGCGCGGTAACTATCGGATGAGCCACCAATTCGACCATACATGACGATTCGTACTCCTATGTTTCGCAACCGAGCTCAAGTTAGCACGGCTGTTCAACATAGGGCGCTTAGTTGACGACTAGCTGACGAGGGCATTCCAACGGCTGCACCAATCAAATCCGCACTGCCGGCCTCAAAACCTCGGACTGCGCCACGCACCGGCCAGCAGAGGCTGCAAGGTCATGCCCGGAGGACTTGCCGTAGTTGCTGGGTGGCAGATCCGAGGGGAGTGATTGCCCCAGGCCCGCGGTTGCGCGGTTGGCCTGACAGAGACACTGGGGCACGGATGGCCAGCCGACATTTGCCACTAGCATGGAGCCAGGTCAGTTTTGAACTGGGCAGTCGTGGACTTCCAATGACTAGGCCAAGCCTGCGGCAAAGAATGCTTTCGCGACAGGCTGGAAATATTGCATAGGAACCGCGTGGCCGAGTTTTGTAGTGCCTATCAGCTGACGCGCTAAGACATGGTCATGGACGATCGTCAGGCGTAGTGCCCGCGCCTCGCTCAACACATGTGAAACGCGCTCACCTTCGGCACGGCAAACTAAGAACGGCACCCCGGTTTCACCGCGAACGTAACGCAGACCGATCAGGACCGCCCTTCCTGTTAAGACCAGCGTGGCGCGATGCACGCCAAGCGCAGGCTCGTCGGCCGCCTCCTCGCGGATGCGACGCTGTTCACCTTTCAACTCTGGCGCTCCTTGCTGATCCTTCGACTCGCGCGTCACTTCGGTATTGGTCATGCGCATTTCGCGCAGATACAACGCGCGCTGGAGCAGAAGATCGATCAGTCCGCCGACCAGCAGTGCGCCGGCGCCAATTCCCATCAGCAATTTTGTCTCCATAAAGATGAGGCCAACACAGCCCATGCCGCAGATCGGCAGAGGGACCATTGTCTTCCACATCCCGAGAAGGACAATGGAAAAGGTTGCGCTGAGAACCAATACCTTGAACATGGTCTTGCAGACTTCGACCATGGAACGAGCAGACCCCAAGCGCTTCAGCCCTTCAAAGGGGTCAATTTTCTTAAAGCTGAGCTTCATCGGCTCCAGAGAGAAGACAAATCCACCATTGGCTAGCAGGCTGGCCAAAATCACCGCGGCGACAAGGGTTCCAAGCAGCGGGCCAACAGCCGCGACTGTGAGTTGGACGAGCACAACCAATGCCTGCGGCACCGCGGTATCGAAAGGTAGGCTCTGCAACTTGGTGGCTAATAGGAGCGCTTCCCGGCATTTGTCCTCGATCACGCTGCCTCTTAGCCAAAGGTAGCCGAGCCCAGCGCAAGTCCCGACCGCGCGGACGAAATCGGAGCTACGTGGCAGCTGTCCTTTTTTGCGCGCTTCACTTAACTTCTTCGGGCTGGCGGCGTGTGTCTTCTCTTCACTTGTGTCGCTCATGGCAGCAATTTGTCGAACCACTCCAGCACGCCGTTGGCACGTGTGACCTCCAGTTTCATGCTCTCCACCAGATAGGCAGCGTAGGTGACCATGAGAACTGGAAAGACAATGTTCTTGATTGCCGGAGACAGTTGGCTCGCCTTAAATTGCGGGGCAAAGCGACGCAGCAGCATCATCGATATATCAATCAGTATCAGGAAGAACACGACAGGCCCCGATACCAATAATGCCGTGCGCATTATGCTGTCGAGAAGCCCCAACAACTCCATTGCTCCTGGCCCACTCAGTGTCGGGTGAAACTGATACACCGGCCAGATCAAGTAGCTGCGGTACAGGACACTGATCAAAGTTTCCAGGCCTCCTGATCCGACGAATATGGCAATCGCAGTGATCCCCAGAAAAACGCCCATCGCGGAAGCCTGACTGTTCGTCGCGGGATCGGCCGAAGCGGTCGGGCTGCTGATGCCGCGTTGGTTGTCGATAAGCTCCCCGGCAGCCTGAAGGCCCCAAAGCGGAATGCCAAGAAAAGTGCCAAGGAGTACACCGACAAAAACTTCCTTGAATCCGAGCAGGGTTAGCTGGATCAGGCGCGTATCAGGATCCAGCGCCGGCAATCCGCCGCTGACGTGTGCCAGGCATGGTAGTGCGAAGCCAACAGCCAAACAGCCCCGGATCAGCCCACTGATCTGCGAGCGTGTGAATACGGGAAAGATCAGCATGATGCCCATCGCGCGGGCTGCCCCAAGACCTGCCGCAACGACGAGTTCGAGAGCCGTCTGGATCAGAATTTGAATATCGGCCGATGGCGCGTCCATGGGGCGGACTAGTAGCTAAGTGTCATTGCGGGAAACTCGGTGAAGATCTGATCGGCTAGCTCTATGAGCGGGGCGCTTAGCACAGGAGCAAACAGCCCAATCACCGCGACAACGACCAGAAGCTTCACGGTGAGCGGCAAGCTTTCATCCTGGATCTGCGTCGCCGCCTGGAGGATGCCGATGACGAGGCCGACAACCACTGATGCAATGAGCGGCGGTAGAATCCAGATCATGAAAACCACCAGTGATTGGCTCATAAGAGTAATGATGCTGGATTCAGTGATGATCAGCCTCCCGGTAACGTATAACTCAGCACAAGCCCATGCATCAATTTTGACCAACCATCAATGGCAACAAACAAGAAGATCTTGAACGGGACAGATATAACAGTTGGTGAGACCATCGACATACCCATTGCCATCAAGATAGTTGTCACTATCAGATCTATAACAATAAAAGGCAGATAAAGTAGAAATCCTATCTCAAATCCGCGCTTCAATTCTGATAGCAAGAAAGATGGTACAAGTATTGCAAAGTCATCAGGCGTGGCTGCAGCGTGCATTTCCTCTGGCCAGACCTTTTCTGTCGAAGATAGGAAAAATCGCCGCTGCTCTTCATTTGTGAATTTCTTGAGATGCTCGCGCAAGGGCTCACTTCCGGCTTTAGCGGCGCTTACCCAGTCGTCGAATGTCTGATAGTGGAGCTTGGGATCCGACATGCGGTCATAGGTCTGCTCAGCAACGGGCGCACTAACGAACATAGTGAGGATCATCGCCGCGGCGTACAGCACCACATTGGGTGGTATGGTCTGGGTCCCGAGCGCATTGCGGACGAGGAAAAGAACAATTGATACCTTTACAAAGGCCGTTGTCGTGGCAACTGCTAAAACCAGCAGACCGAGTCCGGCGGTAACCGCAAGAAGCGCCAGGATTGTCGGCTGAGCTTCACTCATTGCATGCAAACCCGCCACGGAGCCTGATGCCCAGCTCTTCTCCGATGCGGACAATGTCGCCACGCCCGATACGCTGACCATTGGCCACTATGTCGACCGGGCCGTCGATCGGCCATCCAAGTTCAAAAATATGCCCTTCGCCGGCACTTCTTAATTCCCCAAGAGAAATAGGCCAGCGGCCGCATTCAAAGACAAGCACGATCTCGACATCGTCGAGATCCTTAGTAAGCTCCAGTTGCGATCCGGGTTGTGTCATATGCGCACTCTCCAAAGGACACGGTCGCGGGCGGAAAGGCCCCCGCAAGATTAATTCATCGCCGTCAAGATCCGCCTCGGCGCACAACTGGCCGACAGCTAGGGTGATCTGGCCGCGGCCGAACGGCGCAATATCGGGCAACAATGCATCACCGACACATGCGCTTCGAAGAAGCGCCGCAGGAAGGCGAAGCGTGCCGACCTCTCCTGCAACAATGAGCGGGAGCTCTGGAGGCAGCCCGCCCAGCTGCCGCGGCAACTGGGCAAGCAGTTCGCCTAGCGCGCGAAACGCAGGCGGTACTAAGCCGTCAAGTGGCGTGAACAGGAATAGACGGCCCTTGCCCTTGACCGCGCCGAAAATGATGTCGAGTTCAAGATGAGGAGCCAGCATCGTGGCTTCGCATACCCGCACGAGTTGCACGTTCAGACGCGTCGTCTCCTCCAGTCGAGTGACAAGCGGCTCCAGAGCGAGTTCGAGAATTAGCGAAGCAGTTGGCTCGGAAGGGAAGGCCAAGCCGTTCTGCACTGTCGTGATGAACTCCTCTACGAGCGGGCGCGACAGTGACAAGATGACCGTTTCGGCTCCCACTCTCCAGACGCAGTCAAGCATCGGAATGGCAGCAGGTTCCTGCTGCCAGACAAGCCCTGCCGTTCGCACCGATAGCGGCACCTCGTTGATCCGGCTTTGAAACGGCGTGCGCGGCGCTGCTGTATCATTGAGCCACGAGACAACCGTGTGGGACAGTTTCAGAACTGGTTCGAACATGGCGGGTGTGACCGCAGCGCCTATCAAAGACTGCACGGTCGTGTCATTCGGACGACCTCTTGCGACCGTCGGATCCGGTTGCGCGGCATTTAGGCAAGCGACCCCCTCGCATATTTCAGCAGTATCTCATCGTCGGCCTCGATCTCGGCTGCGGCCTCCGAATGAGTCTCGACGGCGCGCCGCACGTCGTCCTCGATTTGTTGCCATTTGTCCCTTGCCGCCGAACATATGACCCATAGCTCCCTCGTCCTGGACGCCGCCATCTCAGCCTCCTCTTGAGCGATTTGGGTATCATCAAGCATCTGCCGTCTGGAATTGATCTCAGCGGCAAGTTGTTCAGTGTGAAGGCGGTGACGGTCGAGCGCTGCGCTAGACAAGTTGTCGAGTGACATCAGATGCTGATAGAGCGCTGCTTCTTTTCTTGAACAATGTTGCTGTATCATTGCAAGCTCCCTAGAGGCATTTTGTACGGCTGAGGCGGCCACATCGCGCTGGGCTTCCTTCTTGGACAGCTCGCCAAGGGCACGACGCTCTTGCATTTCCTTCAGAAGCCGTAACCTCGAAGACTGAATCCAGTTTACGCGGTCAGACGCGACATCCATGCGACCGTCTCCTCGAAATCTGACGCGTCATCTTCGCTCTGGCGCAGAAACTCCCTCAGTTCGTCGATTGACGCGACAGCCCGGTCAGTCAGGGGATCTCCACCTGGCTTGTATTCGCCAACATTGATCAAGAACTCGGTCTCGGCATAGCGCGACAGGAGCTCGCGGAAAATGGATGCTGCCTTGCGATGTGTCCCCGAAACGACTGCATCCATGACGCGGCTGCGACTCTGCAGCACATCAATAGCGGGGAAATGCGATCGCGCCGCAATAGCGCGTGAGAGGATGACATGGCCATCGAGAATACCACGCGATTCCTCGGCGATTGGATCACCCGTGCCATCACCCTCTACAAGCACCGTATAGAAGGCCGTGATTGAGCCCCGCTCACCCATGCCGGCGCGCTCGAGCAGGCCTGGCAGCATGCCAAAAACGGAAGGAGGAAAGCCCCGTCGCGTCGGCGGCTCACCCGCAGCAAGGCCTATTTCGCGCATAGCGCGGCAGAAGCGCGTCAGCGAATCCAGCATGAGAGCAACGCGTAGGCCTTGATCGCGGAAATATTCCGCGAGCGCAGTCGCCATTGGAGCGCATTGCGCACGCTCTACCGCCGAGCGGTCGGATGTTTCAACCACGACGACCGTACGGAGAAGGCCCTCTTCACCAAGATTCCTTTCGATGAATTCACGAACTTCCCGTCCACGTTCGCCTATGAGCGCCACTATGACGACGTCAGCGGCGGCACCCTTTACGATCTGTGACAACAGCGTCGACTTGCCACCACCTGGCTCGCCATAAATCCCGATCCGCTGGCCCTCGCCGCACGTCAGCAGACCATCGAGGACACGGACCCCAAGCGGGAATGGCCGCTCAATCATGCGCCTCGTCATCGGATTGGGGGCTCTGCCATGCAGGGGCCGAGTTTCGACGGTCTTGATTTCGCCTTTGCCGTCCAATGGGCGGCAACGACTGTCGATCACGCGACCGAGCAAATCGCCGCCGACGGGCACCTCACGCATTCGGCCAGTGGCCACGACCTCTGCGCGGCTGGATAGGCCCACCAAGTCCCCGATCGGTGTCAGCAATACACCATCACCCGACAGGCCGATCACCTCGGCCTCGAGCGACAGCCCGGTTCGCGGGTCCTCTAGGAGGCAAAGTTCCCCAATACGAGTGTCTGGCAAGACGGCATGAACCAGTGTGCCGATAGCCCGCGTGATCCGACCGCGCACCGCACGCGTGTCAATTCGCTTGGCCGCAGCCCTCAAAGACGAGATTGCTGGAACGAGAGCTCGAGTGTCGGCGTCAGCGTTATGTTCTGGGACGGGCTTTCTCATAGCTCGCCTTTCTCACAGAGCGTCCCGAAACCAAGGCGCAGCGCGCGCATCTGGGCGTCAAGTCCAAGGTCAACATTGCCGTACTCGCTCCACAGCACGCAGCGTTGCGGCGACAATGTCGGGTCGGGCTCGATCCGCACCCTTGGTCGACCATCCTGGCCGTCGCATCGAGCAAACTCTCGTGCAAGCATGTCGACTTGCATGGGAGAAACATGAAGGCAAACGTCGGCGCCGCTGTATTGACACTCTATGGCGTGACGAACAGCCCTCACCAATAGCTCGCCCGGATCGAAAGCGCCGATAAGATCGCTCAATATTTCCATCACGAGCTGCGGCAATTCCTGCTCCAGAGCCGCCTTTCGTCGCGCGATTTCGGAGATTGTCTCCGCAATCAACCCTGCCATCTCCTCGGTGCCTGCATTCGAGCCCTCCATGTGGCCGCGCGCCCACGCCCGCTGGTAAACCGCGCGTGCCCAGTTTCGAACGCGCTGCCGATGCCGTTCTGCCGCGGCAAGGGCTTGCGCGGCGCTGTGCCAGGTTTCGAGCTCGCTCGCGGGTATCAGTGGTCCGACTGGACGCATCTGCGGCGCTATTGGCCCCTCGGAAAGTTCGACTGTCATTTCACCGGGGTCTCTGTCTCAAAATGAGCTACTACAAGTGAAAGCAATTGGCCGGCGGCGGTCCAATGCTCATGTGCTGGAGTCTCCGCGGCAGTCCCCTCGGGCAATCGAAGAAGCACGCGGTTACGCTCGGTCGCTGAACTGTCCTGGAGCCAAGCTCCAAGACATGCGTGTCCATCGTATTCGATTTGCTGAGCGAGTTTTTCTGGGTCCGAGATCAGTCTTTTGTCAACAGCATGCAGCAGGTGTCGGATTCCGAATGCGTGTGCATCCACGCCGATGCGTTTAACAAGGATGGCAAGCTCAGGCTGAGAGACAAACGCGACCAGCGAACGGGCATGCCAGATACTACCAGCAAGAAGGGCCGCTCGATATGGATCATGCCCGCGTAGAAGGTCCGGCCTGCAGCCGATGTGGTTCAGATCCACGTCATCGTTGCCCAGCAATTCTGCCAGCCTTGGATGCAGTCTGGAACACTTCTGCAACTTCACTAACGTTTCGGCCGATAACGCTGGATCAAGACGCGCCGCAAGACGGGTTGGATGGGCCGAAGCCGCAAGCTCGCTCGCGCCCGGAAAGTGCGGACCATCAGGTCGGGCGGTCTGTATAGGCATTGGCAATGAGATGTCACCCACGTCCAATTGCAGGCATTCTTTTGCGAATGGCCTCGACAGCAGAAGCATCCCGGCGCCCCTCGACCTTGGAAACGCCGGTTGATTGCTTGCGCCGACGCGTAACAACGCCGATCAAGAGATAACAGGCCACGGCGAATACGGCTGCGGCAAAACCTGTTACGGTCGCCAGAAGTGGCGCAGGAAGAGGTAGTGATGCTTGTGGCAAAACAGCAGTCGGATCGGGCCGTTGCTCGTGTGCGGACCGTTCTACCGGCACCAAAACCACTTCCACCTTATCGTAGGACAGGCCTTCGATGCTGTCGGCTACAAGCATCTTTATCTTTGGCAGCAGAGCCGCGACATTTGTTTTTGCGTCGTGCCTGATAAACACCGAGGCCGAGGATGGCGTGGCACCGGCTCGCACAAGGTCGTTATGCGGCAGCACGACGTGAACACGTACAGAAAAAACGCCATCGATATCGCTGATCGTCCGCGACAACTCTTCGCTCAGGGCATACACGTAACGGGCACGCTCTTCGGTCGGCGAGGCAATCAGGCCTGATCCTTGGAATATCTCACCGAGGTTCTTGAAGGATTGGCGCGGCAGCCCCTTGGCGTTCAGAAGGTTGATTGAGAAGGCGAGCAGCTTTTCGTCAACCTGGATCGTGCTGGTTCCATCCTTGGCGACCACCCGGATCGCGGCGACCCCGTTGTCTTCAAGAAGTGCGAGCATTTCATTTGCCTCACGCTCTTGCAATTGCGTGTAGAGGTCGGCTTTGCAAGCAGTGAGGGCGACGAGAACTGGCAGCATGACAAGTCTAACCGACCGCCACCCTGACAGGCCACGCATGATTTCGCCCTCGGCCAAGCCAATCATGCGCGCGGTTCAGCCTTCCTTCAAAAGTTTATTCACGGATGATGTGACGCCGCTGACGCCTTTGGAGATAAGCGCCACCTGGGTGACGCCGTTGTAAACATCCCGAAGACCAGCCATCATCGTTTCGAAGTCTTGCCCTTGTTGGGGAATGCCCGAGATTCCGGTTCCCGCCTCACCTGGAACGGGAAGCTTCTGCGCCGGTCCCGGTAGAGCGCCCTTCGAAAGGGCTATGTCATGGTCGAGCGCGGGGAAGGAAACAGTGTTGTGTGGATATAGGGAGGAAATCGTCTGCAACACGCGATCGCCCATGCCGCTCGTCGGCGCAGCCGCGCGCTGAACATCCATCGCCGCAGCAACTGGCGCCGCACTCGCTGGCCCCGCGGCGGCATCGTTTTTCAGCGAGTCGGCTGCATGCCCTAAGGCGCGCTCAAACTGGGCCTGCTCGACAATCGACGGTGATCCGACCCTGGGGAGGCCAGCCGTTAGAGTGGCAGAGATCGACGTGACAGGCATCATCATGTAAGGACTCGGTTGCTCTCTCTGACCGGGCGAGCCCCGCCCATTCATCACCCGGTGTCGGCGCAACACTCCTAGGGGGGCAAGCTGACAACAAGCTGACTAACGGCGGCGTCATTTCGACAATCTAAAATCTCTTCGGCAATTTAGTCACTTGTGATGATTTCAGCGTTTGGTTTATCAGTGCGACATGCCGAGAACGCTTATCCAACCCGTCACCCTGCATGTTTTGAGACTTCTTTGTGCCGGGTTTTTTCTGTCCACCGGGATTCACCCGGCGCATGCAGTCCCGCTGTCCCTTCCGGCGACACCCTATAGATACACGGTTCTGGATCAGGAGCTCGCTGCAGCGTTGCAGGAATTCGGCAACAACCTGAATATCAGGGTCAACATCAGTCCTGCGGTGAAGGGGCGAATTCGCGGACGTATGCCTGATTTGCCACCGCGCGCGTTCCTCGACCGCTTGACGAACCTTTACGGTCTACAATGGTACTATGACGGCCTTGTGCTCTATGTGTCTGCTGCACAAGAATCGCAAACTCGAATGCTTTTGATGACGTCGATTCGCTTCGATGCGTTCAAGGGGGCTCTCGACAAGCTTGATATCTCCGACGAGCGCTATGTGGTCAAACCCGTGCCAGGCAATGGCCTCGTCTTCGTTTCCGGTCCACCGCGCTTCGTCGCACTCGTGGAGCAGACCTTTAACGGCTTGGTGGCGCAGGCGCAGGCGCAGACTCACATAGCGGCAACGCCAAAGGAATCAGTGCTGATCTTGTTTCGCGGCTCCTCCACTACGGTCGTTCGCGACGGACGACCGGATGCTTCTTATTCTTCTGACATCCCACAACAGGATAGCGTTGGCGGGAAGCCTGAGCTGGGCAAGAAATGAACATTGAGGATTTCCCGCAGCTCTGAAGAACATGACTGCGGCTACCCCTTTGTGAACTCTTCGCAAACTCGTCAGTTTCTCGAAAGCTAATCCGCTCATGATGAGTCCCGGCAGCTCTCGCGGTGACTCCGGCCATTGTGTTGGACCGAACCTTGGAGCCGGCCCGGAACACAGCAATTGAAGGCAGGGCAGGCGCATTCGTGACCTGCCGACGCTTGGAATTGTCGAATTTTGTGAAACGCAAGGGATCTTCTGTCGGGGTCTCTTGTGGGGATTTCAACGTCACGTCTGAGGATGCATAATGTCGGCCAGTAATCTTTCAACTTTCTACCGCTCAAATTCGCTACAGTCCGCAAGGGGTTGGCCGGGCCTGAAAGTTTCCCATTTTGCGACCCAGCATCAGCAAAGTGCATCGTGCTTCGAAGCGATGCTGTCCACTTGTGTGCTGGCAGACAAGCCCGGCTCTTTCGCGCAAGGGGATCTGCCAGCGTCGAATCTTGATTCGACAATGGATAAATTGCGGCAGGACCCTTTGGGCCATCTGGCACCGGATGTCTTGACATTGAATGGCTTGGAGCAACACCCACTGGATCTGCTGCCGCCAAATATGAGGGCGGCTCTCAAGGAGGACCAATCGCAACGCTCCAAGGCGACTGAAGCCCAACATCTGCTCGGCGTCACTCCGAAGATCGAGCCGGCTCCCAGGCCGAGCCCCGGAATCACGTGGAACGGTGGGTCGCTGACCACGGCTGAGTTGCAGATTGTTGCGGTACTCAACCGTCACAAGGACCAATGCCCGCTTACTTGGAAGTCGTTGACCGACAAAGCCAATGATCCCTCTACGCCACCGGATCTGAAAGCGGCGATCCAGGGACTGCAGCAGGATTCGGGACTTTTTTATGCGATTGGCTCGCAGGGCGACGGCCGCTGTGGAGGCAAGATCAACGCCAAGGACTTGGCCGGATTTTCAAACCACCACCCACAAGTTGCTGCATTTCAGGAAGCCCAAGCGCGAAGCTACGAGCAGAACTACATACCATCCGACGGCAGCGGAGGTTTGCAGCCTTCGGTCATGACCTTGAGCGATGCCTTGCGGGAGTTTTACCGGTACTCCGAAAATCTGTCCAAGGACCTGAGTCTGGATGAGTTCAAGAAAATGGTCGGCGGCGAATCGAAAAACGGCAAATTTCCGCCCCAGGTCATTGCGGCGGCGCAATATTTCCTCGATCACCCCGATGCTTGGAACCAGTTGTGCGGTGGCTCGAAAGGGAAGATGCACAAAGAGGATTTCCTGCAAGTCGCCTCATCGTCGATGAGCCTCACGCAAACTGAGCTGAATACGGTCGAGATGATCAAGGACCATCAGGACACGTTCTTTGGAAGCGGTGTTCTGACTCGCGACAAACTGGCGAAAATGAAAGACGACAAGAGCCTTGATCCGAAAGTGCGGGAAGCAGCCTCTCAGCTCCTTTCAGATCCTCTTCTGTTTGGCCTCCTGAACAATTCGATCACGGGCTATAAGACCCATCATAAATTCTTCGACTTTGGCGGCGGGCATACGGTTGATTCCGGCAATATCAGCAAAAAAGACTTTGCCCATTTTTGCACAAACATGTCGTCTGCGAACCGCAACGTTCAGCAGCCAATCACCCACGGCGCCCAAACCGCAGAAGAGCAGAATGCCGTCGCGGACATGAAGATGGGCCTGATGGACCAGCCTGACATTAAGTCAGCCAAAAAGAACGGCGGGGCCGTCATGCACGTCGTCGACTCCGTGCTCAAAATCGAGACGAAAGTGCTCGACTTGGCGGCAACGGCGGTGGGACTGCTCAGCTTCATTCCGGGCCTCGGACAAGTAGCCGATCTTGCCTCGATGGTTCTCGAGGCTGAGTCGCAAGCAGCCAATCTCCTGCGTACGGCCATTAACGGAGGCGATATGAAGCGAGCGCTGGAGGAAGCTGGCCTCAATATGGCCGCGCAGGCGATCGGCCTTATCGCAGGCCCCGAGGTCAAGCTGGCCATTCGAAATGGGCTCGTAAAGCACCTGATGGAAGAGGCCTTGGCGGCAGGCATTGATCTTTCGGTCTCGACGGCGCAGGACTACGCAGAAGGCTATGTGAATAACCTCAAAGCGCGCCTTGCAGGCGGCCCTGAGCAAAGCCTAGGCCTTCCGAGCATGCCATCATTCCAGAGTGTGGCAAGCAATGTGCCCTTCGTCGGCATTGCCTTATCCTAGCCGTCGCCTTGCGCGGAAGCTTTGGCTCGCGCGCTGACATAAGGGTCATTGTGGCACAAGCAGGGGTTCATCCGCATCAACGCAGCGGTGTTCCTGACGCCATCTGGATCGGACTGTGAGGGGGATGTCCGAAGTCTGTGAAGGCTTCGGTATATGACGACTTCAGAGTTACGCTGAGCCCAGCCATCTCGAGCCGGTGCGCCGGGTCGAGGTTTTCACGGGCGCCGGCCGGCAGCGGGAATGGTCTCCGGAAGGCACGGCGCGGATGGTGGCGGAGCGGCGCAGCCGAAGGAACGGCTGTCGCGCGCCCAGGGCGGCCTCCCGAACAGCAGACGATGATCTCCTGCCTTGGGCCTATATCCTTGTGCCCACGCTCAAGGCAGTCGGCTGAAAACAGCGCTGATTTAAAACAGCATTATCCTGCACTGCACCCTCGATCCTTGCGCTCACCGATCGCTCGTCGACACGCACGCGGTCAAGTCGTTATCGGCGCTATGCCGATGGGCTTCGAGAGCAAGGTGGACGCTGAGCGGTGCGTCAGCCTCAGGGCGCGGCTGGCCAGCTTTGGGTCTCACGCTCTATGACGGCAACACCCGGCTGATCAACTTGGCCTGTTCGCGGGCTCCCGGCAGCGGCGCGGAAGCCACGGTCCGCCTTCCTCGGCTTCAGGCCAAAGATACCGCAGCATGCTCCAGAGCTATGTCTGCCGCCTCCGCCCCATCGTCGCTGGTCATGTGGAAAGGACAAGCAGGCTACGCACCCCATAATCCCGTCGGGCAGGATTCGACAGTCGACGGCGAGACATTCGCCAAACCTCACCCTTGATTCTCAGCAACGTTAAAAAAAATTCACATAATGTTCGTGAGTGTAGTCTCCTGTCAGGTGGTACATTAGCCCCAATATCTGGCGTCTTAGTCGTAGAAAGGACTGTGATCCATCTTCCATTAGCATCCATACCAGCGGATTTACAGCAAATGACGAGAGAGGTCTCATGCGGATTGATGGGGATAGAAGGGCTAGCGGCTTGCTGCATCCCGTCCGGGTTGATGCCAACCAATGTTGACACTGGTAAATCGCCTAAGGACGGCAGCGCATCTTGATCGCCTTCGAATCCTGGGCCTTTGCGCGCATGCGGATCTAACCGTCGGCGAGCTGGCCGATATTACCAGTCTGCCTCGCGAGCAGGTTCGACGCCACGTTCGGCGGCTGGGCAGAGCCAACTTTCTTTGCTGCAACGAACAACGTCCGCAGTCTTCGTACCATATGCAAGCAGGAGGCAAGGATGGCGGGCTGGCTCAATTGGTGGTCGATCTCCTGCCCCACGATGATGGCCATCATAAAAGAGACCTACAACGCCTGGAAGCAATACAAGACGCGCGGTTGAAGGGACCGCCTGCTTGATCGTGAAATAGATCAGTCCAAATGGAGCGCGACTACCATGGATAACTCCGCCGGCGGCGCCATCGCGCAGCCCGACACTTACGGGCGGCCTCACTTAGCCGCCGTCGACTCCCGCGTTCACGAACTGCTTCTAAGACAGGAGCGTCAGGAGCGGACAACTCTCAAACTGATCGCCTCCGAGAACTTTGCCTCCTCGGCGGTGTTGGAAGCGACCGGGTCGATTTTCACCAACAAGTATGCCGAGGGATACCCCGGTGCGCGCTACTACGCCGGAAACGAGATCGTCGATGAGCTTGAGACCCTCGCGATCGAGCGCCTGAAAGCGCTATTTGGCAGTGAACACGCGAACGTCCAGCCTTATTCAGGCTCGCCAGCCAACCAGGCTGTCTATCGCGCGCTTTTGAGCCCCCGTGACAAAGTCATGGGCTTGCCTTTACCCGAAGGCGGCCATCTGACTCACGGTTGGTCCGTCAATTTTTCCGGCAGCGATTATCAGCGCGTCCCGTACAGGCTGCACGAAAAGACACAGCAAATTGACTATGACCACTTGCGCGAGACCGCCAAGCGGGAACGCCCGAAGCTAATTTGGGTCGGCGGAACTGCTTATCCGCGTATTTTTGACTACGCGGCAATGGCCGAAATTGCTTCGGAGGTGAACTCGTATCTGGTGGCTGACATCGCCCACATCTGCGGCCTGGTTGTCGCAGGAGTGCATCCGAACCCCGTGTCCCATTGCGATGTGGTCACCAGCACCTCTCACAAGTCGATCCGCGGTCCCCGGGGTGGCTTCATTTTATCAAGGAATGAAGACCGTTATCAGCCCCTCCATCATCCGAAGAGCAAACACAATCTGCGCCGTGTTCCCTCTTCTGCAAGGCGGACCGCATATGAATACTATCGCCGCGCTTGCCGTCGCTTTGCAGGAAGCAGCGAACTCGTCCTTTCGTGTCTACGGTCAGCAGATCGTCCACAACGCCAAGGCTCTGGCCCAGGCGCTTCTGGAGCGAGGTTATGAACTCGTCACTGGGGGCACTGACAATCACATGCTGATCCTTGATCTTCGGGACCGGCCGCTGTCAGGCAAAGCCTATGCGGAGCGCTTATCGCGTGCAGGCATCATTGCGAATTTCAATATGGTCCCGGGCGACCGGCGGCATCCGGCGCTGACAAGCGGCATCCGCTTAGGGACACCAGCGGTGACGTCCATGGGCATGCGCGAAACGGAGATGGTGCAGATCGCCGCTTTCATCGACTCGGTCTGCCGCCAGCCCGATGACCAGGAAGTTCATGCGAGCGTACGAAGAGACGTTGCCGACTTCTGCACTGCGTTCGATGTTCCCGGCATCCGCGACCGATAAGCCACCCCAATCCAGAAACTCCTCACTAACTCCAGCACTTGAAGCGAGGGCATTTTTATGACCAGGCAGTTCGTGTTCTCTTCCGAATCCGTCGGCGCGGGACACCCCGACAAGATGGCAGACAACATCTCCGATGCCATTCTCGATGCGGTCCTGCGCACCGATCCGAAGGCGCGCGTCGCCTGTGAAGTGTTGGTGAAGACGGGGATGGTCGTTGTGGCTGGCGAGATCACCAGCCATGCCCACATCGATTACAGCCAAGTCGCCCGCGATACGATACTCGATATTGGCTACGACGATGATGCGATTGGCTTTGATGGTCGACGTTGCGCCGTCGTTCTGGCCCTCACCGAGCAGTCGCCCGACATAAGCCAGGGCGTTGATGAAGGACGAGGGCAGGATCTCGGGCAAGGGGCAGGGGATCAGGGCATCATGTTTGGATTCGCATGCAACGAGACGGATACATTGATGCCCCTGCCGATCCAACTCGCTCACCATTTGACGAAAAGACAGGCCGAGGTCCGGAAAGCGGGACAGCTTGGCTGGCTGCGTCCGGACGTGAAATCTCAAGTGTCGGTACGCTACGAAGGGCTCCGCCCGGTGGCGCTGGATACCATAGTCCTGTCAACGCAGCATGACGAAGCGGTCTCACAAGCCACGGTCCGCGAAGGCGTCATTGAGGAGATCATAAAACCGGTCCTGCCGGCCCACCTGGATACTTCGGGGATCAGATTTCTGGTCAACCCAACAGGGCGGTTCGTGGTCGGTGGGCCTGCCGGCGACTGCGGCCTCACAGGACGGAAGATCATCGTCGATTCCTACGGTGGGACCGGGCGTCACGGCGGCGGTGCCTTTTCGGGCAAGGACCCATCCAAGGTTGACCGCTCGGCGGCCTATGCCGCCCGGTATGTCGCGAAGAACATCGTTGCCAGCGGCCTTGCAGAGGTCTGCGAGGTTCAGCTTGCCTACGCGATCGGCGTGGCCAGTCCGGTTTCTGTCATGGTCAATACCTTCGGAACCGCAAGGATCGAGGAAAAAAGGATCGAGCGCCTTGTTCTCGAGGTTTTCAATCTCCGACCGAAAGGCATCATCAAGATGCTTGATCTCTTACGGCCGATATACCGCAAGACGGCGACATACGGACACTTCGGGCGTGAAGAGCCTGAGTTCACTTGGGAGAAGACGGACAAAGCTGACGATTTGCTGCGTGAAGCCGGACCGGCAGCTGCGTGAGGGCGGCTGGATCAAGCGCATGCGGCAACCCATTTCAACTCGCGAGACCACGCCCGGCCGGCGTGGCAAGAAGCCGGCTCGGGTTTTGGCGGAGATTTTGATGCCGGATTATGACGTGCTTTGCATCGGCAATGCCATTGTCGACATCATCGCCCAGTGCGACGAGGAATTCCTCGAGACCAACGGCATCATCAAGGGCGCGATGAACCTCATCGACACACAACGCGCCGAACTGCTCTACAGCCGCATGGGTCCGGCGATCGAAGCGTCCGGCGGCAGCGCCGGCAACACGGCGGCCGGCGTCGCCAGCTTTGGCGGCCGCGCGGCCTTCTTCGGCAAGGTCTCCAACGATGCGCTGGGCGAAATCTACGCCCACGACATCCATGCGCAGGGCGTCGCCTTCGGCACCACGCCGCTCAAGGGTGAGCCGCCGACGGCGCGCTCGATGATCTTCGTCACGCCCGACGGCGAGCGCTCGATGAACACCTATCTCGGCGCCTGCGTCGAGCTTGGCCCTGAGGATGTCGAAGCCGACAAGGCGTCCGGCGCCAAGGTCACCTATTTCGAAGGCTATCTGTGGGACCCGCCGCGCGCCAAGGAGGCAATCCGCCAGACGGCGAAGCTGGCGCACGCGGCAGGCCGAGAAGTGTCGATGACGCTATCGGATTCGTTCTGCGTCGACCGCTACCGCGACGAATTCCTCGACCTGATGCGCTCGGGCACGGTCGACATCGTCTTTGCCAACAGCCACGAGATCAAGTCGCTCTACCAGACATCGTCGTTCGACGAGGCGCTGGCCCAGATCCGCAAGGATTGCCGGATCGCCGCCGTCACCCGCTCGGAAAAAGGCTCGGTGATCGTGCGCGGCGACGAGACCGTGGTGATCAAGGCGACCGCCATCAAGGAACTGGTCGACACGACGGGCGCCGGCGATCTCTATGCCGCCGGCTTCCTGCATGGCTACACGCAAGGCCGCGACCTGCAGACTTGCGGCGACCTTGGCTCACTGGCAGCCGGATTGGTGATCCAGCAGATCGGCCCCAGGCCCCGTCAGAATTTGCGCCGCGAGGCCGAGCAGGCGGGGCTGACCATTCCGGACGTTCAAACGAGTTAGTGGCCTACCTTCCCGTTGTGCAGGCTATCTCGCCAGAAGCGCAATCACGGAATAGGGAAATCCTGATGTCGAACATGATGAAGGCGCTTGTGAAGGCCAAGGCCGAACCGGGCATCTGGATGGAAGAGGTGCCGGTGCCGGAAATCGGCCCCAACGACGTGCTGATCAAGATCAAGAAGACGGCGATCTGCGGCACCGACGTGCACATCTACAATTGGGACCAGTGGGCGCAGAAGACGGTGCCGGTGCCGATGGTGACGGGCCATGAATTCGTCGGCACCGTTGCCGATTTCGGCGCAGCGGTCACCGAATACAAGGTCGGCCAGCGTGTATTGGGCGAAGGCCACATCGTCTGCGGCCATTGCCGCAACTGTCGCGCCGGGCGAGGGCATCTGTGCCGCAACACACTCGGCGTCGGCGTCAACCGTCCAGGCGCCTTCGGCGAGTATCTGGCGATCCCGCAGCACAATGTCGTGCCGATCCCCGACGATGTGCCCGATGAGATTGCCGCGATCTTCGATCCCTTGGGCAATGCCGTCCACACCGCATTGTCCTTCGATCTGGTCGGCGAGGACGTGCTGGTGACTGGCGCCGGGCCGATCGGCATCATGGGCGCGCTCGTCGCCCAATGCGTCGGCGCGCGCAAAGTGGTCATCACTGACATCAACCCGGTGCGGCTGGCGCTAGCCAAGAAACTCGGCGTCCAGCATGTCGTCGACGCCTCGAAGGAGAAGCTGCGCGACGTCATGCCGGTGCTCGGCATGACCGAGGGGTTCGACGTCGGGCTCGAAATGTCAGGCGCCGCCCCCGCTTTCCGCGACATGATCGACACCATGAACAATGGCGGCAAGATCGCCATTCTGGGCATCGCGCCGACCGGCTTCGAGATCGACTGGAACAAGGTCATCTTCAAGATGCTGCATCTCAAAGGCATCTACGGCCGCGAGATGTTCGAAACCTGGTACAAGATGATCGCGCTTGTGCAGGGTCCGCTGGATGTCTCCGGCCTGATCACCCACCGCATCGGCATCGACGATTTTCAGATCGGTTTCGATGCGATGAAGAGCGGCAGTTCCGGCAAGGTGGTGATGGACTGGTAGGGATTGCCTTGGCCGCTATTCAGGAAAAGCTGACGACAGCACCTCTGGTCCGCCGGACATTTTCCAACTAGGGGAACATGGCTGGGTGGAGAGCTATGGCTCCGCTACGTGCGCTCGCTAATCATACACGGCGACGTATCGCGGCCCACCCGGTGACGGTCGATGGGGCAATTCGCTTCAGTCGATGACGGAAACCCGGTGAACCGATGCTGAGGCCCCGACGCGATCGTCTATTTCCTATGATCTGCGATTGAGGTCGAGGTGTTGCCGCTTTCAGCGGGTAAAATGCGATAGACGACTTCCGGTACCCTTCCGGTCAGCGAAAAGGAAGGCAACGAGCCGCATTGCCTCAAGCAAAATGTTACCAATAGTGTCCTGTTCCAAAGGGGATGGACAGGTCGTGCCATTCCGGTTCGGGGGAAGGATGGCGCGGCTCAGCATGGCGACACGGTGAAGCGGCGATCGTGGAGCTTTATTGCGGCGTTGACAAGCGGCGCATTCTGGATGAGTTCGAGGCGGTAACCGGCTATTATTCGCAAGCGCGCGATCCGTCTTATGAACCGTCGTGAGCAGAGGCCGTCTGCGGGCAAGAGCCGCAGCCGCTGTTACGGCAGCGATGTCCGCGACGCGCTCATCGTGTTGTGGGAGGATTCGGAGCGGCTGGGTCCGCATCGACGCTCGCGGCGGCCAGCGCCGCCGGGCAGGAATGAGTTCGCAGTTCGCCGCTCGGTGCCAGCCCGCACCTTCGGCGATTGGAAAGATCCGCCGCCCGGCTTTGTTGAGCGCATTCGGGCACGTCTTCGTCAGGGAGCTTCGTGCAGACGATGGTGCTGACCGGATTGCCGCCGGCTGGACCGATTGCATTCCGCTCCGCACGCGCGACAGCGGCAATGTGATCATGGCGATCAAGCAGGCCCGCTCCCGGTTTCGCTGACCCTGTGCTGCTGTTTGCCGGCATCCGCCCGCACAGGAAGAGCTTGTAAAAGCGGTCGGTGCGGAAATCGAGGAGCCGTTGGTCGTCGATCTTCAGCCTGAACGCGGTCGTTTGCTGGTGCCGCAAATCGGCTGTTGCATGTACATCCCTGTCAGACGTCAGTTTTCCTCGCCTATTTTGGTGTCGAGCGCGAAGTGCTCCAACCAGATTGCAAGGCTTTTTGGAAATGAGAGCGGCTTTGCGCAGGGCGCTCCGTTGTTGAGCATTCAAGCTACCAAGCCAATGACGCGCAGGTTCCACCAGGCTCGCCAGCCTTGAAGGACAGCGAAAAAAGCAGAGCACGACAGACACAACAGTGCATCAGGACGCCGCAGTCGTTGAAGATGGTGCGCTGCATCCATACCGTGGATGCATTCGATCCAAATAATCGATTTGTTCAATCAGTTTCTCGAAAGCTAACCCTACCCTCTGTGGGAATCGGGCTCTGAGCCGCGACGCTGCCTTGCGAGCGCAGGGGCTGCACGTAGGAGAGATGATGCAACGAGAAATCGCACGCGGGTTGCTGGCCTCGTGGGTTCGCCGACCGGCGTATTTGAGCCCGTCAGTTGGTCCTCACCCGCGCCTATTGCCACCGAGCGACTTGCATGTCCCTCCGACTCGGACCAGTTCCGAGAGCTGCGACGAGTTGCGCGCCGTGTGCTCCGATCAGATGGCCGCCGGTGACGCGTTCGATGGGCCGTCCCTCTTCGAGAGGAGATGAAATGCGAACGCTGCTCGTGGATCATCATGCGGATCTTGCGCGCGCCATGCGACTTGCGCTCGGGGATGGCGGCTTCGTCGTTGATGTCGTTGGTACTCTGGAACTGGCTTCGAGTGCATTTTCTTGCGCCAGCTATGAAATTCTCCTGCTGGAATTGGCTCTGCCAGATGGCGATGGCTTGGGTTGGCTGAGGCAGTTGAGGACCCACGGGCATTCAGTTCCTGCCGTCATTATGAGCAGCCTTAACGATCTCGATAAGCGAATTGCGATCTTCAACGGTGGTGCGGACGACTTTCTGCTCAAACCCATCTCTACCGATGAGCTTATTGCCAGAATGAGAGCCATTCTGCGCCGGGCGACACAGATGACCGACCTGAGGCTCGTATTTGGCAATCTCGACTTTGATCCGGTCGCCCGCCAGGTTTTCGTTGATGGGCACCCAATGATGATCGCACGTCGCGAACTCTGTATTCTAGAGCACCTGCTTAACCGGGCAGGCCGCATCGTGCCCCGTGCGCAATTGGAAGATCACCTCTATTCATTCAACGACGACGTGTCTGCCAACGCGCTTGAAGTCGGAATTTATCGTTTACGGGGACATCTGACCAGATCAGGTGCAACGCCACGGATCAAGACCATCCGAGGCATTGGTTACATCCTAGAATTGACTGACGCCTCGTCCGCATAGTTTGTCGAATCGAAAGAAGATCTATTTTGCTGATCCTTCAACATCCTTGCCATGCGCTCAATTGGCGGGCGATCGCCAACAAGGTTACAAGACCTGCAGTTCCCCGTTACCTGGGCCATCTCCTCTGCGCGCTTATTGTGACTTTCCCACTTGGTGTCGCGGCGCAAAACAAGCAGGACAAAGGCCCGCCGCATGCGGCTTCGAATAGCATCAACGCCACGCTGACCCTTTCCTCTTCGCTCGGGGAGACCGTTCATCTGCCCGCGCCAGCCACGACCATCTTTGTTGCTGACCCCACGATCGCGGATTTTCAGGCGCCATCGAGCAAAACAATCTTCGTCTTTGGCAAGAAATCGGGGCGGACCAGCCTATTCGCCTTGGATGGCAATGGCGAGCCTCTCGCCGAATTGCGTATCGTTGTCACGCAACCGATCGGGGATTTACGCGCCATGTTGCGGGAGCAGGTCGGCGACTATCCCATCCGCGTCAACTATACGCCGCGCGGCGCAATCCTTAGCGGGACGGCGCCCGACGCAGAGGTCGCCGACACCGCAAAAAGAGTCACTGAGCAATATCTGGGCGACGGAGCGCAAGTCGTCAACAACATCAAGGTCGCTGGATCCCTGCAAGTTAACCTCAGCGTGCGCGTAGCCGAAGTCTCACGCAGCGCCATGAAGTCACTCGGCGTCAACTTGTCCGCCTTCGGTCAAATCGGCAATTTCAAAGTGGGCGTTCTAAGCGGAAGCGCTGCAAGCGCTGGGTCTGGTTCAACCCAGGGTGGCGGTACAGCAGAAATCGGATTCGACAACGGTGCCGTCAACGTCAGCGCGGTTCTCGACGCGCTCGCCAAGGAGCATATAGCTTCCGTCCTGGCTGAGCCGAACCTCACCGCTATGTCGGGTGAAAAGGCCAGCTTTCTCGCGGGCGGCGAATTTCCCATTCCTGTCCTGCAGGAAAACAGGCAGGTATCGGTTGAATTCCGTCACTTCGGCGTCAGTCTGGAATTTGTGCCGACAGTTCTCAGCAACAATCAAATCAACATTCACGTAACGCCCGAAGTCAGTGAACTGTCGACGCAAGGTGCCGTGCAAATCAACGGAATTTCCGTGCCGGCAGTTTCCACGCGCCGAGCCGATACGGTCGTCGAACTCGCCAGCGGCCAGAGCTTCGCAATCGGCGGTCTAATCAGGCGGAACGTCAACAATGATGTCAGGGCCTTTCCCTGGCTCGGAGAACTGCCGATCCTGGGACCGCTTTTTCGCTCGACCTCGTTTCAAAAAGAGGAGTCAGAACTGGTCATTCTAGTTACGCCTTACATTGTAAGACCAGGCTCCAACCCAAACCAGATGAGCGCACCGACCGAGCGGGCGGCACCGGCTTTGAACGGAGGGGGCGCTCCGACGAATTCCGTGACAAGTCCCCCGCGAGACCGCGCTGCTATCCGTGCGGGCGCGCCAAGCGCCCAGGGCGGTCTCGGCTTCATCATCGAATAGTGTCATCCAAAGATGTTGCGTTTTATAATCCTCTTTGTCGCTCTGGCACCAAGCGTAAGTGGCTGCACAAGCACTACGCCAGTTGATGTCGAACCATCGGCACCAATGCTTGTCCGAGAGGAGACCACCGTCCTGACGTTGCAAAGCCTGCGCGCTTCCGAACGGCAGCGTTTGCGTGTTTTCCTAGACAAGGCCAGTCGCGGCCGGTTCGATGCCATCCACCTCCTCATCAGCGGTTCGCCCCAGCTCAGCGCAGGGGTAGCCCATCAGGCCAGGCAGTTGGCAATCGAAGAAGACAACATTCAATTGCGCGATCAACACGACGCCGGCTCAGTGCGAATTGAGGCGATTGTCTATCACGCCCGTCCGCCGGTCTGTCCCTCATATGGTGCCTTACCCAATGAAGAATCCTTCAAACAGCCGCTTGGTTGTTCGACAGGACATAACCTGGCCGTGATGGTCAACGATCCGCGCGATCTGCTCGACAATCAGGCCGTCAAGGCCGGCGATGGCGATCGTGCTTCTGTACCAGTTGCAACTTACAGAACATTCGGGACGGATAAAGGTGGCTGATACCGCCCTTATCTCGGCAGCACTCCTACCGGAGATTGAAAGCTTCCAATCGCGTCCTGATCTAAAATAAAAGGAACCGCTGGATGCAATATAGGCGCTATATCGAGGGCCTTAGGGCCGTTGCTGTACTTCCGGTCGTACTCTTTCATTTCGGAATTTCGGCGATCCCGGGTGGCTTTAGCGGGGTCGATATCTTCTTCGTCATCTCCGGCTACCTAACCAGCGGAAGCCTCCTGGATGACCTTGAACGCGGCCAATTTTCCATCGTCAACTTCTACTGGCGCCGTGCCCGGCGCATTCTGCCGGCGCTCGTCTTTGTGATGCTTCTCACCTGCATTGCAGCATTGTTCATTCTTCTGCCACCGGATCTGCGCGGATTCAGTCTTAGCATCATAGCTACCTCGACCTTCTGGTCGAACGTTTTCTTCTGGAAAACGTCAAGTTACTTCTCTATCGATGCCGCGCTTCTACCACTGTTGCACACTTGGCCGCTTTCCGTAGCGGAGCAGTACTACATCTTCGCACCAATCCTGATGTTCCTAATCTATCGCTACATCGGGAAGCGCTGGCTGACGACACTTCTTCCGATAATTCTCTGCAGCTTCGTAGTGGCGGTGATGGCGACATCGCTGGCACCCACCGCCGGATTCTATCTGCTGCCGACCCGAATCTGGGAACTCATGTTGGGCGCCCTGCTCATGCTCAAATGCCCCTCGCCGCTGGGCAACCGATTCCTGATGGAGTCGGTGGGGGTGGCCGGATTTGGCCTTCTCGCCATCGGGTTCTTCGCGATTTCGGCGAGTGATCCGTTCCCAGGCTACAACGCCTTGTATCCATGCATCGGAACGGCCCTTCTGATCTATGTTGGCCAAAATACCCCCTCGACGGTCGCCACCCGCATGCTCGAAGTCCGGCCGCTGGTCTGGATTGGGCTCATCTCGTATTCGTTGTATCTTGTTCACTGGCCTCTCAATGCGTTCGCGCACTATCTTTCGTTCCAAAAACTCGATCCGTTGATGACCGGTGCGATGTTGGTGGCAAGCCTCGCATTGGCTGCATTCTCCTGGAAGTTTGTAGAGCAGCCGTTTCGACAGAAGAGGGCCTTCACCTCCCCGGGGCCTATCTTCGCCTTTTCAGCGCTCGCGATCGTTGTCCTTTGTGCCGGCGGAGCGGCGGGGGCGCTCGGCAATGGCTTTCCGCAACGGTTTCCGGACTATGTCCAGCGGCGCATTTCCGTCGGGGACTGGAGGAATGGCATCTGTTTCAACGAGGGCACCAGCCGGATCGAAAGCTGGAATATGGAGGATTGCACGCGCACCAGCGGTTTTCCAACAACGGTTTTTTTGTGGGGCGACTCCTTCGCCGCGCACTATGTTTCCGGCTTGGGTGCTAACATAAATCGATTGCAGGCGAACATCGTTGAATATACGTACGCCAGCTGCGCGCCGATACTCTATTACTACCCTTACGATCGTCTTGATTGTGTCCGGTTCAATCGCAAGGCCTTGGACGTCATCTTGGAAGCGGACATCAAGACGGTTATCCTCAGCGGTAGATGGAGTGACTATGAGGTCAGAGGTTTCGACGGTCTTCAGCAAACAATCGCTACGCTTCGTGCCCTGGGCGTGCGCGTGTTTGTCATCGGCCAGTCTCCGCAGTTCCCAACTGACGTCCGGAAAATTGCGTTCTTCGCCAAGCGCCAAAATCTGGACGATACGTCCTGGCCGATCGCGATGGACCCCGACATCAACGAACGTGTGCGCTCATTTACCAAAGGCGCCACATTCATCGATCCGCTGAAATTCCTGTGCAGCGCAGGACGCTGCGCCTATTCCGATAGAGGAGAGTTTTTATATTTCGACTATGGTCATTTCTCTTCAGCCGGCGCCACACTGGCAATCTCGAAATACTGGCCGGCTTTTGGCAAGGACAATGCTCTTCCTAAGACGAAGTAGCGGCTCAGCGGCTGACAAGCACCAGTACGGGTCCCAGTGATAGCTCCTGCTTCCGCAGCAGCCGCGACGATGGAGCTGTTCAGGTTTAAGGCCCCCCGATAGTGACCTAGGATGGGTGCTGCCACGCGGCTCGGACTCAGCGTGCATTATCACGTAAATGTTGAGAGAATGAATGGCGCCGCGAAGGGCAATTCCAGCCGTCCAAAGCGACAGGCGTGTCGCGGCCTCGACATTGCAGTGGCGCTTACCTAACACGGCCTCACACTGCCCTCTAAGCGGCCCCGAATTTGAACTGACGGCCCCTGGCCGGTTCATCGGGCAGGTCAAGGGCTAGGTGTAGTACACAGGGCTCATAACTTTCAGTTTCTAGTTGGTACGATGGGCCGTGGACGGTCGATGCAGACTTCAAGATGGCGAACGAAGCTCTCCATGCGTGCGTTGTCGAGGCAAGTGCCTTTGCCATGCTCGCGACTGGAGAGATTTCAAAATGAGCCTTGTAAGCGGAGAATGCCGCCGACGCTGTTCGGCTTGCTCGTGCCCTTGACGGCGGTAGGCTCGGCAGGGCCGAGGCCAGAGTTGCCGTAGTGGTCGTAATCGACCTCGGCTGTGACCGTGAAGCCGGGAACGACCATGTAGGCGACGTTTGCAGCCACACCAGCATCCTTGAGCTGATCACCCGAGACCTGAAGGTTGAACGAAGTTTTCTCGTCAAACTCGTAGGTGGCGCCCGCCCAGAAAGCCCACTGGCCGTTCCAGATTTTGTACGAGCCGCGCCCATGATTGGCAATTGCGCCGTTTGAGTCCTCGTTGAGACTGGCATTGGAACCGTAGCCGAAGAGTCCAAACAGCGACAGCTGGTTTGTGACAGCGACGTCGACGCGGATCTTGCCGGCAAAAGCTTCGTAATTGCTGTCATAAGCCGCGACGCCGGTGATCGAGCCCCAGCCTTGCGTGTATTTCAAGCCGGCGACAACGTGCGGAATATAGCTGTCGATAGTACCGGCTGAGCCCGATCCTTGTTCGAGCGAAATCACAGTCGAAATGCCGTTGCCGGCGTCGAAGTGGTACTGAGCCACGTTGGTGTCGAAGCCGGCCGACGGAACGAGCATACTATCGAGAACGTCGCCAGCGTAGCTTACAAACGTATCGAAGGCCGACCCCTCCTTGCCAACTCGCAGGCCTCCCAGCTCGACCCAGGCAGAAGCCAGTGCGAGGCCGCTGTTGAAATCATAGTTCTGAGGACTGTCATGCGAGTTAGCGCTGTTGCCAAAATTCACGTGGGTTTCGGTATAGGTCGTCAACGCGCCGAGCTCGGTCTGCTGGCCGGTCCAAGTTTTGAACGTGAAGCGTGTGCTGTTTCGCCAAGTGCCTTGGTCCTCGCCAGTTCTCACGTCCGAGGTTCTTGCGCTGTCATACGATCGGACGTCACCCAGGCCGATATCGTAACGGACATAGCCGCCGATGCGCAGGCAGGTCTCGGTGTTGGGAATATAGGAATATCCCGAGCCGAGGACGTCGCAGATCTTGATGTACTCGGCCGGTTCCCGCTCGGCGCCAGCTGCTCGACCGACGGAAACGGTCATCAGAGCAGTTAAGCCGAGAAGAGGACTCTTGATGTACATGTCTAGATCTCCATGAAGGAATAAAAAGGATAGAGGCGAAAGAGCAAGCTTTTCCTCTAAATTTTGTGCGTGTTGTCTCCAATATGTGGACGCCAAAGCGCTTGACACGAGAGGTGAGCCAGCGTAAAAGCCACATGTACTTATAATAGTGTTTTCTGTTAGGAGATTCATTATCGTTTACATGTGAAACACTCCGGTCGGACCGCTGCAGCTCTCCGAAATAGAGCAGCAAGCGACATGCCAACCTGAAGCGTAAATGCGGCCGACACCAAAATCGGGCCGACGCGCCTTCGTCTCGCTGGAATCACTTTTTTTGAGGGTCACTGCGAAAAGCAATGTGCGACACGGTTCGCCATGTTCGATATGTGACAGTCTCGTTTAACAGCGACGGCTTCCCGTCTGACCGCAACGGAGGCCGCGCCATGCGCTACCGAGAAGGATCACTGCGCGTACGCTCCGCAAGGGCTGCGCCAGGAACAGAGGGCGTGCGCGTCCGAGGCGTCGCATGGTGGCCGCAGCACCTTTTCGCCGCTGTAAGTTCGCCGTGCAGGTACATTGCGCGGCCGGAAGCGAGAGGGAGCGCACCCTGAAACGGCTGCCTACGGCTCGCCTCGAGTAATTGGCGATGAACAGCATTCTCGAGAACTTAGTCTCGACGGAAAGAGCAACGAAAGGAAGCCGCTTGGACGAGCACGATCCGAAGGAAGAACCGATCGAGACCATTTTCCGCAACGGCACAATCACTGCCGTGGGTATCCTGCTTGCCTTTTCGCTCGGCTTCCTCACTCATTGGGCCGCGAACCCCTTGCCATGGCAACTCTACGATCTGTTCGCCGTAGTGCCGATCCTGCTCGGCATCGCACTGCAGATGAGAGCGCTGTCCATGCTGCTCGACATGAGTTCCTTGCGGCGCCCCATCTACGAACGCGCCAATCGCATTTTCATGGTCGGCCTCATCCAGACCGCGTGTGGCGTCGGCATGGCCATCTTGGTCGATCTTTTCGGGATATCGGTAGGGGGCACGCTGCCCGGCGCTTGACGACAAGCCACACCGCCGCTCTTCGCTCGAAGCGACGTCAAGCCGGGGAACCTTGTGCACCCCCTAGCGGCGTCCTCCTTTCATCAAATGAGCCGACGTCAGCTTTAGAGCGTCTCGGTGGCTAAAGCCGGTATGGTTTTTCGGCCGGCAGGGAAGGCCGCTGGCTGGACCTGGATGGCGTCTGAACGAGGCTTGACAGGTCCGTTGCGTCGGACATGAATTTCGCATTGCAAAGTTCTTCCGCAGACGCCTCAAGCACACTGCACTGGCGTCACGTACTACTCAGACGTTGAATGCGGCACCGCACCATCACCTCAGGCGCAACCATGGCACGCGCGCTCCCCGGCGTGGTTGACCCCATCCTGTCCAAACGAGACTGCGACATAAGCGGGACGCACTGACTTAGGTCAGAGACCAGGACGAGCGCGCAACGAAAGAATGATGGATCAGCGACGTGGGATGACAGCTCCTTGCACACCTCAATCCTGACAAAGTACCGGGACCCCCGGCCGCCTTGGTATACCATCTATCCGACTGTGCCAGACTTCTCTGCGGCAGTTGGTGCTGACGATTATGAGGAATGGCTGGGGGCCTCCCGGCCGACGAATCGGTGTCGCTCTATTTCCACATTCCGTTTTGCCGATCCATGTGCTGGTATTGCGGCTTCCCTACCGCGGTCATCCGTCGCAACGGCCCGATCCTTAATTATTTAGCGGTGCTGCGTCAGGAGATCAGTTTGGTGTCGGAGCAAGTGCGGCAAGGGCTGCCGGTGAGCGATGTGCATTTCGGCGCGGAACGCCTCACCTTATCGGGCCAGCCGAGCACTTGGCGCTGATGGAATTTCTACGCCGCCACTTCGCTTTCAGCAAAACTGCTGCGATCACCGTGGAGATCGATCCCCGAACGTTCACACCGGAAATGGCCGAAGCCTTGGCAGCTAACGGTGTCAACCGCGCGAGCATCGGCGTGCAGAGCTTTGATCCCGATGTGCAAAGGCGATCAATCGGATCCAGAGTAAGGTGCAGACGGCCGCTGCAGTCCAAAATCTCCGCCGGCATGGCGTTGGCCATATCAACTTCGACCTCATCTTCGGTCTACCGAAACAGACTGTGCAGTCCTGCATCCAGACCGCGATGGCTGCGGTCGCCATGCGCCCCAACCGGCTTGCGGTGTTCGGATACGCGCATATTCCTTCCGTGATAAAGAACCAGCGCCTATCGAGCAGGCAGGTCTACCGGACGGCGATCTTCGCGCCGAACAGGCTGCAGCTGTCGCCGAGACACTGGTTGGCGCTGGCTACCGGGAGATCGGGCTCGATCATTTCGCTCCGCCGGACGACGAACTCGCGCTAGCGCAGAAGACCGGGCGCGCCTACGGCGTAATTCGCTGGGATACTCGGCCGATACTTGCAAAACGTGATCGGCTTAGGCGCGTCGGCTATTGGCCGAGTCCGCGAGGGGTATGTTCAGAACGAAGTAACACGGGATTCTTACGCCCGGCACATCGCAAGTGGACGTCTGGCGACATCAAAGGGTCACCGTCTGACCGACGATGACCGGGTGCGCGCAGCGATCATCGAGCGACTGATGTGCGATTTGGAGGCCGACGTGCCGACCATCTGTGCCGCCCACGAAATCGAACCAGCTCGTTTTCTCGATTCAGTTGAGAGTTTGGTGACGCTGGCTGAGGAGGGGATCCTGGACGTCGAAAACGGCTTCATCCGCGTGCGGCCGGAGCACCGCTTTGTTGTTCGCGCCGTTGCTGCTGCATTCGATGCTTTTCTCGCGAATCGATGAGTTGAGGCCACGACGCCGAAAGGCATCAAACCTTGTTTGGCGCTCGTCGGCATGGGCTCTCGCAGAAGACTCCGCAAGCGTATGCAGGGGACTTCCACTTGACGCCGCGTTCACCATCATCTCGCCTGGGTGCGCGCGAAAGCGCACAACCCGGAGCACGCTGCTCTCGGTGTGAGGCTGTGCTCTGCAAAGCACCGGTGATCCACCCTGTCCCTGGACAGCAGCTTGATGGCGTCATCTTGGAGGACGAGAAAAGATTGTCGAGGTACGGGTACGAATTGCCTCGGTCGTCCGTTCAATCGAAAGCACTGTCTGCGGAGGCACCTCTCCTTCATGCAGTGACAGGAGATGCTGGGCGACTTCCTTATCTGCTGCGGTGAGTCGATGATTTAGGCGGAGAAAGTCCATCCAGGTGGGGGTGCGGAATGTCTCCGTCCAAAGTGACGGTGTTTGCAGATTTCGCTGGAGCGTCCAGTTTCGTGCACCGGCACGGCTCTGGACGTGTCGCCGCGTGCGCATGGAGCCCAGAAAGGCCTCGATATTTTCCTCCGATATCAAATACTCGACCTTGGCCACGATAGGGCCACTTCTGGGTTTCAGATCGAGAGCCACGTCCGGCGGATGAAAAACTGAACTTTCTTGATCGGTTTCTTCCCAGGGACGGACCGGCAACACGATCCCCGCTGCTGCAACCAGCAACAGAGCGCCTGCGGCGCCCTCCAATGCTAAGGTCAAGGAATAGTTTTGCGCGACAGAACCCCAGATCCAGCTGCCAGCAGCCATACCGCCTGCGCTCAAGGCGTAGTAAATGGAGAGCGTGCGGCCTACAACCCACCTTGGGCTTGCCAACTGCACCGACACGTCAATGCCCGTCCAGGTGATAAGCCAACCCGCTCCGCCGAGCGCCAGCGAAATGGCCGCCACAGGAATCGACGATGTAAGGGCAAGGGAGAGGCAACAGACTGCACAAGCCACAGAGGCGAAGGCCACCAGCCTGTTTTGAGACGTGACCTTCCTCAAGAAGCCGTTGCCCATGCCCGCGATGAAAGCACCCATGCCGAAGCCGGCCAATAAGATACCGTAGACAATTGGCCCACTCTTCAACTGATCCCGGACGACGAGGGGGAGCAACGCCAGAATGGAGATGCTTGCCAATCCGAAAAGAGCGGCTCGGGCGGTCGCTGCCCTGATCTCCAAAGACATCGCAGTAAAGCGCACTCCGTCATGAATTGCCGTCGTCATTCTCTCACGAGGGAGAGGCGAAGAGCGGACCTCCCATTTGGTGCGCCATATCGCGCTTATGGGCGCCAGATCACTCACCGCAGCCAAGGCGAAAGCGGCCAGCGGCCCAAAGACGGCCAGGATCACGCCCCCCAAGGCCGGACCAACGCTGCGCACAATGTTGTATCCGACGGACATAAGCGTCACTGCGGCCGGAATGTCGCGTTTGTGAAGGATATCGCCGACCGAAGCGTGCCAAGCCGGATCATTCAAGGCAAAGCCGCAGCCGGCCAGGAAACCTAACCCGAGAATCAGCCAAGGACTGACAAATCCCAGACCCACAGAAATCATCAGCGTCGTCGACGCCGATGCTATCAGGCAGTGTCCCGCAAACATCACCCACCGGCGGCTGAAGTTGTCGGCAATGGCTCCGGCGAAAACTGAGAGGAAGAACACCGGCAATGTGGATGCGGCCTGGACGAGTGCCACCATGAGGTCGGACGCTGAAATCGTTGCCATAAGCCAACTGATGGCGACCGTTTGCACTAGCCAACCGAGGCTGGAAATCTGGGTGGCCGCCCAAATTGAGCGAAACACCTTGTTTCGAAATGGGGCGAGCGTCTTTGAAACGGGCGGTTGAGGATTTTCGCTCTGCATGAGGTATTGCTGGCCTTCGATGAGCGCTGCGATTTGAGCAAGCGGGTCGATACTTAGACATCGCGGAGCACCGCACGGAACCCAGCTCTATGGAGCTTGCCGGCGACTATTTACGTATTGAGCCATTCTCATAGTCTCATTCATGAGCAGTCCTGTGCGCAAGCATTGCTTTGCTAAATTCCCACCACAAGCGCGCCGCCGCTGAGACCCGCACCCGCTGCCGCCAAGAGGACTTTCTCGCCAGGCCGAAACGGCTGCGCCCGATGGGCCAGCGACAATGAGAGCGGGATCGTCGCGGCGGAAGAGTTGCCATATTCGGCGATCGTCTTGACGATCGAGTGATCAGCGATGCCGAGGTTCCTGCCGACCGCGTCGAAAATGCGCGCATTGGCCTGATGCGGCACGAAACGATCGAGGTCTTGCGGCCTCAGTCGGGCAGCAGTGAGCGCATCTCTCGAGCAGGCGGTCATCATCTCCACGGCCTTGCTGAATACTTCACGGCCGTCAGTGATCGTCATCCGTGTCTGCGCGAGGTCGAGGTCGGCATGGAACGGAGTGTTGCTTCCCCCGGCGGGAATCTGGATTAGCCCGTAGCGCGAGCCGTCGGAATCCACCGAAGCGCCGAGAATGCCTCGATCCGGGTCATCGCAAGGACTGATCACCATGGCGCCGGCGGCATCGGCAAACAGCACGGCGCTGGCGCGCTCGGCCAAATTGATGCGGTGGCTGAGGATGTTGGCGGCGATGACAAGGCTCGCTTTGCCGTGCAGGCGGGTGAACCCGTCGGCGAACATCAGCGCATAGATGAAGCCGGCGCAGGCGCCGGTCAGGTCGATCGCTCCGGCGCGGCCTAGCCCCAGCCGATGTGCGACCAGCGGCGCGCTTGGCGGCAGAAGGTGATCGGGCGTCGACGTGGCGAGCAAGAGTAGACCGACGTCGCCGCGGTCGATACCGGCATTGGTCAGCGCCATGTCGCCGGCAGAGGCGGCAAGGCCCGACAGCGTGTCTTCGTCTGTTGCCCAGAAGCGCGAGCGAATTCCGGTGCGCCGCTCGATCCAGCCGGGCTCAAGCCCGAGCCGGTCTTCGATTTCCGGGTTCTCGACCTTGCGCGCCGGCGCATGATGGCCGAAGCCGAGAACGCGCGACGATAGGTTCATGGCCGCGAGCCGAAGCGTTCGCCGGCCTCCTCTATCGCGTCATAGAGCCCGCCCAATTCGTCGCTGGTGATGCAATAGGGCGGTAGAAGATAGAGGACATTGCCGAGCGGGCGCACAAGTAGCCCCCGCTCAAGGAAAAAAGCGCGCAGTTTTGGCCCGATCTCGGCCAGATAACCGGCTGAGCCGGTGCGTAGGTCGAGTGCCGCGATGGTGCCGGTTGTCCGGCAGTCGGTGAAATATGGATTGACCCGGAAGCGTTGCAGCCCGGCGGCCTGCCTCGCGCTCAAGACCGCGATCCGCTCGGCCACCGGCTCGTCACGCCAGATCTCGACATTGGCAAGTGCTGCCGCGCAGGCGATCGGATTGGCGGTGTAGGAGCTCGAATGGAAAAACGTCTTCTTGCGATCCTCCGAAAAGTGAGCGTGGAAGATGGCATCGGTGGCGATCGTGGCGGCCAGCGGGATGGTACCACCGGTCAGACCTTTCGAGGTGCACAAGATGTCGGGCGAGACGGACGCCTGTTCGCAGGCAAACATGGTTCCGGTGCGCCCCCAGCCGGTCATCACTTCATCGGCGATCAGCAGCGTGCCGGAGGCTTCGGCGATCCTCTTCAATTCGGCAAGAACCCAGGCCGGATACATCAGCATGCCGCCGGCGCCAAGCACCAGCGGCTCGACGATCAGCGCGGCTGCGCGCCGGTCGCGGCTAACGGCCTCGAACCGATCCAGCGTTTCCTGCTCGCGCCCGGCGGCCGGGAAGGGGATGGCGTCGACCTCGAACAGCAAAGGATCATAGGCGGCGTTGAAGACGCCGCGGGCGCCGACGCTCATCGCCCCGATCGTGTCGCCATGATAGCTGTGCTCCATGACGGCGATGCGCGAACGCGGCGCGCCGATGTTGCGGAAATAGCCGAGCGCCATCTTCAGCGCGACTTCGACTGAGGTGGAGCCACTGTCGGAATAGAACACCCGGTCGAGGCCGGCGGGTGCGATGCCGATAAGCGCCTCGGCCAGCCGTTCGGCCGGCTCGTGGGTGAAGCCCGCGAAGATGATCTGGTCGAGGCTCGACGCGGTCGTCTCGATGGCCTTCATGATGCGGGGGTGGCGATGGCCATGGGTGACGACCCACCAGGAAGAAATCGCATCGAGGATGCGGAAGCCGTCGGCCTTGTGGAGATAGGCGCCTTCAGTCAGCACGATTTCAGGGACCGAGGGCTCTAGCGCGTGCTGCGTGAACGGATGCCAGACTCGAGACTCCGCCATCAGTCGCCTCCGGCAATCATGGCCAGGTCGAAGCCGGAAATCATTGCATCTCTCAACGTTTCACCCGTCAGCGGACCGAGGTGCGGCAGCCTGCCCAGCTGCGGCACGCCGCCGAATTCCACGATTGTCCTTTGTGTATCGGCCACCTCTTCGCCAATGAAGGCAATGCCGATGAGCGGGATGGAGCGGGCTCTCAGGGCCTCGATCGACAACAGCGTATGATTGATGGTGCCAAGCGCGGTGCGGGCGCACAGTATGACCGGCAGCCGCCATTGTTCGAATATGTCAATGAACCTTGTCTGTCGATTGAGCGGCACCATCAGCCCGCCGGCGCCTTCGATGACGAGCGGTGTCGGCAGGACCGGAAATGAAAGATCGTCGGCCTCGATCGCGACGCCGTCGATTTCGGCTGATCGATGCGGCGACAGCGGCATCGTCAGTCGATAGACTTCGGGCAGCACGCGTCCGTCGGGCAAGCCGGAAAGCCGGGCGACGACCTCGCTGTCGGTCTCCTCGTTGAGGCCCGATTGCACCGGCTTCCAGTAGAAGCCGTCGAGCAGCCCGGCAAGTCCGGCCGAAAACACTGTCTTGCCAATTCCAGTGTCTGTTCCGGTGACGACGATGCGTTTGGTCATGCTGTGGCCAACACTCCGACGAGAGCCTCGACCATGGCGGAAATGTCGGCTTCGTCGACGTTGAGAGTCAGCGAAATGCGCAGGCGCGACGTACCCTCAGGCACTGTCGGCGGGCGAATGCCGCGTATGTCGAAGCCGCGTGCCTGCAGTCCTGCCGCCACCGCCATGGTGCGGCTGTTATCGCCGATCACAAGCGGCTGGATCTGCGAACCGCTGGGCATCACGCCGCAGCGTTCGGCCAATTGCCGGCTCGCGAAAGCGACACGCTCGTGCAACTGAGCACGACGCATAGGCTCGTCAGACAGAATAGTCAGCGCCTCACGTGCCGCGACTGCCATCAGCGGCGATGGTGCGGTCGCATAGATGAATGGCCGGCACCGGTTGATAAGATAGTCGCACAGTGTTCGCGGTCCGGTAACGAGCGCGCCGGATGCGCCAAGCGCCTTGCCGCATGTGTGGAGCGTGACGATGTTGTCGCGGCCTTCATACGCGGCGGCCAGTCCCCGGCCGTCCGGTCCCCAGACGCCGGTGGCATGCGCTTCATCGACGACGATGAATGCCTGGTACCGATCAGCCAGCGCGACCAGGCTCTCCATCGGCGCACGGTCGCCATCCATGCTGTAAAGGCTTTCGAAGGCGATCCACACCCGCCCCATGCCGCCTTCGGCGCGCCAGCGGGTGATTGCGTCCTCGACAGCGTCGACGTCGTTGTGCGCGGCCAGCTTGAACTCAGCGCGCCCGGCCTGGGCACCCTCATGCATGCTGGCATGAGCGAGCTCGTCGAGGACCAGCAGGTCGCCTTTCTGCGGCAGGGCCGTCAGCAGAGCGAAGTTGGCGATATAGCCGCTGCCGAAGAACAGTGCACGCTCGGCTCCGAAAAATGCCGCTGCGTCCGCCTCCAGTTGCTCATGTTCCGGTGCATTGCCGCGCAACAGCCGCGATCCGGTGGCGCCCACTGGCGTGCCCCGCGCAATCGCCGTCGAAACCGCATCGCCCAGTCTTTTGGAGGCGGCAAGTCCGATATAGTCGTTCGACGAGAAGTCGAGCCCGGCGCGCGGTGCGAGCGTCCGCAACCGGTCCTTGCGCCCCAGTCCCCGCAAGGTTGCGTCATAGCGGGCAAGAATTGCCTCCTTCATTGCGTGGCGAGTTCCATAGGCTCAATGCCGAGGCGCCGGAACAGAAGGGTATCCTTGTCCTCGCCGGGATTTCCCGCCGTCAGCAGCGTGTCGCCGACAAAGATCGAATTGGCCCCGGCAAAGAAGCACAGCGCCTGCGTTTCGTCGCTCATCGCCGTCCTGCCGGCGGACAGCCTTACATAGGATTTCGGCATCATCACCCGCGCGAGCGCAACGATGCGGACGAAATCGATCGGATCGATGGCGTCGGCCGCGGCAAGCGGCGTGCCTTCGATGGGAATAAGCATGTTGATCGGCACGCTTTCCGGCGGCTCGGGCAGGTTCGCGAGCGTGACCAGCATGTCGATGCGATCGGTCTTTTCTTCTCCCATCCCGACAATGCCGCCGCAGCAGACTTTCATCCCAACCGCGCGCACGTGCCCAAGCGTTTCCAGCCGGTCGGCAAAAGTCCTGGTTGAAATAACCTCGCCATAGTAGCGCTCAGAGGTATCGATGTTGTGGTTATAGTAGTCGAGACCGGCCTGCTTCAGGCGAGCAGCTTGCTCAAGATCGAGCATGCCGAGCGTCATGCAGGTCTCCATGCCGAGGGCCTTGACGCCCTCAATCATGGCGACCACAACCTCCATGTCGCGCTCCTTGGGACTTCGCCACGCCGCGCCCATGCAATAGCGCGTTGCGCCGCCATCACGCGCCATGGCCGCTTCGTCGATGACATGCTTGACGTCCACCAGCTTCGACGCCTTCACACCGGTTTCGTAATGCGCAGACTGGCTGCAATAGCCGCAATCTTCGGGGCACCCGCCGGTCTTGATGCTAAGGAGCCGCGACAGCTGCACTCGGTTTCGATCGAAGTTCTGGCGGTGGATCGTCTGAGCTAGGAACAGCAGATCGTTGAATGGCATGCCGTAGATGGCCTCGGCCTCTTTGCGGTTCCATCGCGGAGGCGTTCCATCGACCGATTGCATGGTCTGGTTCACGTCGAACTCCGAGTTCATTCCAATCGTCATCGTCAAACCTTTGTTTGCTAGTCCGGTACGCCTTCTTGGCTTTGGGGCGCACTCGCTAAAGGCGAGCTGCGGCACGTCTTTCCAGCACCTCCTACGCCTGCCGAGCTGATGTTGCTCCTCACGCCGTAATCCTCAGTTCAAGTGCTTGCAGATGTTCTGGTGGTCCGGCATGTCCAGGCCGATGTCGAGGATCGGGGCGCTGTGCGTCAGCCAACCCATGGAGATGAGATCGACACCGGTCGCCGCAATCGCCGCCGCCGTTTTCGGCATCACCCGACCGGACGCCTCGGTGATCGTACGGCCATCCACTATAGAAACCGCGCGGGCAAGATCCTCGACCGACATATTGTCGAGCAGCACCGCGTCAACACCAATCGCGAGCGCTGCATCGAGCTGCTTCAGCGTGTCGACCTCGACCTCGACCTTCACCATATGCCCTGCTGCGGCGCGCGCCCGCTCTATTGCTGTGCGGATATCGCCGGCGATCGCGATGTGGTTGTCCTTTATGAGCACGCCGTCATCGAGGCCGAACCGGTGATTGGCACCGCCGCCGACGCGCACGGCGTATTTCTCCAATGCCCGCAGCCCGGGCGTCGTCTTTCGCGTCGATACAATCCTCGCCTTGTGACCGCGCACGGCCTCAACCATGGCCGCTGTGGCAGTGGCAATGCCGCTCAGCCGGCATAAGAAATTGAGGGCCGTGCGTTCGGCCGTGAGCAGGCCTCGTGCGGGTCCGGACAATCTTGCAATGGTTTCCCCGGCCCCAACCTCGCTGCCATCAGGGCGCCAGATCTGGATGTTGATCGCCGGTTCCACGAGAAGGAAGGCATACGAGACCAGATCGAGCCCGGCAACGACGCCCGCCTGCCTCGCTTTGAGCACCAACGTGGCAGTGCAATCATACGGGATAACCGCATCGGTGGTCAGGTCGCCGGATCTGCCCAGGTCTTCGAGGAGCGCAACGCGCACAATCGGTTCGATCAGGGTCGCGGGGAGGGGGGAGAATGAAGTCATATCAAGTGCTCCGTATGGTAGCCCGGCAATCGAGTGCGGCCGCGGCCCGCATTGCGCTGTGCAGTGTCAGCCGTGATGGGCGCACGTTGGCATCGTGGAGCGGGAAATCGGACCGACAGTGCGCGCCTCGACTCTCTTCCCGCCTCAGGGCCGCCGCGGCGATCATCAGTGAGACCAAAGCCGGACCAGAGGCAGCGACACTATTGGCTGCGATCGGCAGCAGGGTCGCCACCGCTTCGCGCATTGCCTCGCCGTCGCGGATGATACCCAGGGCGGCGGAGACAATCGGGCGGACCACGGAAGCGTCTGGTCGTGGAGGGACGAATGTGGAGCATCTGCGCGGTCGCCGGGTATACGACGTGCCGGCAACGCTTTCGGCAACCCAGCTCGCGGTGACCGCCGCTTCGGTGAGCGAGTTGCTGGCCAGGCGGTTGGCGCCGTGCAGGCCGGTACAGGCCACCTCACCGCAGGCCCACAATCCCTCGATGGAGCTGCGGCCGGCGCTGTCTACGGCGACGCCGCCCATGTGATAATGTGCCGCCGGGCGCACCGGGATCAGGTCGGTCGCGGGGTCGATTCCTGCGCTCCGGCACAATTCGGCGATGCCTGGAAAACGCTTGCCAAATCTCGGGCCGAGACTTTGCCGTGCGTCCAGGAATACGCGGCGTCCAACGGCAAGCTGGTGCCAAATGGCGCGCGCTACGACGTCGCGAGGCGCAAGTTCACCGCCAGGTGTGTCGGCGAGGAAGCGCTCTCCTCGCTCATCGATGAGCACCGCGCCTTCGCCACGCACGGCTTCGCTCACCAGCGGCATCGGCCGGCGCGGACCGTCGAGCGCAGTTGGATGGAACTGTATGAATTCCAAGTCGGCGAGTTCCGCCCCCGCCCATGCGGCGAGCGCCAGCCCGTGACCCCATGAGCCAGCGGGGTTTGTCGTGTCGCAAAACAGCCCGCCGACGCCGCCGGTCGCCAGCACCGCGCGACGCGTGGGCAGAGCGAGCGCGCCGGCTCGTCCTGCTGCGACCACGGCGATGACCGACCCGTCCTGCACGACCAGCCGGCGGACCTCCACATTTTCGATAATGGTGATCGAGGCTGTACGCCGAACCGCGGCGACGAGCGCGCGCACCAACTCGCGACCGGTGGCGTCGCCGGCTGCATGCACAATTCGCCGTCGCGAGTGTGCCGCCTCGAGCCCAAGTCGCAACGCGCGGTCAGGGTGCTGGTCGAAGTCGACGCCGAACCTTTGGATCGTCCTAATCGCTTCGGGTGCAGCTCGTACCACTCGCCGCACCGTGGCCTCATCGCAGAGTCCGTCGCCGGCAGCTATCGTGTCGCAAAGGTGAAAATCTGGGCCGTCGTCGCCCCCGAGACTTGCCGCAAGACCGCCCTGGGCAAGTTCACTGCAGGCTCCGGTTCCAAGCGGCGCGTTGGTCAAAAGCACGACCGGTTCCGGCGCCAGATGAAGCGCCGTCATCAGGCCGGCAATGCCGCCGCCGATGACGACCGGCGCCCCGGCGATGTCGCGAACCTCCAGACTCATAGGGAAAGCATGCGCTCGACCGCGCGGCGGGCGGGGCCGGCAATTTCGGGATCAATCCGGACCTCATGCCGGTTCTGCTCGAGTGCGGCGCGAATGTTGGCCAGGTTGATGCGCTTCATGTGCGGGCACAGATTGCATGGGCGAACGAACTCGACGTCGGGATGCGCGACCGCGACGTTGTCGCTCATCGAACATTCGGTCAGAAGGACGACACGCGTCGGTTTCTCACGCTCGACATAATCCGACATCGCCGCGGTCGAGCCGGAGAACTCCGCCTCCGCGACAACGTCTGGTGGGCATTCTGGATGGGCCAGCACGATGACGCCTGGATGGGCATCGCGCAGTTCCCGGATGTCTGCTGCGGTGAAGCGCTCATGCACCTCGCAATGGCCTTTCCAGGCGATGATCTCGACGTCTGTATCGGCTGCCACGTTCCTCGCCAGATATTCGTCCGGGAGCATCAGCACACGCGCCACGCCAAGCGATTCCACCACCGCCTTGGCGTTGCCGGACGTGCAGCAGATGTCGGACTCCGCTTTTACGGCGGCGGAAGTGTTGACGTAAGTAACAACGGGGACCCCCGGATACCGCAGCCGCATTAGCCGCACGTCGTTTGCCGTGATCGATTCGGCCAGCGAGCAGCCGGCGCGGAGATCCGGGATGAGCACGGTCTTGTTCGGATTGAGCAGTTTTGCCGTCTCGGCCATGAAATGAACGCCGGCAACCACGATGATGTCGGCGTCGACCGTCACCGCCTTGTGGGCCAACGCCAGGCTGTCGCCGACGATGTCTGCCACGCAATGAAAAATTTCGGGCGTCTGGTAATTGTGCGCCAGCACCACCGCATTGCGCTCACGCTTCAGCGCTAAGATGGCTTCAATATCGCCGGCGAACGCGAGCCATTCAACGGGTGGGATCACCCGCCGGACACGCTCATACAGGGACGCAGCCATAGGTAACGCCCCAGTCATTGGCGCCTCGATTATATTCGGTTTGACAATAAGGGAATATATCTACCTTGACTATAAGTATGTCAAGCCCGCGCCAGCGGTAATTTTGTCCCGGCGATAGCCCTGTCGTCGAGGACGGCATGCCGGAAGCGATAAAGCTTCGCCGGTCGGCCGCCCGTGTCGAGGGAGGTCTCCCCGGTCTCCTCAACAAGTTCCTGCTGCTCGACCAATCTCCGGAAGTTCGGCTTGTTGATCAGCCTGCCAGCCAAAGCTTCCACGGTTCGCTGCAGTTGCAGCAGCGTGAAGGAAGGCCGCATAAGCTCGAACACGACCGGCCGGTATTTGATCTTCGAACGCAGCCGCGCGATCCCGGTTGCCAGAATACGACGGTGGTCAGCGACCATTGGTTTGCCAGCCGCGGCCGCAATCGCGTCCCTGCCGCCACCGGCCTCCTCAATCAGACCAGCTTCATAGAGCAACTCGTAGCGTTGGAGCGTGAGTTCCTCGTTCCAATGGCGGTCGTCGAAGCCGAAGGCTATCGCAGCGCGCTGCCGGCGCTCGCGTTGAGTGGTCGGCTCGCTGGCGCCGCCGGCCCACTCAATCAGGCGGGGCCGCAATCTATCGAGCAGCACAGGCGGCGTGCCGAAGCGGTGGTCCTCCCAGGGAAAATATTCGTACCAACTTTGCCAGCCGCACGCGGCCGAGTTCGTTGCCTGTTCCTTCCTGGTCAATGCGAGATAGCTGATTGAGATGACGCGCTGGTGGCGCTCAGTGCCGATGCGATCGCGATCGGCGAAGGTGTAGAGTTGCTCGATGTATCCAAGTGCATGGCCGGTCTGCTGCTCCACCCACCCCCTCAAACCCGACTGCAGTGATCGATGCTCAAGGGCAAAAGGTCCAGAAGGGAGGGTGTCCGCATGACCGACTGTGAGGACACAGGGCTCACTGTCGTTTACGGCGACCACGACGGCAGTCAGGTCCACTTTGGCTTCGTCAGCTTTGACGGCGGCTTTGCCTTTCTTGGTTCTTCTTGTCTGAGGATCCATGTTTGCGAAAGCGGGTTGGCCCAACGGAGCGCCTTAATCGATTGAATGTAACCTTGGAAGCCAGCACGTCAACACCAGAGTACTCAAGCGCTGTTTTTAGCTCTTCGCAGTCGCACAAAAATATGCCAAACGCGACACCCGCTGTTGGTAACGTAAGGGAAGGGGCCTCGGTTGAGCGCGGCTGGTGAGATAAAAGGGATGACTCCTCCAGATATTCGATCGCGAAAAGGCCAGACGCCACTTGTATGCTTGACGGCCTACACCACGCCGGTCGCGAGGCTGCTCGATCGCCACTGCGACATCGTTCTTGTCGGCGACAGCGTCGGCATGGTGCTGCACGGCCTGTCGTCGACGCTGGGGGTCACGCTCGACATGATGATCATGCACGGACAGGCCGTTCGCCGCGGCCTTGAACACGCGCTGATGGTCGTCGACCTGCCCTTCGGTTCCTACGAGGAAAGCCCAGAGCACGCTTTCGGCAACGCTGCGCGCGTGATGGGTGAGACCGGTTGTTCAGCGGTAAAGATCGAGGGCGGCGAGACCATCTCGGAAACCATCCGCTTCCTTACCGCGCGCGGCGTACCTGTCATGGCCCATGTGGGCCTGACGCCGCAGGCGGTAAACACGTTTGGAGGCTATCGTGTGCAGGGCCGGGGAGCCGATGCAGAGCGGATCAGGCGCGACGCCAGGGCGGTAACCGAAGCGGGCGCCTTCTCCTTGGTGCTGGAAAAGATACCGGAGCAGCTTGCACGGCAGATAACCGCCGATATCGACATACCCACAATCGGCATCGGTGCCTCGCCAGCTTGCGACGGCCAGATTCTGGTGAGCCACGATATGCTCGGGCTCTTCACCTCATTTCGGCCGAAGTTCGTCAAACGCTATGCCGAGCTCGGTGAGCAGGCTGAGGCGGCAATCGCCGCTTACGCCACCGATGTGCGGAACCGGCACTTTCCGGCGGTCGAACATCTCTATGTCAACGCCTTGAAGGCCGGTGACTTCACATGAGCGTGCCGATCGCTCGAACCGTGAGCGAGCTGCGCGGCGTCGTTGCGCAATGGCGTCGCTCGGGTGCCACGATCGGTATTGTGCCGACCATGGGAGCCTTGCACGACGGGCATCTGAGCCTCGTGCGGAAGGCGCTCGAAAGGGCCGAGCGGGTGATCGTGACGCTGTTCGTAAACCCCAAGCAGTTCAACAGCCCCGCCGACCTGATTGCCTACCCTCGGACGGAAAGCGACGATGCTGCCAAGCTCGCTCTGCTGGGCACGCATCTGCTCTATGTGCCGGACACAGAGGAAATGTACCAGGTGGGCTTCGCCACGGCCGTTTCAGTGTCCGGCATCAGCGAATGCCTTTGCGGCGCATTCCGGCCCGGCCATTTCAATGGCGTGGCGACGGTCGTGGCCAAGCTCTTCCTGCAGGCCGGCGCTGACTTCGCCTTTTTTGGCGAAAAGGATTTTCAGCAACTTCAGCTTGTCAGGCGCTTGGTCCGGGATCTCGACATTCCGATCACTATTGTGCCCTGTCCGACAGTCCGCGAAGCCGATGGTCTTGCGCTATCGTCGCGTAACGTGCGGCTCTCCCCAGCCCAACGCGCCATTGCCCCAAAACTAGCATCGGTCCTGCTCGATACGGCCGAGCGGCTTGCACGCGGCTCCCCCATCCTGCCTACGCTTGATGAAGCGCGTGCAGCAATTCTGGCTGCCGGCTATCGCGAGCTCGAATACCTGGAGCTGCGCGGAGAAACAGACCTGCAATCGTTAGCAAGCCTTGACCGACCGGCACGCTTGCTTGCTGCGGCTTGGCTTGGCGACACGCGGCTCATCGATAACGTCGCAATATCACCCATCGGTAGTTGGTCAGGTGGGCGGAGCTCTCTCCAATCGGAAGCAGCACAGCAATTGCGGTGATGACGGCGGCGCGTCGTATGCCCTGCAGGGACAGGCCATCATTTAGAACCACGTCTCCGTCGGCTTCCAGCAACCTCCGCGAGGTACGCTAAGCGCAGATGCATCGCGTATTTGAAACCTTGGTCGAGCAACTCTCTGCAAGCGTCGATGCCGTCGATCTCCATGAGGCAATGGCGTCCGCCGCAGCCGGGTTCGACTTTCCGCTCTTCGCTTATTTCACCTACCCATCCGCTTCCGGCGACAGGCCGCGATTGATCTCGAATTATCCATCATCATGGACATCACATTACCTGCAACAGCGCTACCACAGCGTGGATCCCGTGATCCTGCGGGGACTGCGGGGCTGGGATACCTTCGACTGGGGTGTGGACCGCGATCACCGTTATTTGCCGACCTCTCAGCAGGAAGTCCTGGAAAAAGCAGCTGAGTTCGGCATTCGCGGCGGACTGACCATGTCGATGCATGATCATCGCGGCCGGTTCGCCGCACTGACCTTCGCCTCCAACGAGGCGCATCCGCCATTTCTGAGGTCGCTGACGCGCTACGAAAAAGCAATGCAACTGGTTGCGATCAACGTTCATATCCATGCCCGGCGCAGGCTCGCCGAAGATTGCGTGGTAGATGGCATAACGCTCACCCGGCGGGAGTTCGAGTGCCTGAAATGGGCGGCGTGCGGCAAGTCGGCCTGGGATATCAGCCAGATTCTCGGTGTCTCGAAACGCACCGTGACCTTCCATCAGGAAAACGCCAAGGCGAAGCTTGGCGTGCGAACCATCAACCAGGCCGTAGTGCGGATGGCTGCTCGGGCGAGATCCTGATCCTCTCCAAGTCTAGCTGTAAAGGTCTACAGGCTGCATTCATGACGGCTTTGCCCTTCGATTGCGTGGACACATCCCGCACGGAGACGACAATGATGCAGCTGATAACACCCGACTGCTACGCCGAGTTTGCGAGCGAACTCAAGGAAATGCACGGACTTAGGTATCGGGTTTTCAAGAAGCGGCTCGATTGGGAAGTGCAGACCGAAGGCGAAATGGAAACGGACCCGTTTGACAGCCTGAACCCCGTCTACCTGCTTCTCAAGGGGTCCGATTGGCGAACTTGCGGCTGCGTCCGCCTTTTGCCGACCACCGGACCGACAATGTTGCGCGATACGTTTCCGACGCTGCTGGATGAGATGGTGGTCCCTGCGAGTGCCGATATCTGGGAGAGTAGTCGTTTCGCGCTCGATCTCCCTGCGACAGCGCCGAAGGCAGCTGGCGGCCTGGCCCAAGCAACCTACGAGCTCTTCGCGGGGATCATCGAATTCGGCTTGGCCAACAATCTCTCCGGGATCGTAACGGTGACAGATACGCGCATCGAAAGGATCCTTCGTCTCGCCACCTGGCCGTTGTCACGTATCGGACAGCCCAAGCAGGTCGGCAACACCGAGGCAGTCGCCGGCTTCCTCGATATTTCCTACGCCAGTCTCTTGCGCATCCGCTGGAGGGGACGCCTCAACGGGCCGGTGTTGTGGCAACCAGTTCTCATCCAATCGGCATAGCGCCTGCGGATGCTCAGCCGTGACTTGAGTTAAGTCTGCTCACGGCCGCCACCGCCGCCGTGAGGGTGAGCGGACCCGCCCCCACGAGCTTTCGACTGTTCCGGTCGATTGGCTCGCGCGGCCGGACTTTGGATTTCCGTAGGCGCAACCCGCAGTCCAGCGTGAGCACGCCAAAATGGCGCCCCTCCGCTTCGTCCAAAGAAGCCAACGTGGCTTCTGAGGTCGTCTTAGAATATTGGACCGGCCGCCGTGAGCGATCGCAACCTCAAACCTTTGCCGGTATGCCGGTTTGGCCGGACCGTCGGCCAGTCGGAGCAGTCCCCTGATAAGGACCCGAGCTGACGCGCGGTCCAACAGCGCCCGAGCCTATGCTTTGTGCATTACCGTTCGGTTGGCCATGTCGTCCAAGACCGCATGAAGAAGGCTTCCAACCTCCTGCGCAGCGAGCTCTGGCGCAATTCCTACATCGGACAATTGAATGAGCATTTTCTTGGCAGCACAGCGCCAGAACGCACTCGCCGCCTCGCCGTTCTTGGTCTCGAGGGCCTGGGCGATACTTTCGACCAATATACGTCGCCGATGCAGCGGAAATACGCAAATGTTTGATTCATGCATCAATCACCTCACAGATTCAGTTCCACAAAGAAAAACACCGGCGTCTTCAAAAGAGCCCCGCTAGCGCGGTGACGGTTCGCGGCGACATGACGAGTTCCACTTCCCCATCGACAAGCTATTGGGAGATGAGCCGCCGGACCGCATATCCGGGACCGCACATAAGGTGAACCACCATTGCTCATCCGGCTGCATTTTCCTGGGCCGTTCGACGAGGCGTTCCAGCCGAATTGACGTCCAATGACTTGATCTCTGAAAGGGCAGGGCGGTACGAATCACCCGATTGTTCCGCTGCTTACATTCCTGCGAGCTTGTGTATGAACGATTAAAGCGTGCCCGAGCCGTTCTTGGTGGCCGCCGCAGAAGGGAATCATGTCATCCGCTGCCTATCGTAGGCGGCGCGACTTCTAGCATGACTGCACTGCCCCGACAGGGCTTTGCAATCGCGCGTTTCGAAGCCTATGCTTTGGCATCGGCCGGCATTTACTTCGGTGCAGCCGACAGTAAGACGTACGCGCTCTTGCCCCGTTGGAAGAGAGCCTTGCCCGATCCCTCTTTCGCGACCAGGTGCTGAAGCCCTCACCCCGCAGGACTTCGCGCTTTTGCGACCATCGCTGCATCACGTCGAACCGGGCATCAAGGACCAGTTGGAGGTCGCGCATCAGCCGATCAAGAACGTATATTTTCCCGAGAGGGGCATCGCGTCGGTGGTCGCCACCATGACCGGCGGGCGGCAAGGTGAAGTCGGCATTGTCGGCTATGACGGGATGAAAGGAATTGCCGTCATTCTCGGAAAGGAAAGCACTACCTGGCGCCTGCCGGTTGAAAACCTTCGCCCTGCGATTAGCCCGTCGCTTCGCACCTCAGTGCTGGATTATGCCCACGCGTTCCTCGTCCAATCATGCCGGACGGCACTGGTCAATGGCCACTCCAAGATCGAAGAACGGCTGGCCCGCTGGCAGCTGATGGTCCACGACCGTGCGGAAGGAGATAAGATCCTCCCGACGCATGAATTTCTGGCGACCATGCTCGCGCCCACCGCCCGGGGTCACCACGGCCCTGCAAATGCTTGAGTATCGAGGACTGGTGCACGCCAAGCGCGGCGAGATCACGATCATCGACCGTGCCGGATTGATAAAGCTCACACATGGCGCTTATGACAAGGAGGAGCAGCGTTATTTCGGCCTGGCCGCTGCCTGAAGCATGTCGGTTGAAACGGGTTCAGCCGACGTCTCCTTGCCCCTCACCAGGTCGCCCAAAAGCATCAGCGGTTTTGAACGAATCGCAGCTATTGTCCGCAATCGGACATAGGCTTGAAGGCGGTCGAATTCGTGCCATAAGTCGGGTTGGTCAGGGTTCAGGGAGGAATTCGTCATGACCAATTCGTTTCACACCGTCACCGTCGAAAAAGCCGCAGAAGCCTATGTCCTTTCCAGGGGAAGGGTCCGCTTTCTCTCCATGGCGCAGGCGATCCGCGCCATCCGAACACTAATGCCGGCATGCAAGGCCACCGACCGCGAGTTGGAGGAACTGTTGGCGGCCGCTTCCTTCGTTCATGGCGTGCCCGTCGCCTTCGACACAAAAACAGCCGATGGTGTAGAACCACGGCTGCATTCCTAAGAGGGCATGCCGCGCCATGCAGACTGTCAGAGGGCATTCGTCAGATGGTAGTCCGCTAACTTAACTGCAGAGTCTAAAGGACGTGTTCCAGCATTGCGAACTCACCGATCGCTTTGTTGCCAAAGCTGCCAGCAAGCGATCGCCTCATCCAGCCGTTTGCACCATCTCATCACAGACATCATCGCGATGCTACCTGTCCAGCATATGTCCAGCATTTCGCAAGGCGGCCAGAAGGAGCCTCGCATAGCCTGTGACATCGATCTGGGCCTGCATCGAAAGGGGCATGCTGGTCCAGTTCTCCAACGGTGCAATGAAAGGTGAGAAGGTGCCATTGACTAGGCAACAACAGCTAACAAGGCCCTCTCGGTCCAATGCCACCACACCGATCTTGTCGCCTGGATATCCAATGGCTGCGACTCGCTGGACCTCCAGGTCACCGTCCACCCGCACGTCAAAAAGAAGGCTACCACGGCTCCTCGTGGCTATCTCAGCCGCCTTCTCATCAAAGCTTGAAGAGAGCAAGCGGACGCTTTCCACCGCCATCTGGAAAATCACCAAATCCAGTTCATTCACGGCCATATGGGCATTTCCGCGCAACGGGTGGTGATTGCAATGACACATACTGCTTGTTCACAGATGTCGGTCACGAACGATCATTCGTCGGGTTCCGGTTCCGACCAACGGTGTCGCCACCTGATCGTGCTGCGGTTCGAACCTTCCGAACGCGAGCCGAGCGCGCTATGAGGTTGGAGTCTAGGTCTCGGACCCTGCCTCGCGGCCTTCTCATCTTTGGCAGACCCGTTGCAACGCCGCCGCGATGGCGCAAACGCCAGATGACGCTGATCCATCGCTTGATCGTGAACTGAGCTTCTGAACACCATTGGGACAGCAGGGTGGAAGGGCTTGACCAACGCTGCCCCCGTTTTCCAAGAGGACCCGTCCTCGATTGAATCTTTCGAGCCCCGTGCGGCGCGCAGCCAAATGATGACGATCTGGACTCAGCTCGCAGACCGCAAGGCAAAGAGGGAACCTTCCAGGCAGCCAAGCTGCTCGACGCAAAGAGCGGCCTTTGGAGTTCCCAAGAATCGACCCTTCCATAGTTGCGACAGGCAACCACTGCACGAGTGTGGGAGAGCGAATCGCAAGCATTGCGTGAGGTCCTGCGCGTTTTCCCCTCTTTGCTATTTGGCACATCGTTTGCGCCGAAGTGGGCGCAGCGTTCGACCGGAGCACTGCATGGGAGAGGGAGGAGCCCCACCCCGATCCGGTCAAGGAGAGAGACGGTGTTGGTTCCAAGAGTTCCCCGCGCGATCGCAGCGCCCCGCAAGCGCCATTTTGCCCGGACCTACGTGCAGGTACTTGCCGCCATAATCCTGGGTGCCGCAATCGGCTATTTCCATTTGGAGACCGGCCACAGCCTGAAGCCGCTCGGCGATGCCTTCGTCGATGTCGTCAAGATAATCACCGTACCTGTCATCTTCCTGACAATGGCGACCGGCATTGCCGGCATGAGCGATCTGCAGAAGGTCGGCCGAGTTGCCGCCAAGGCGATGGTCTATTTTCTCACCTTTTCGACGCTCGCTTTTGTTGTCGGGCTGATTGTCGCGAATATCGTTCAGCCTGGCGCCGGCCTCAACATCGATCCGGCCTCGCTCGATGTCCAAGCCGTTAAGGGCTATGTGGCCACGGCTCACGAGCAGTCCGTGACCAGCTTCCTGATGAACATCATCCCGTCAACGATTGCCAATGCCTTCGCGGAAGGCGACATCCTGCAAGTCTTGTTCCTCTCGGTCCTGTTCGGCGCGGTCTGCCGCTACAACGGCCGCTCGCTCTTCTCTCTCGTCCGATACATCAAGGACGAGCTGCTGCTCGCAATGTCCTCCTCAGAGGCCGCGCTGGCCTCGCTCATGGAGAAGATGGAAAGGGCCGGCGCCACGCATTCGGTCGTGGGTCTCATTCCATTCAATCTGGACGGCACGAATATGATGCTCGCCGCCCTTTTCATCGCCCAAGCGACGAAAACTGATCTCCCGATCGGCTGCCGGATCCTCATGCTGTTTGTCGCATTGTTCCCTTCGAACGGAACAACCCGCATTACCGGTGCAGGCCTCGTCACAATGGCTGCAACGCTCTTTCTTGTTCCGGCCGCACCGGTCACCTCCGTGGGGCTTATTCTTGGCGTCGATCAGCTTATGTCCGAATGCCACGCGCTGACGGTTTTTCTCCGCAGCGTAGCGGCAACGCTGGCTGTCACCCGGTCCGGGGCGAGCGGGATAAACGACGATTCGGGGAGCGCCTCACTAGCGGACCGTTCAGCGCTCCGGCGGTGGACGGTCAAGTCGCCCGGCGTGGTGAACACAATTCCCCGTGCGAACGACGCTCAGCTATTGGGGTGGACCCGATGGCGCAAAGCCGTATTTGAGAAACCGCCAGATCGCACCGGCACCTGTGCGCCTGTAGCAACTGCGGGGCACGATCAAAACTGACCCATTTTACACCAAAAAGGCGGCCGTTGCTGCCACGCCGTCCATGGATTGGAGACTCATGTCTAAGCCGACTGCCATCACTGTCGCAGCTCTTCTTTTACTCCTCGCCTTGCTGGCGAGCCAATATAGCGCGAACCTGCACCGGCAGGCGTGGTCGACCGACAGGCAAAAGTGGAGCGGCGCATTCGACAACGATCTCCTTCGCCAATCGCCGGCAACCCGCAAGGCGATGCCGTTCTGGTCATATTCAATGACTACCACAACTGTCCGCATTGCAGACTGGCTGATATCAACTACCAAAAAGCCTTCAAGCATGAACCCAATCTGAAGCTTGTGATCAAACAGTTCCCGGTCCTGGGACCGGATTCCCAATTCCCAGCCTTCGCCGCACTCGCCTCGAGAAAACAGGGAAAGTTCGACGAATTCCACCGCGCCCTTATGATTTCCCCCAGTTGAAGGGTCACTCTCAAGATCGCAGCGCGTGTAGGCCTTGACGTTGAGCAGCTCAAGCGGGAATGCAAGATCCGGCCATCGCAGATGAAATGCGCGGTCCGCGCACTCGCGAAAGGTCTGCACTTAGACGGTACGCCCGCGTTGGTGGTCGGCGATATAGTGGTCGCCGACCTTGTGGACATGGCCAGCTTGCAACGCTTGCATCGCCGATGCGCGCTCAAAGCGTGCTGGCTCTCGTGCGGGGCAGCATCTGTAGACCGGCCACGCTGTTGTTGCCGGAGCGTGCCGTTTGTGGCAGCTGGCTTTGCTGTCGCTCCTCGTAATCTTGTTGCGGTCATCCAGCTGCCGTGGGCGCCAACAACAATCCTGAGCGCCCGCGCCTGAAGTCGCTGGCCGGGTGCTCGTGAACCGAGCCCGCTTTTCTTCGGCAAGCTCAGGCGGTCTTGGCCCTGCGGCATCGCCCCCTGGCGCGGGGCAGCCTTCGGCTGCTGACGGTCGCCGGCCTGTCGGCCGGCGTCTTTCTATTGTGGCCTTCCCCCTGGCGCAGGGTGGGCAGCACTCCCTTCTAGGCCCGCCGCGGCGTCCCGCAACCCTTCGCTTGTCGCTTTCGGGTCCTCCACTCCGTTCCGGTCCTGCTGATGCAGTCCGCCTCCGACGGCGGGCCTTTCCGGTCGCTTTTGCCGCCCACCCCGCTCACATGGGGACTTTGTCGTCAAGGCTGTCTTCGCATATCTACCTCAATGCGTTGTGATCCTAGGTCCGAGCCTGTCGTCTTGGCGCGGTGATAACACCGGTCCAAACTCACATACGGTCGCTGCGCTGTGGCAGCTGCACCAACATCCCGCTTTCGTCGGTAAGGCTCAGGGGAACGCGACCAATCTTCCGGACGGCATTTTAGGCCAAGTGGGGTGGGAGGTTCGTTCGCCCAGGATCAGCCGGGAGCGATCAATCCCGGCGGATGGAAAAGAGTACGTTGATCATGCCGGCTTCATGACAGCGCCCTCAATGACAGCACCATGATGAACATACTTCCATAGCGCGATCAGAAGTTTTCTCGCGAGCGCAATAATGGCCGGCTTCCGGCGCCTGCCACCGTCGAGCGCGACCCTCTCCTGGAACCATTGTGCTAAAGCCGATCGAGGTTGATGCAAAAGCCAGAACCACGACAATTGCACCATCACGGTCCTCAGCCTCGGATTGCCCGCTTTCGATACGCCCTGTTCCCGGCTGATCGATCCGCTTTGCCACGGTGTCGGCGTCAGACCGGCATAGGAGGCAAGCTGCCTTCGATTCGCAAATTCGCGATACAGACCCTCGGACCAAAGCACCTCGGCAAAGTCCGCTCCCACGCCGCGCAGTTGCTTGAGCATCGACATTCCATTGGCGACTTTTGATGGGTCGCATTCATTGCGAGCCACTTCGTCACGCGCTGCTTCCACGTCCTTGATTTGCCGAAGCACGAGCTCGATCCGGTCCAGTGCACGGACAATCTCCGCTTTGAGATTAGACGGTAGTTCACGACCGTCTCCGGTCCTAAGTTCTTCCAGTCGAGTGCGGCGGTCCCGCTTCAGCGGCTCAAATCCAACGATGCCCTGCGAGAACAAGAGCCCCTTGACCCGATTCACGATCTTGATCCGCTCCGCGATGAGAGCGCGTCGCTCACGGCTGTTGCGCTTTCGGTCCTCTTGCTCGGGCGATGGCGGAACGACCATGGCGCATACCCGCGGCTCGCCGCGCTTGTAGGCAAGCAGGGCGCGAAGGAGGGTCTCGCCATCCAGCTTGTCCGTCTTCGCCCGGCGCTTCCTGCGTGACGTGGCAATGGATGCTGCATCAACCACATGGCTTTCGATACCGTCACGCTCAAGGATCCGATGTATCCAGAAGCCGTCCAGGCCAGCCTCCTGGATTGCGATCATCGGCACGTCACGGCCCGTTCTGCGCCGAACCGTCGACTTCAACTGGCTGATAAGGTCGAACAATCCGGCCGTATCGCCTGCCTTGACGACGCGCTTTGACATCTTCTCTCCGTTGCACGGCAACAAGCTTGTCACCAACCAGCTCGAGCGACTGAGTTCCAGGGACAGGAAGATAGCGCCGAGTGTCGTATGGACCGCATCGGTTTCAATCTCAGTCACGTTTTCAGCTTTCATGTGTTCTATCCCTCCAAGTTGTTCATGAGCAATACGCCGGCCAAAGCGAGTTGATCGCAGCTGCAGTCATCGCTTCGCGATGTGGTTTTGGTTGTTGCCTGCCCCCGCTCGCGGGGTGGGCGACGCTCCTTTCTAGGCCCGCTGCGGCAGGCCGCAATGTTCGCTCCGCTCACATCCTCCACTCCGTTCCGGCCCTTCGGGTGCGGCCTGCCTCGTTCAGCGGGCCAAGCCAGTCGCGTTCTGCCGCCCACCCCACTCACGGGGGCAGGCACGCGAGATCGGGATCGAGCGCTGCCTCCACCGCCCATGGGATCTTCCGGGGAGGGCGCGCGATTGTAGAGCGGAGGACATCACGATGCGTGCAAACAACAAACGTTGCGGCAGCCGACAGGCTGGCGCAGACAGTGGCGGGCGCACCGGCGCCAGCCTTTATCAGGAAATCACCGACCGCATCATTGCCGAACTGGAGCGCGGCACCGTGCCATGGGTCAAGCCGTGGGGCAGGGCAAGGACAGGCCTCGGCCTGCCGCGGAATGCGGCCACCCAGCGCCGATATTCCGGCATCAATATCCTGATCCTGTGGGGCGCGGTCATCGAGCGCGGTTTCCCCAGCCAGAACTGGCTCACCTTCCGGCAGGCGCTTTCGCTTGGCGGCAATGTCAGGAAGGGCGAGCACGGCACCACCATCGTTCACGCTGACCGCTTTGTTCCCAAGAACGAAAAGCAACGCGCCGACACCGATGGCGACGAACCGCAGGCGGTGCCCTTCCTGAAGCGCTTCACCGTCTTCGATGTCGCGCAGTGCGATAATCTGCCCGAACATCTTTACGCCGCCGGCGAGCCTCTGCCTGAGCGCGAGATGGTCCCGCAGGCCGAGGCGCTCATTCATGCAACCGGCGCTGATTTTCGCATCGGCGGCGAGCGCGCCTTCTACATGCCCGGCAGCGACACCATACAGGTGCCGCCGCAGCCGGCTTTCTTCCACCAGATCGACTATTACCGGACCTGCTTTCATGAGTTAGGTTTCATCGCAAGTGTCCTTCCCGCTGCAGCGCATGCAGGGAGGGCTTAATCATGACCTCTCAGAAGCGCGCAGGCGTCTACGCTCAGGTTACCGAGGCGATCATCGCGGCAATCGAAGCCGGTGCAGGTGACTTCGTTATGCCGTGGCATCATGATGGAACGGCGACATCACGGCCCACAAACATATCTTCCGGAAAGCCTTACCGCGGCGTGAACACTCTCACGCTTTGGGCCGCGGCGCAGAGCGCCGGCTATCCCAAGGGCGTGTGGGGAACTTATCGCCAATGGCAAGCCCTGGGCGCCCAAGTCCGCGGAGGCGAGCGATCCACGACGATCGTCTTCTGGGGCCCGGTCCGGGGCAAATCCGACGAGGGCGAGGCCGACGCTGATGGTTCAGAGCGCACCATGCTGTTTGCGCGTGGCTATTCGGTGTTCAACTGTGCTCAAGTTGACGGATTTGAGCCTGAGCCAGTGGCTCCTCGTTCAAACAACGACCGCATCAGCGAAGCCGATACATTTTACGCTAACCTCGGGATCAACACCGTCTTCGGCGGCAGTGAGGCATATTACCTCCCCTCTGCCGACAGGGTGCATGTCCCGGCTCTCGCTGACTTCAAGGACAGTGCGTCGCATTATAGCGTTCTTTTTCATGAAGGCCTTCATGCGACAGCAGCCAAGCACCGGCTGGACCGGGACCTCTCGGGTCGTTTTGGCTCGGAGGCCTATGCGATGGAGGAGGTTGTGGCAGAGCTTGGAGCCGCAATGGTTCTCGCTGACTTGTCGATCTCGGCTCGCCCGAGGCCCGATCACGCGGCTTACGTTGCCAGTTGGTTGAAGGTCCTTCGCAATGATTCTTCCGCCATCTTTGCGGCTGCGAGCAGGGCTCAGAAGGCCGTTGATTGGATGCATGCGCAGCAACCTTCTAGCGAACTCAGCGCCGCCGCGTAGCCGACGGTTCAGCGGCGGGCCCCAATGCGGCTCGCCGCTGTACCGACGCTAATTGCCCCTCCACCGTCCTTGCTCTGTGAAGCAGGGCGAGGTTTTGGCTTGCCAGGCTACGCTTTTCTTCCGCATGCCGCTTGGCATCGGCGCGCAAGAGGGCAATTTCGGCCTCCAGCTCGCGAACCTTTTCGGCTAAGTCCTTCGAAGGCCCGGGTCCCTCAGCGGCGGCCTCGATTTCATCGAGGATGTCCCGATGTGTCGTGTAGAGCGGGTTTCGGCTTTTTCCCGCCTCACGTGCAACTGAAGCAGGGCTGATCCGGACGATCCGCCCCTGATGATCCGGATGGCGGCCCTCGCCGCGTACCAGCCGGGCCAAGGCGGCGCGGTAGGCTCGAGCCGCCGACGTAGCGGAAGGCGAGCGTGGTTCACTCATCCTTTTCTCCGATCCTGGTCAGGACAGTGTCGCACTGTTCGATCACCTCTGTCAGAACGGCGGCCGTCATGGCGTTGGCCCGCGGGAGTAGATCTAAATTCCGGCTTCGACGATCGCGCCAGTAAGGCGCATGGCGCAGTTCAATCACCATGTTCGCGCAACCCAGGCAGACGGCCGGGCTCCGGCCAGCCTCGCTCGGACCGACCTCGCCGCCGCAACGACTGGTCTCCCGCTGGAACACGCACCAACCATAGTCGCAGGCATGGATGCGCAGATCGGTATCGGTGAGAACGAACTCGATGTAATCCCGGCGTACCTGCTCACCCGCTCGTCCCCGGAAACACGCGTTGTTCGCTGCGATTCGCTCGCCCATGCGACCGGCAAGTCGATCACTCAGCAGCATCCTTTCCAACGCCGTCGCCGTTTCAGCCCGGTTTTCGTGTTCGATCAGTTGGCGGAGATCGAAGTCGTTGCCGACGTACCCCCGCGCGGTCATGGCGACCGATGCATGCTTGAAGTGTTCGGCAAGGCCAAGAAGCTGCGACCTGTCCTTTCGGGCAATGAATCGTGCAAAGGTCTTGCGGAACTGGTGTGTGCTGAACGACCAGGGCTCTCCCTCGTGCAGCGGCACCCCGACGTGGCGCGCAAAATCGTTGATCCGCCAGCCGATATGCATATGGGTCACCGGTACGACCTCGCCATACTGCGTGTTCTTGACGAGGAAGAGCTCACGCCTTCCGGATGCTTTGCGCAGCGGCGCGCTCAACTGTTCAAGCAGTTCCACTGCCTTCACAACCGGCTCTGGGGCAATCCAGCGTTCCATTCGACCGCCATGCTGGTCAACCGTCTTGAACAACCTCGCCACCAGGTAAGCTTGTTCGACACCGGTTTCTGCAATCGGGTGGGACTCTATGGCGCCAATTTCGATCGACAGAATCTCGCTCACGCGCATGCCGACAAAGCCGGCGATGACGATGTAGCACGCCTCCACGAGACGAGTGGCGGCGTGGCGGACCGCATGGGCGCCGAGCAGTGCTTCACCGGCAGGGCCTGTCAGGTTTATGCTGCGCAATGCCTTTCGAACATGATCCGAGGCCTGCCTTCTGGTCCCTTGTGTCAGCCCAGTTTCATGGGCCTGGCGGCGGACAGTCTCGGCTCTCACGATGGTCGGGCCATAAATTTCCACCCACTGAAGCGCGGTATTCAGCAATGAGATCGCAATGGGGTCGGGGATGAACGGGATCGCACCGCGCGTAGCTGGGGTCAATCCTGCCGCTTCATAGGTGGTTTCTTGTGGCAAGGGATCGACCAACGGGGCATCATTGAGCTTGGCTCGCTGTCGATAGAGATCCTTCAGCACCAACATGTAGTTGACGATGGTGTTGGCGGTGATTGACTTCGCCTTCAATCCTGGACGCGTCGGCAGCCAAGTCCGCAGGCGCTCCACGGCCCCGGCATCAATGCTGCTGAACGTCTCCAGTCCGTCAAGCGCCATCCACCCAATCATGGTTTTTAGTGTCACGGCTTTGCTATGCACCGACGCTGGCGACAGACGTTTGCGCCCGGTCGGAGGGTTCACAGTCATCGACCATAGGAACTGCTTTGCCGCCCTATGGAGACTGCGCCATGCCGTTTCGCTGATGACAGCTCCCTCCGGCAACTCTGGCGTCCAGTTTATCTTATTCTGGTCAGCGCGCCGGCCGGCAGTGCGGATATCGAGCAGCCATTCATCGTCGCCGAAGCGACTCCATGGCGAGACCGGCGCTTCAGCCCATCCGGCCACAACGGGATTTTCGGCGAGCAGCGTTTTCATTCGATCACCGGCAAGGCTGGCGCCTCTTTCATAGACGCAGCCAGGTGAAGCTCGGATGAGAAGCGCGGCAAGATGTCGTTCTCGAGGATTTCCAGTTTCGGGGCGTAAAGAAGACGCCAGCGATCTGGCGCCAGTTCCTGACGCGCCGCGACAAGCGCATCGCGCGTGGATATCAGCCGCGCCAGAACATCCGGATCGAGCGGGATGACGGCGTTCGGGCAGGTGAAGCAGCCAAGCCACGCCGTACACAGCCGGCCAACTTTCTGACCTTCCCCGACGCCGGCGAGGGGATCCTTGCAAGTGAAGCCGGCAGCCGTGGCATACGCGGCGTCGGTTGCCGATATTTCGTCCCTCCGCTCAGGAGCGTCAGTACCACGAACAATATCGACGAAGCGTGCCTGCAGGTCGCCGACGATGCGTTCTTGGGCTCGTCGGACGATCGGCCGATCGATATACCGTTGCGTTGTGTCGGGGGTGACATGGTTGGCGAGAACCTGGGTTTTCAGAATGTCGTGGCCGAGTGCCTCGTGTGCGAGGGTAAGTCCCGTTGTGCGCAGGGCCGCCAAGGTCAAAGCAAGCGGGTCTCCTTTCTCGTCAACGAGATCGTGGCGCTGCACAAAGAGCCGAACATGCTTGCTGGCCAGATAGTTGGGGATCAGCTGTGTTGCGCGTGAACCGTTTATGCTCGCAACAAGGAACAACCGATCGCGGTCGTCAGCGGGAACGTGCGGCAGCAACCCCGCCGTCATTTCCAGAACTCTGTCGACGAGGTTTGGTACCGACAGGCTCTTGTCGCGCAGGAAGCTTCGACGTTGGAGTCGGCTCGAACGGCCCTTCGACCATGTCATCACCTCTCGCCCCTCAAGAAGCAGATGATCGCTCATGCAGTCGCGCCGCAGGTCGCGCAGGGCTTCGGGGTTGGCATAGCTCTGCGCGCCTATGGCGATCATGTATGGGATCAGCGTTTCGGGCAGGGCATGAAGATAGCTGGAAAGCTTTTGGTTTCCGCCGTGTCGAACCGAGGCGAAGTGAAGCCGCCAGCGCCCGGAACCTCGCTTCAGCGTAACGTTCTGCGGAGGCATCAGTCCGCCGTAATGCTCGACAATAACTGCAAGCATCACGCCGAGGTCGTCGAGGTTTAGCCGGCTGAGGTCACGTTCCCTTGCGATCGCTTCTCGGTCAACCTGTGAGAGAAGTGCCTTTCCCCTTTGGAAGGTCGCCCAGCTCGCCTCGATGTCTTTCCGGGCCGCCGCCAGAACAGCTTCCATCTCTGATCGGCTTAGCGCCTCTCGCGGGCGCGTCTCCGCATTCTTACGAGGAAAGGCATTGAACGGGATTTCAAGATCGCAAGCAACGAGGTCGGGTCGGTTGTGCTTGAGCCAGCCGATCATCTGCTTGAGCACCGACCAGCTGCCATGACGAGAACTCTTGGTCCATGGCTTAGCATTGAGCCAGGCTATAAAGGCGTGCAGCACCGCCGTATCGACATCCCCCATCGACGTGATCTCGGAAGTATGATCGTTCAGGAAGGCAAACCAGCGAGAAAGTGTGTTGAACGCGCCTTCGCGAGTAGCCGGGCTGTGGCCGGCATGATGGTGACGGAAGGCAAGCGCAATTTCGGCTGCAATCCTCGGCGCAGTTCGATAGACGGTGAAGTCGAAGCTGCTTTCCGGTCGACCGTTGGGATCAAGGAAGTTGACCACTAGAGAGCCAGGCACGCCCACAAGACCCACTGGTGATGGATCGAGCCGATAATCCTTGCGTCGCTGTGCCATTATAACAAAGCCTCATAAAGGTTTTCGACCGATGCCTCCGCAAGCGTCAGGTCTGTCGCCACAACGCGCAAATAGATCGCCGTAGTGGTCAGATCGGCATGTCCCAGGAGAACTTGCAGAGTGAGGAGCGGATTGAGCTCCGGCTCCTGTTGTGTCCGCCGTTGCAGGAACCGGAGCATCGAGGTCGCAAAAGTATGTCTCAGCGCGTGGAAGCTAGCAGTCACACCGGCTGCCGTGGCAGCAGCGGCGAACATCGCGCCTACGCGCCGAGCACTCACCGCCCGTCCAGCTTCCGTCAGAAAGACCGTATTTGGTTCCGCATAGTTCGGGTTTCGGGATTTCGCGCGCCGTATAATGGCGGCGCGCTCCTCACGTACATAGGCAAGCGTACGGTCGACCAAAGGCTGTGGCGGATAAACGGTCCGCGCTTTCCCGCCCTTGGTGGTCTCGATCTTTATTGCGGTAAGGGCATCCGAGCTTTCCCGCGGAAGCACGCGCAGCCGCAATCCGGCAACTTCCATCCGGCGCATACCGGTGGTGACAGCCCACTCCACAATCAATCGATTTCGCGAGTCCAGCCCGCTCATCACCTGGCGCATTGTTGCGGGTGACAGAGGTCTCGGCAATGTCGATGTTTGTCGGACCGTCAGCTCATTGACAGTCTGGCGTCCACCAGTGGCGTCGACGTGCGCCAGGAAACCCTGCGGTCGGCTTCGCGATAGTGCCAACTCGTCCGCGGTAAATGGCAAGTGGTGAGCAAGGCCCGCACCAACGCACCATCGGTAGAACAGGGCCAACGTTCTGATGCGACCATTGATCGTACCGCGCGCGTAAGCGCGCCTGGTATGATCGCTTGGACGAAAGAGCATTCGATCTCGGTAAGCTGCGATCTCCGCTACTCCGATCGCGTCCCACACCCATTCATTGGCCTCAAGCGTCTGCCACCAATCGTAGAGAGTCTCTCCATAGGTGCGCCATGTCTGCCGACTGCGCGTGCGTCCCCGCACCAGAGCGATGTGCAGCAGCCACGCGCAAGCTGGTTCGACAAGTCGCATCTCGTTATCGAGAAGCATGGGGACGCCCGGGCGTGATATGCCGTGCGGCGCAAACTCTTCGGTGGTGAATAACAGTTCGGCCATGGGTTCCCCAATTCGCGCCGCCCGCCGCTTTGCCGGGCAGGCCCTCGGGCCCGCCCGGCAAAGCGGCGGGCGTCCCACGCAACCAAAACTGTCCTGATTCTAGTTCAGGAAGATGACAGAAAGGACGCGCTGGAGACGGGTCCTAACACGAGCTTGGACACTGGACCGGCCACCCGAGGCGACTCGCGCGCGACCTGTCCGGCTCCTTCGGGTCCAACACCTATGCGCGCGAGGAACTGGTCGCCGAAATCGCATCAGCCTTCATCTGCAGCAGTCTCGGCATCGAGCCGAGCGTGCGCCATGCCGACTACATCGGCTCATGGCTGACGGTTTTGCGCGAGGACAACCGCGCCATCTTCCGCGCCGCAAGCCATGCCTCGAAAGCCGCCGATTTCCTGCTTGGCCGCAATGTCGATGTCGAAGGCGAGGCACATGCCGAAACCGCCTATGGGAGCGCGCAATCCTCACACGCGACCGCCTTGCGCCTCTGATGACGCAAAGCCGCGCGCAACCAACTCGACAGTTCTTTTGAGGTTGCCCTAACGCCGATGGCCGGCGTTGGCGTCGATCGTTCATCGGACCGAGGTTCGCAAAAAAAGAGGGCGGCATTGATGCCGCCCTCTCGTTGCGAAAGCTGCCAGAGCTGGATTAGAAATCCATGCCGCCCATGCCGCCCATGCCGCCGCCGCCCATGCCGCCAGGCATGCCGCCGCCAGCCGACTCCTTCTTCGGAGCCTCCGCGATCATGGCTTCGGTGGTGACCAGCAGGCCGGCGACCGAGGCCGCGTCCTGAAGAGCCGTACGGACAACCTTGACCGGATCGACGATACCCATGGCGATCATGTCGCCATACTCGCCGGTCTGGGCGTTGTAGCCGAAGGTCGCGCCCTTGTTCTCAAGGATCTTGCCGGCAACGATCGATGCTTCCGCACCGGCGTTGGCCGCGATCTGGCGGGCCGGAGCCTGAAGCGCACGACGCACGATGTTGATGCCGGCGGCCTGGTCGGCATTGACGCCGGTGGCCTTGATGTTGGCCGAAGCGCGCAGCAGCGCGACGCCACCACCAGCAACGATGCCTTCTTCGACGGCCGCGCGGGTCGCGTTGAGGGCGTCATCGACGCGGTCCTTCTTTTCCTTGACTTCGACTTCCGTCGCACCGCCGACGCGGATCACCGCAACGCCGCCGGCGAGCTTCGCCAGACGTTCCTGCAGCTTCTCCTTGTCGTAGTCCGAAGTGGTCTCTTCGATCTGCTGCTTGATCTGGGCAACGCGGCCCTGGATCTCGGCCTTCTTGCCGGCGCCGTCGACGATGGTGGTGTTCTCCTTGGAGATCGACACCTTCTTGGCGCGGCCGAGCATGTTGAGGCCGACGTTCTCGAGCTTGATGCCGAGGTCTTCCGAGATGACCTGGCCACCGGTGAGGATGGCGATGTCTTCCAGCATGGCCTTGCGGCGATCACCGAAGCCCGGCGCCTTGACGGCGGCGATCTTCAGGCCGCCACGCAGCTTGTTGACGACCAGCGTGGCCAGAGCCTCGCCTTCGACGTCTTCCGAGATGATGAGCAGCGGCTTCGAGGTCTGCACGACGGCTTCGAGAACCGGCAGCATGGCCTGGAGGTTGGACAGCTTCTTCTCGTGCAGGAGGATGTAGACGTCCTCGAGCTCGGCAACCATCTTGTCGGCGTTGGTGACGAAGTAGGGCGAGAGGTAGCCGCGGTCGAACTGCATGCCTTCGACGACTTCGAGTTCGGTCTCGGCGGTCTTGGCTTCCTCAACCGTGATGACGCCTTCGTTGCCGACCTTCTGCATCGCTTCGGCGATCATCTTGCCGACCGAAGCATCGCCGTTGCCGGCGATGGTGCCGACCTGGGCAACCTCTTCGGAGGTCTTGATCTTCTTGGCGTTCTTGATCAGGGTCGCAACGACGTCGGTTACCGCGAGGTCGATGCCGCGCTTCAGGTCCATCGGGTTCATGCCGGCGGCAACGGCCTTGTGGCCTTCCTGGACGATCGACTGCGCCAGAACGGTCGCGGTCGTGGTGCCGTCGCCAGCGATGTCGTTGGTCTTCGAAGCAACTTCGCGGACCATCTGCGCGCCCATGTTTTCGAACTTGTCCTCAAGCTCGATTTCCTTGGCGACGGTGACGCCGTCCTTGGTGATGCGCGGGGCGCCGAACGACTTGTCGATGACCACGTTGCGGCCCTTGGGGCCGAGCGTGACCTTCACCGCGTCAGCGAGGATGTTGACACCGCGCAGCATGCGCTCGCGGGCATCGCGGGAGAATTTTACGTCTTTGGCAGCCATTTTTAGCTCCTGGCAGGGGCTTCAATCGAGCCCGGGAATTCAGTTGACGAAAGGGCCTGATATGAGCCGATGATGCCCATGATGTCGGATTCCTTCATGATCAGAAGGTCTTCGCCATTGAGCTTGACTTCCGTGCCCGACCACTTGCTGAACAGGATGCGGTCGCCGGCCTTGACGTCCAGCGGGACCAGCTTGCCAGCTTCGTCACGAGCGCCGAAGCCGACAGCGATGATCTCGCCTTCCTGCGGCTTTTCCTTTGCCGTGTCGGGGATGATGATCCCGCCAGCGGTCTTGGATTCGGATTCGACCCGGCGAACGACCACGCGGTCATGCAGCGGGCGGAACTTCGACTTTGCCATTTTCGGATTTTTCCCTGGTGCGCTGTTGAGGGGTTTTTGTTAGCACTCGCGATGGACGAGTGCTAACGCGATAGTGAGGTAGGCTGTAAGCGGGCACTCGTCAAGACGGACGAGGGCAGGCGAGGAGCTCTGGCCCCCTCCCCGGTGGAACCCAACGCATACGCGGCATCCGCGTTGATGGCTGCGAGCCCCACATTTCCATTGAATTCGGCGTCATGACGCCAACTTGCTCGCGCCGCTTCCAAGTCGTCAGTCGTGCTGCCGTCAGCACGAACATAGGGCTGCGCTTCACTTCCCGTCGAAGCCGCGGCAAGCAGCGTCGCCGTCAGCACGCTCCTTTGCAGATGCTTGCCAAAGGTGGACAGTGAGCGCACCTGCGCCGGGCTGTTGGTGCGAACGTAAGACGTCATTGACAACTCCTTTTTGCAAGTCGAGCCCCTTCTCCACCTTCGGCCGCCGTCGACGCGAAGAAGTCCGCATCGCGTTGAAGACGAGCTGCGAAAAAGAGAAAGATGTGTTTGATGGCTGCGGCCCCAACGGTGCCTTCAGATTTGAGATCACTTCCGCCGCGAGCGGCTGAAGCTCCTCGCAACGTCAAATCGAATCTGCTGCCAAGCCTCCAGGAAAGGAGAGCATTGCTCATCTCGCGCTTGTGCATGCAGTCAACCTTCGATCCGTGTTGCCACATCAAGAGCAAATGCCGTGCCAAAGCTCACTGGGAAGTGAACGCATGGCTCTCCCTGAAAACCTCACAAATCCAGCATGGTCAATTGTGCGGAACCCGACATGCGTCTTCTGCCACTGTCAGCTTTCGGACAGGCATGACGCGTTTCGCGCCGACCACCGGTCGATCGGTTTTGGGGCCGGTCTGTTCGCCTCATAAGAGCGCGTTACATTGCGTAGCGGTTTCCCGAGCGCCGCCACATGACACTGGACCTGCAGGTAGCACCGGCTTCTCATCCAGCCTTACTTTGGCCCCCTCGCGTATCAAATTCCCGCTGGCGAGCCCTGCTTTCATAGATCGCACCATGCCGGATGTCTGCTCTGGCGCCCGACCCGCTGGCACGATCTCGATCCGGCATAAGGGCGCAGCATCTTTGCAGGCCGTTTCATCCCGGCGTCCTGCTTGGCTGACAGACCGCACTTGGCGAGCGGTCTCCATGCTCTCTCCAAGGACCATCCCTGCGGCTGGCTTGTCGACCTATGGGCGGGTCCGGCCGCCCGAAACCCTCGCGCCATCAGCTTTTTTCCCCGCCGCCTGCGGCGGCTTCCTCGCGCCGCTTCGCTCACAAAAAAGCTGCCCGCTCGGGTCCTTCACTGTCGCTGCGGCCCTGTCGGATTCAGGCGGTCCTGACGCGCCCATTACGGTGCGCCATCGCAGGGGATGGTCCCCGGCGAAACCACAAAAGGAGACTTCGAAATGACCGCGATCGGTTACGTCAACAAGCAGGAAAACGGCGCCTACAAGGGCCAGTTCAAGACGCTCAGCGTCCGCGCCGACATCGATATCGTCCCCAACCAGGCCAAGAGCGCCGATAACCATCCCGACTTCCGGGTGCTTACGCAAGGGGTCGAAGTCGGCGCTGGCTGGATCCGCACCGGCGAGACTTCCGGCAAGGATTATGTGAGCCTGTCGATTGCAGCGCCGGAGTTCGGACCGCGCAAGCTCTACGCCAATCTCGGCCGAGCCGCCGGCCAGGACGATCACGACACCTACGCCATCATCTGGAACCCGGCCGACTGACCGGCCGAGATAAGAGCCTCGCGCCGCAGCCCCGGCGCGGGGCTCATTCCCAGGAGTTCCACCCAAACCCCGTCCGCCCTAAAGGGCGGCGAAAACTCTCCCCCGACTCTTCGCCCGTCCCCGAGACGATCTCCCTCGCCCATCCTCGCCCTCGCTTGTCCGAAGCGAAACGAGGATCATCATGGACGACGAAAACGAACGCGCGGCCCGCGCGAAAAAGGGCAGCCCGTTTCTCAGCACAGCCCAAGCCGCCTTCTATATCGGGCTCTCCCAGCGCACGCTCGAAAAGATGCGGCTCAAGGGCGGCGGCCCGAAATTCCGCAAGCACGGCCGCTATGTCCGCTATCACATCGACGAACTCGACCATTGGTCGAAAGGACACCCGCAGCACTCCATCGCCGGCGATGGCAAGGCCGGTTCCGGCCAGGGCGGCACGGGAGGCCGTTCATGAGGCGGCGCCCTTCCATCCATCTGATCGGCAGCCGCCTGAGGCGTGTTCGAGCCCGTAAGACGGTCGCCTTGGCCGCGGCCGGTCTCGGTCTTTTGGGCTTCACGGCGCTGGGAAAGCCCGCCCCTTGGCTGGTCTGGAACGCCTCGGCCAGCGCGCCGATCGGCCTTTACCGCATCGCTGCGGGAGCGCTGGCGCGTGGCGATCTCGTGCTCGTGCGCCCGCCTGAATACGCGGCGTATCTCGCCGCCGAGCGCAGCTATCTGCCTCGCAATGTGCCGCTGGCAAAACGTCTTGCAGCGCTGCCGGACGATAATGTCTGCGCCTTCAATGACGCCATCATCATCGGCGGCGACATCGTCGCGCGCCGGCTCAAAATCGACGCCGAAGGCCGACCTTTGCCATGGTGGAACGGCTGCCGAGCGCTCGGGGATAACGAGGTTTTCCTGCTCGGCAGCGACAAAAACCGCTCCTTCGACAGCCGCTATTTCGGGCCTGTTCCCACTCAAAATGTCATCGGGAGGCTCGTACCACTATGGACCGAGTGACCCTCCTCTTGTTGGGCATGATCGCCATTGCGCCATGCGCCTGTTCCGCCTCGACCGGCGCTGAGCCGGTCGCCATCTCCCAAAGTCCGCAGCTGCGAAAGTGGCAGACGTTGGTATCGGAAGCAAGCCGGCGCTTCCATATTCCCCAAGCCTGGATCTATGCCGTCATGGCTGCCGAAAGCGGCGGCAAGACAATGCGCGGCGGCCGCCCCATCACCTCCCCCGCTGGCGCCATGGGCCTCATGCAGGTGATGCCCGGCACCTATGAAGAGATGCGGGTCGAACACGGCCTTGGGCCTAACCCCCACGATCCGCGCGACAATATCCTGGCCGGCACGGCCTATCTCAGTGCCATGTATGACCGCTTCGGATTTCCTGGCCTGTTTGGCGCCTACAATGCCGGTCCCGAGCGCTACGACGAGCATTTGAAGCGTGGCAAACCGCTGCCAGAAGAGACCGTCGAGTACCTCGACCAACTCAAGGCGGCCGGAGTTTCGGCGGCCGACATCGAGGCGTTCGAAAGCCAATCTGTCGCTCCAAAGGCGCAAATCGCTCCTCTCGGACGGTCGCTGTTCTTCATTCATGACGGTGTTCACTCAGGCGTGCGAAACGGCGATCTCTTCGTGCCGCTCGGCAAGGACGGCGCGCAGCCGAAGGAGCCGGTGCGTTAGCCATGGCGGACGGGGGCGCGTCTGGCGGGGCTGGGCGCGGAAGGCAAGATAAAGGTACCGCCTCCAGGAGGCGGTTAAATCTTTGTCTGCACATCGTTTTTCCGGGAGGCTGCCGCCGGTGCCAAGAGGGTTTGACGTGTAAGTGTCTGATTTTGCTTGATATGTCTGGGAGGCTCGCATTAAGGATGACGAGTTCAGGCCGAAGCTCGGCAAAATCGGGTCGCGCGGCTCGAAGGCCGGCAAACGCTATGCCGGCCAGGTTCGTGCGGCGATCAACCGGGCTGGCGGCCGGCCGCAACGCGGTGGTCGCTTCACAGGAAGCCGGACAGGGCGCGGCGGGGCGGCCGCCGCACTGCTGAAATCGCGCGACCGGTATGCCGCCTTCCGCCAGCGCCGGGTGATCGTCAAGGCGCGGGTCGTCAAGCTCGCCGGCAAGGGCGCGGACGGGGCGCGTGCCCATCTACGCTATCTTCAGCGCGACGGGGTCACCCGCGAAGGTGAACCTGGCGAGCTCTACGGCGCCGACAGCGGCCGCGTCGACGGCAAGGCGTTCATCGATCGCGCGGACGGCGACCGCCATCAGTTCCGCTTCATCGTCGCTGCCGAAGACGGCATCGAGTACGACGACCTCAAGGCGCTGACGCGGCGGCTCATGGCGCAGATGCAGGAAGACCTCGGCACGAAGCTCGACTGGGTCGCGGTCGATCATTTCAACACCGGCCACCCGCACAGCCACATCATCGTCCGTGGCAGGGACGACCGTGGCGAGAACCTGGTCATCGCGCGCGAATATATCTCATCTGGCATCCGCGAGCGGGCGGCCGAGCTGGTCAGCCTCGATCTCGGTCCGCGAACCGACCGCGAGATTGAGCTTCGCCTGCGCCGGGAAATGGAGCAGGAACGCTTCACCAGCATCGACCGTCGGCTGCTCAGCATGCGTGATGATGACGGCCTGGTCTCGCCGGGCGGTCCCGACGCCATTCGCCAGACGCTGCACCAGGGACGGCTGCGCAAGCTCGAGCGGATGGGTCTGGCCGCGGAGGTCGGCGCTGGCTCCTGGCGCCTCGACGATGAGCTCGAAGCCACGCTGCGCCGCACCGGCGAACGCGGCGACATCATCAAGACCATGCACCGCGAACTGACCGGCAAGGGGCTTGCCCGCAGGGCCGCCGACTGGGTGATCCACGATCGATCCGGCGAGCCCGTCCAGTCTCTCGTCGGTCGCGTTGTCGCGCGTGGACTGGCCGACGAGATCAATGACCGCCATTACATGATCGTCGACGCCGTCGACGGTAAGAGCCATTGGATCAACATCGGTAGAGGCGAGGCGATGGAAACGATGCCTAATGGCTGCATCGTGCGTGTCGCGCCAAGGAACACCGAGCCGAGGCAGGTCGATCGTACCATCGCCGAAATCGCCGCCGCGCATGGCGGCCGTTACGACGTCGATATGCACCTGAAGCATGACCCATCCGCCACCGAGAGCTTTGCGCGAACGCATGTGCGGCGGCTGGAGGCGATCCGCCGCGCGACCGGCGGCGTCGAGCGAGAGCCGAACGGCACCTGGCTCATCGCGCCGGACCATCTCGATCGCGTCGCGAATTATGAGGGCCAGCGGGCCAGGGCCGAGCCTGTCGTTGCCGACAAGCTCTCCTCAATGGCGCTGGAGCGACAGGTCAGCTTCAACGGCGCCACCTGGCTCGACCGGGAGCTGGTTGCCGATAGACCCGAGCCTTTGCACGGATCCGGCTTCGGCCGCGACGTGAGAGAGGCGCAAGCTCGCCGGCGGCAGTGGCTGATCGCGCAAGGCCTCGCGCATAAAGAACAGGATGGGATCGTCTATCGAGCCAACATGCTTTCGATCCTGCGCCAGCGAGAACTGAACCGTGTTGCTGGCCAACTGTCGGAGGAACTTGGCCTGCCCTATGCCGAAGCGCGATCCGGAGGACGAGTAGAGGGTACGCTCCGCCGCTCCGTCGAGCTTGCCAGCGGAAAATATGCCGTCGTTGAAAAGTCGCGCGAGTTCACGCTGGTGCCATGGCGGCCGGTGCTTGAGCGCCATGTGGGCAAGGAGGTCTCCGGTGTCGTAAGTGGGGAGGGGATTTCATGGACCGTCGGCCGGCAAAGGAGCGGACCTGGTGTTTCGTGAGATGGTGTACAGCTTTTTAGCCAGCGGCGCGGGCAGCCATGCGAGCCCGCGTAGACCTTATGGCCGCACGCCCGCAATCGGTCGCATGGACCTGCCAGGCGGGGCGGCTTTGGAGCGTTCGGACCCGACACGCTGCGTGAGTGGCCAGACTTCGAGCGCTCGAAGATGCGGACTGTTGTCTGCTGGCCGGCGTTATTCCGGCTGGCCTATGACCGCGGCGCAACAGTTCACCGCTGAAGTTGCCACGGGCGAACATCGACAAGAGAAAAAACACCATTGCGCGATACAAATCGCCGTTGAAAGCGTTTAGGTTGCATGCGCTTCGCCAAGTAAACGGATACCCCAGAAGAGAGCCATGACCACGGCCCGCCATATCGTGACGCTGCTTAAAAGCCACATTGCCGGCGACGAGGATCGTTTCCTCTCTATCGCGATGCAGCTTGCTGCGCATGAGGCACGTCAAGGCCATGGTAAGCTTGCTCAGGAGCTCAAGGATCTGGTCGACGCAGCCAAGAGCAGGGACGCCCGGATTGTCAAGAGCAGTCGGCCGGTTCCCCTTTTTCAGCCAAAGGGCGAGCTCGCAGGGCTCCTGCATGTGCGCTATCCGGACCTGCGACTGACCGACATGATTTTGCCGGACAGTCTGCGCTCGCGCCTGCACCGCGTGCTGGGAGAGCAGCGCCAACAAGCAAGCTTGCGCGAGCACGGGCTTGTTCCCCGTCGCAAACTGCTTCTGGTCGGCCCGCCAGGATCAGGCAAGACGATGACCGCATCGGCATTGGCCGGGGAGCTTCATCTGCCCCTTTTCACGATCGTCCTCGATGGTTTGATCACCAAGTTCATGGGAGAGACTGCCGGAAAGCTGCGGCTTGTTTTTGATGCAATGCAGGCGACGCGGGGCGTCTACTTCTTTGACGAATTCGATGCCATCGGCGCGCGTCGAGGCGAACGCCAGGATGTTGGCGAGATTCGGCGCGTGCTGAATTCGTTTCTGCAGTTTCTCGAGCAAGACGACAGCCACAGCCTGATTATTGCGGCAACAAATCATCCCGAGCTGCTCGACAGAGCTTTGTTCCGCCGTTTCGACGATGTCATCGAATACGCCGTGCCCGATCGGCCGATTATAGAGGCGCTGCTTCGGGCTCGACTCGACCGCTTCGACACCAGAGGGCTTGCCTGGAACGAGGCGATCTCTCAGGCAGAGAGACTGTCGCAGGCCGAGATCACGCGCGCGGCCGACGACGCTGCAAAAACCATCATATTGCGGGGGGGAAGCGGATCACCTCGGAAGCGCTCATCGACGCTCTGAAGGAACGCCGGCAGGCGTCGCTGTTTGAGTAGCGACAGCACAGATCATAATGGCAGACGATTTTCCGCGCGACCGCGCCCATATCCACCTTCGCAACAACGGCATTCGGGAAGCCTATCGGCGGCCCAACCAACTTATACATGCACCGCCGCTGCCGGCGCGTGATCGGGCGTCGCATGCTGCGGCCTTGACGCAATCCATCGAACAAGCGGTCGAAAGTGCACGCCAGCAGATTGCGGCGCGTGACCCCCAGCTGTCGGTCGGCACGCCTGGCTTTTACCTCGCGATCGATCTGCCCATGTCCGGACGGGCGGCCCTCGACCAGTTGGCCGATCGTCGCCAGCACATGGAGCTGGTCGCCGTCCATGAGCCAACTCAACCCGGTGCTCCCATCACAGCGTCGGTGTTCCTGCCGCAAAGCGCGCAAGCCTATTATTTGCGGAAAGTCGAGGCGTATCGAGACGTTGATACTGACCGCGGCAGACCGCGCAACGAGCCGCTCGTCTCCCGCATGGAGACAGTCAGGCTGGCGACTGCACGATCGTTGTTTACCGACCACGACGACCTCTTCCCCCAGGCCGCTGACGAGCAGGTGTGGTGGGAAGTCTGGCTGCGCGACGGTCGCCGCGAGAACTTCGAGCACATTGCCGAAGCCCTGAACATCACTTTGCGCACGCATGCGGTTAGGTTTCCGGAGCGGGTGGTCATGCTGGCCCTCGCCAGCACGGCAATGCTCGACCGCATGATTGCGCACAGCGATGTCGTCGCCGAGCTGCGGCGCGCGAAGGATACGCCGTCCTTCTTCCTGGGCCTTGGCGGCGCGGAGCAAAGGGACTGGAGCGACGAGCTTCTCGGGCGCGTCAGACCGCCTCAATCCGATATTGCGGTCTGCATTCTCGACAGCGGCGTGCGTCGCACCCACCCGTTGATCGAACCCGCACTTGCCGTTTAAGACTGGCACACCGTCAAACCGGCATGGGGCAGCGACGACACACCTGCGTGGAGCGGCCACGGGACGCGAATGGCAGGTGTCGGCCTGTACGGTGATCTGGTCCCGCTCCTGGTCGGAGGCGATCCAGTTCCATTGCCCTTTCGGCTGGAGAGTGTTCGTATCCTTCCGCCAGAAGACGAGGCAAACGATCCAGAACTCTATGGCGCGATCACCGCGGAAGCGATCGCCCGCGCCGAGGTGCAGGCGCCGGAGCGCCGCCGCGCGATCGCAATGGCTGTGACAAGCGCCAGTCCGGCGCGTGGAAGGCCCACATCGTGGTCTGCCGCTATCGACCAACTCTGTTTCGAAGAGGAACAGCGACGCTTGATCGTTCTCTCTGCCGGCAACATCGGCGATGACCTCATGCCGGCCGAGCATTTGACGCGCAACGATCTGGAAGCAGTCGATGATCCTTCTCAGGCCTGGAATGCGCTGACGGTCGGCGCTTTCACAGAAAAGGTCGATATCATTGACACCGACTTTTCGGGCTACGCTCCGATCGCGCCGGTCGGCGAGCTCTCGCCGCGCAGTCGCACTTCGGTCGTTTGGGACAGGCAGTGGCCGGTGAAGCCCGAGGTCGTCTTCGAAGGCGGCAATCTCGCCCATGACGGTGTGTTGCCCGGCGAGCCGATCGACGATCTGCAGATATTGACCACTTTCTGTCGACCCGAACTGCGCCACTTCACCACCCTCGGAGATACGAGCGCGGCAACGGCCCATGCCGCACGGATGGCGGGACTAATTCTATCAGCGCGCCCCGAGCTGTGGCCTGAATCGGTTCGCGCCCTGATCGTCCACTCGGCCGAATGGACTCCGGCGATGCGCGCACGCATCGATGCGTGCAACGGAGCGAAGGGCGAGATCCAGGCGCTCGTGCGGCGCTATGGTTACGGCGTGCCAGATCTTGGGCGCGCGCTTCTGTCAACGGTGAACGACCTCACGCTTATCGTTGAAGATGAGCTTCAGCCTTTCCAGCGCGAGGGCGGCGCGGCTGCCAAAACGCGTGACATGAAGCTGCATCGCCTGCCTTGGCCGAAGGAGCAGCTCGCGGCGCTCGGCGCTGCCCAGGTCGAGCTCCGCGTCACGCTGTCCTATTTCATCGAACCCAACCCCGGTGAACGCGGATGGACCCGCCGGCATCGTTACGCGTCCCATGGTCTTCGGTTCAGAGTAAAGTCAGCGACCGAGACAGTCGACGAATTCCGAGCCCGCATCAATCAGGCCGCTCGGGACGAGGAGGAAGGGGCGCCTGCTGGAGGCGGAGAAGAGTGGCTGCTCGGCACCTTCCGCGATCGCGGCTCGTTGCACGCCGATTTCTGGTCGGGCAGCGCCGCCGATCTCGCCGAGCGTGACGCGATCGGCGTGTTCCCGGTCGGGGGCTGGTGGAAGGAGAAGCCTTACCTGGAACGCGTCGACGCTCTGGCTCGGTACGCCCTGATTGTGACGATTCGGGCGCCTGGGGTCGATGTTGACATCTTCACACCCGTCGAAGCAGCCCTGACTGTCGAGACGTCGGTCGAGACCTGATGCAGCACTGTCCAAACCGGCCAACAACGGAGGTTTGACCAGCCTCTGGTGCCATGGCGGCTGGTGCTGGATCATCACGTCGGCACGGGATCATGCGCGGAGGACGATAGGCCGGCAAAGGAGCGGGCCAAGCGTGTCATAATGGCGCCCATGGTCACGCCCACAAGCCGCGCCCCCTGCGTCTACGGAGAGGTGCGCGTCTGCTTAGGCGGCCGAGACATCGCTTACCTGATCAACGCGCTCCGTATTTGCGCCTGTAAGCGGCAATGAAATCGTCGTCGCTACAGATGCAGCGGCCGCTGGAGTCCTTGGCCTTCGGATCGTGCAAGTGAGAGCCAAGGGGGCGCAGAAGATTCACCCGAGTGCTCGTCGTCGGGCTCATGGGAAACCCCGCACTATGCTTGACCAAATCCGCGGCAAGCATAATCCCGGCAAGCACCGACTGAAAGGCCATCGGAACCACAGTTCGAACGCGGCGACTTCCTTCGCTAAGCTGGAACACCAGACCGCCGCAGATAGCCTGCTGATAAAAGGAGCGCAGGGGCTGGCCGACAAACGGGGCTAGCGGTTCAAACGGCACAGCCATCGCTGTAGCCACGCGAACTACAAAGTCGTTGGGAACTCCGGCATTTGTCTGCAGGAGCGTTTTCACCTGCTCGTGTGCTTCCGGTATTCCGAGTTCCTCGGCAATCAGCTGGTGCTCGTCCTTGGATTTTCCGGATGGCAGGTACATGCAACAAAGGCAAGCCTGGCCGTCATCGAAACCATGCCGGGAGATACCGAGATCGTGCTCCTGCATCCAAGCGTTTGCGATCCATCGCGGCAGTGCACCTTGGACAGCCAGACGGTCGGCGGCGGTGTCAAGCGCCACACCCACTTGGTCTAAGACCCAATTGCCCCGGCGCGCAACATATTCTGCCCACGTCAGAGGGTGCGCCTCGACCTCAAGGCCAGTCGATCTAAGGGCGGTGGCTGCAAGAACCGCCTTGGACATACCAATCTCCGCCTGGCCGGCCAATGCGTAGCGCTGCAGGTTTGAGAGTTCGATCGCTTCGTGATCGATTACATGCAGACGACCCTTGAGATCGGGTTGTCTCGCTAGCGCCCAAAGCGAGCCATGGCCTATCGCACCGAGCCCAACGAGGTGGGTTTCGCCAAGGTCGACTGGGAAGTCGATCGGGCCAGCCTCCCCGGCTTTGGTCTTGTCGTAGCTGCATAGCGAGAGGTCGATGGTTTCGTCCAACTCGGCGCCGGTCAACTGGGCGGCGAAGATAGTTCGAAAGACGTTGGCGGCGCCGAAGCAACTGGCGGCGCCAGCTCCAAAAGGCAGCAGACTTGGGCCAGAGCCCACCGGGTCCGTACGCGACAGCTTTGCCGCCCAACCGTCCGATCCCACGAAAAAGATCGGGCACCGGAGTGATGGGCGCGTTACCCCTGCAACGACGCAGACGGTGGCAGACTTGCCGGAACGCCGGATGCCGACTTTTGGATTGATCGACTTTGCCAAGCGCTCCAGCGCTTGGGCTTGAGAGCTCGCCGCGCTGTCCAGCGGGAGTATCGCCAGAACCGGGTAGAGCCTAGCGAGCAATCTCACCGCAAGATCTAGTGTCGCCTGGCCTTCGGCGCAGGAAGCGGCCTGATGGTCGAAGGCGACTGCCACGACCTGCTTTTCAAGAGCTGCTTTGAAGTCTCCCAGATGAAAATCGGCCAGGACCTGAGATGCCGCCGTGGCGGCACGATCGATGAAGTTAGCGAATGCCATTGTTCAACTCGATATCATGATCATTCGCGACAGTGCCGCGGGAGGGAGCGCATTCCATTTGGCCTTTTCGTCAAGCCGATAGGCGGCGACCCGAGCAAAATCGAAAGGCTCGCGGGCGAAATTCGGCACTACCAGCGACAGACACCCAACCGTGGTAGCAACCGCATAAGCGTCGTCCGTCGTCGAATGGTAGGCGCGGCCCGGATGGCTGTGAATCTGGGCCAAGAGTTTCAGGCCGCTTTTGTAGAGCCAGACATTGAGCCGGTGCAGTTCTTCGGCCGCAACGATCACGCAAACGCCATCGTTTGTCCGAATGTGACGCTGCGCCGGGATAACCGTCTCTGTTACGGCAAAGTGCCGGTCTTGCTGAACGCCGACCCAGAGCGCCATCCCCTCATTGCCTTCGCGACCAACTGAGCGCAGATGCCCATGCGTGGTCGAGATGCAGCCGCGCGGGAGAGTCACGATCGTTACATCTCTCAAACCAGTCATTCTTGTATCGCCTGAGGGGATACCACCATTCCTACGATTGCCGGTGGGAGTTGAATCTGCAACTGCTCTATAGGAATGATTCCGTACTTGATGATCTTGTCCAGGATGAAGGCCAAACAGCCTTCGCCAGAACCCCGATGAAGTAGCCATGGATCACCTGAATGGGCTGGATTGTCGTGGTATTCCCGGACGCCCGCCATGCACAGGAATGGTTCGTCCTCGGGACTGTTGGCCTGGATGAAGTCCGTCAGCGGCACGGCGTTCTGCTGGATGAGAGCTCCTATCATCTCCGGCGGCGTTCCGGGCAGCGGCGGACGTCTAAGCATTTTCAGGTATAGATCTTTCCGGGCAATCGGATGACGCGTAAACGGATCGACGAAGACCACGGACGGTGGTCTTAAGTCGTAGTCGGTGAAGTCGACCTCGCTCGCTGCGCTGATCACCCGTGGTTTTAACTTGAGGCTTGCGAAAATGAAGAAAGCGCGCGGAAAGGTCGCCTCGATCAAGAAGCAGCCCTGAGCCCGATAGACATCAGCATATGGCCGGAACCGGCCGATCTCCCGATCAAACTTCGCTCGGGAGACCTCCGGATCCACACTTTGGGGTTTAGGCACCTGCGACGCCCGCCTTCAGGCTGAGGAACAGGGTCACAGTATTCGGGAAACCGAAATCGCCAAGCTTCTTGTCGACGTCGAGCAAGTTGCCGGCCTCATCCTTCAATTCCCAATTCTCGGCTGGTTGGGCGACATTCTGCGTGTTCTCAAGGGCTTTGGTACGAATGACGTGAAGCGGCTGGTTGGGATTGGCTTCGACCTGCGTGGGCTGGCCGTTCACCACCATCGTGATCTCGATCTTGCCCGGCCCGCCGCCGTGATTATCGCCCTTACCCGAATCCTTCGACATTGTCCTACTCCTGTGGCTTGCCAACCGTCCCACGCCCTGGCGCCCACCTGCGAGTGAGACCGGCGGTCTTCAATCGTTCACCCGGCGCCACGGCCGCGAGTACGCGAAAGACAGGGGATAAGCTACCGAATCGGTGCTTGCCTTCTTTTATGGGTGACTTGAGCCGCAAGTAAATGGTCTCAAATTGCTCCTCACAACTATAATCGATTATAGCAATGCGAAAATATTGGCGACACGCCTATTCATCTGCTCTCTCACTCGCCTGCTCCGTGCTTGGCAAGGGGAGCTTTGACTGCGTCACGCGTCCCCCAATCCTGCAACGCATTCACCCGAGCCTGCGCGACACCAGCGCCCGCACCGGCCGTGATCCGCAGAACGAAACGCTGATCGTGGCGTTCTATCGCGAACTGGCGCTGCTGTTCTGGCTAGACGATTGCAACGACGTTGGCCTGATCGCGCCGGAGCAGCTCGCCGCCGTGGAGCAGGCGCTGGGGCACGGCGTACCGTGCGTTCTCTCCGGATTCGAGGGCTGCGCTCAGCTGCGCGCTTCGCTGGTGCTGGATCGGCGAACGGCGCCGGCCACGGTGGCCGCTGGCTGGGAGTACATCCATTTCGAACACTGCGCACTGCCCGAGTTGGACCTGACGCAGATCGACCTGCGCGCCTCGCTGCTGGGCAAGGCTATGCGCGCGCCGCTGCTGATCAGCTCTATGGCCGGCGGCATGCCACGGGCCGAGGCCATCAACCGGCATTTGAGCGAGGCAGCGCAAGCCTTGCGGATCGCCATGTGCGGTTCGCAGCGTGTGAGCCTGCAATCCCGTAACTCCCAGGGGCTAACGCGCGCGCTGCGCCGCCTGGCGCCAGACATTCCCTTGCTGGCCAATATCGGCGCCGCGCAACTGCGGGAGGCCGACGGCCTGGACCTGGCGCGTCGCGCGGTGGACGCGCTGGAGGCCGATGGGCTCATCGTCCATCTCAATCCGCTGCAGGAAGCGGTACAGCCGGGAGGGCGACCGCGACTGGCGCGGCGTCCTGGCGCTGATCGCTGGCGCCGCGCGCATCGTGGGCGTGCCGATCGTGGCCAAGGAAGTGGGGGCGGCCTGTCCGCCTCGGTGGCCTGTGCGCTCGTCGAGGCGGGCGTGGCGGTAATCGATGTCGCCGGCGCCGGCGGCACCAGTTGGGCCGCAGTGGAGGGCGAGCGCGCCCGCAATGCCGCCGACCGTGCAGTGGCGATGTCATTCGCCAATTGGGGGATTCCCACCCTGACCAGCGTGCAGGCGGTGCGTCGGGCGCTGCCAACGGTGAAGCTGATCGCGTCGGGCGGGATCCGCGATGGCGTCGACGTGGCCAAGGCCATCCGCCTGGGCGCGGACATCGCCGGGCAGGCGGCCAGCGTGCTGGGCGCGGCGACAGTGTCCACCGAGGCCGTTGTCGCGCATTTCGAGATCGTCATCCGCCAGTTGTTGGGTCACCATCAAACCAATTTGACGCCCCGGGACAATATCGTCCGGCATTGTCCGGTGTGCGACGATGTTGGGGATGCGACATAGGCGGATTGCCGTGTATTAAACCGCTTTTCCTTTGGCACGCATATTGCGCCCTATCGGTAAACCTCGTCATGGGCCGGCGGCAATCGCTCGGAGATTGTCGAAATAGCACAATCTGCCGGGGTGACATCCGGCCCGACTAGAGCAGGACCTTTCAGATGATGCAGAAAAGCAAGCGGCCATACTCGCGGGGAAATAGTCGCGTCAGGGCTGCATGGACGCTCTTTCCTGGTTGTTTCGGCGACGGACGCCAACTCTTCAATCGGCACCCGAACCAGTGCCTGGATGTCCAAGGAGCGCCCCTGTTGCGCGTGCCTGGCTGCACCCGCGTGCTGGCTCTCCTCCAAGGCGACGCTCGGCGCTGCTGCAGACCGGCGACGAGAACCCAACTTCAAAATTAGCATTCCGAAAACCGAAAGAAGTGAACAGGTATGTCCAGGATCGGCGCTTTGACGCGCGCGGCATGGCGATCGGCAACTCAGACGCTGGCCAAGGGTTCGAAAAGTTTACACCCGACGCTAGCGCCGGCCGATTTCAAGCGCGCACTTACGATCAACGATCGATATGGCGGGCTCACTGTCAATGTCCCCAAAATGCCTTTCTGGCTGACCGGGGGTGAAGCCTTCGTCTACCGCCGGACTAGCCACGGCGAGCAGCAGTTCATGCAGGTCGATGCTGCCACGGGTTTCAAGCGGCCCGCTTTCGATCAGGCGCGTCTGGCGGCAGCGCTAAACAAGGTGAGCCATGAGAGCTATCAAGCCGGCAATCTTCCGTTCGACCGTTTCGAACTGAGTGAGGATGGTCGCAGGCTCGACTTCCAGATTGAAGACACCCGGTGGAGCTGCGACCTTGCAAGCTATGACTGTACCAGCACCACATTCGATGCAAGGAAAGGGGACCGTAGGGAGCTCAGCCACCGCTACACGCCGCCAGCGGAGAACAACCCCGACAAGAGCAACGCGTCGCCCGACGGCAAATGGATCGCCTATATCAAGAACTGCAACGTTTTCCTGCGCAGCGAGGACGGATTGCAGGATGTTCCTCTGAGCCGGGACGGAGCCGAAGGCAATTGCTACGTCTTTTCGACGCTGAGCTGGTCGCCGGACTCGCGCCACCTCGCCGCTTACCTTGTTCGCCCCGGCTATAGGCGAGAGGTCCGCTACCTCAATTCATCGACGGACCAGTTGGAGCGGGAATATTCAACAATATTCTATCCCAGGCCGGGCGATGTCCTTCCGCTGCCCCAACCAGTCCTGTTCGACATTGCCGGCCGGCGCCAGATCGTGATTGACGGTGCCCTCTTCTCGAACGTCTTCGAACTTTCCCCTCTCCGGTGGTGGGCGGACAGCCGCGGCTTCACTTTCGAATATAACCAGCGCGGGCATCAGCTCTATCGCTTGGTCGAGGTAGACGCCGCCTCGGGCCGCGGGCGCTCCCTGATCGATGAGACCAGCGAGACATTCGTGGATTATTTGCCGCTGGGGCATGGCCAGGAGGATGCCGGAAAAATCTTCCGTTACGATGTCGATGACGGGAAGGAGATCATCTGGGCATCAGAGCGCGACGGGTATGAGCATTTGTATCTTTTCAACGGCCGGACAGGCGCGCTCGAAAACCAGATCACCCGAGGTGAGTGGGTCGTCCGGAGGGTCAACCATGTCGATCCGGTGAAGCGTCAGATCTGGTTCGAGGCGAGCGGGATGAACTCGCAGGAGGACCCCTATTGGGTCCATGCTTACCGCATCGGCTTTGACGGCAAGGGACTGACTGCACTGACGCCCGAACCGGCCAACCACCATATCGAGTTCTCGCCTGACAGGCGCTATTATGTCGATCTCTGGTCACGCATCGATCTGCCCCCGCGCATGGCACTCTACCGCGCCAGCGACAATGCCAAGCTCCAGCAGATCGAGACGGCCGACATTTCCGAGCTCGTCGCCGCAGGCTGGCAGCCGCCGCTCAGTTTCCATTCCAAGGGGCGCGACGGCAAAACTGACATCTGGGGTGTGCTCCACCTGCCAGCCAACTTCGACCCGACGAAGAAATACCCGGTTGTGGAGAATATCTATGCTGGACCCCACGGCTCCTTCGTCCCAAAATCCTTCTCGCGGTGGACAGAGCCGCTCACGCAGCTGGGCTTCGTCGTTGCTCAGATCGACGGCATGGGCACCAACAACCGCTCCCGCGCCTTCCATGATGTTGCTTGGAAGAATCTGAAGGACGCAGGATTTCCCGATCGCATTCTGTGGCACAAGGCGGCGGCCGCGCAATATCCATGGTACGACATATCCAACGTCGGCATTTTTGGCGCATCCGCCGGCGGCCAGAGTGCAGTCAGCGCGCTGCTCTTTCACCCCGATTTCTACAAGGTCGCCGTCGCCAAAAACGGCTGCTTCGACAACAGGATAGACAAGACCTGGTGGAATGAACTGTGGATGGGGTGGCCGGTCGGCATTGAATATTCGCAATCCTCCGCCGTTGACAATGCTCACAGGCTGCAGGGCAAGCTGATGATCGCGGTCGGCGAAATGGATGATAATGTCGATCCGTTTTGCTCGTTCCAGCTTGCCGATCGACTCATCAAGGCAGGAAAAGATTTTGACATTGTCTACGTTCCTGGTGCCAATCACCATACTCTAGGCACCTACACCGAGCGCAAACTCCTAGACTTCTTCGTTCGCAACATTCTCGGTCAGACCCCGCCCGACTGGAACAGCAAACCGATCGAGCTGGAGTAGCTTGTGGCTCTTGCAATTGTTAGCTCGCCTTATCGGCTGTAATCAGGGCGAGGCGCGAGCAAATCTGCACCGAAGGACGATCGTGGAGTCTAGGACTTGCGCTGCGTATTGAGGATAGGCTCGCCGCGACGTTGGTCTGAGCAAACTGCTTGATAGGCACGCCTGCAGACCGCGTGTGTGCGATTGCAAGATCCCCTATCAGCCTGGTGTGAAGCGTTCAGGGGAAAAGCCGCACCCAACGCCGCTTCCGCTCGCCGTAACGCTACGGCGGTGCGGCCCACCCGATCCGCTCGACGAGCATAGGAACACATAGGTCCCCGAACGGACGATTACCTTGGCAATAGAAGACCCTCGTCGGTCATCGCCGCTGTGGGTGGCAGCCCGTCGGTCTGGAGCTGCCACGATTCTCATCCTCGCGTCACATATGAGCTGAAGCTTTCCGGATCGGGTATCCAATCGGCATCCAGTTGCTCGGCGATATGGTTGAATTCTACCTCAGGACAAGAGTGAGTAGAGCAGCCCCGCTACGAAAATCCTATCCTGGTTCGTTTGACGCATCGACTATTCAGATTGATTGGCGTGATACCCGGCGCGGCCGCAACACGCTAGGCCGTCAACCGCTGAGCAGAAAACCAGCCTTCGCCTTCCGCGGCGGCGGACCTCGTCAGCCTTTCGAAAGCTTGCCTGAGTAGGTTGCTCATGTGATCTGTGGAAGTGAGGCTAGCGTGCACCCGTACAAACTGGACATTCATCGTAGCAGCTTGGCTGCAGGTGCAGCACGCCGTACCGCACGAGCAAGCGGACAAGCCGGCCAAGCCGGTTTTGAGCAGCACTTGGGCGAATTGCAGGCGGCGGATGAGTTGATGAGTGCACCAGGCGAGGATGTCCTCGTCAATGGCTCGCATGGCAAAGGTGAGTTGAGACCAACGAAGAGGCAGAGGATCCAAAGCAATCTGCAGCATGCTGTCACTGAGCGGCAACCAGGTCAGGTTGGTGACTCAGGCGCTCGCGCGATGATGCAACTCCCTGCCCATCAGGTGGGTACATCGGAACGGGAGGCGCAGCTCGCGATGCAGGGGGATGAGCACGAATACACCCCAGCGCCGCATCTCGATGGGTCGATGCCCTCGACAGTGCAGCCGGATCGTCCAATTGTGGCCCCCGACGGTGCCGACAAGCGTCCTGTTTATTCCAACGATGCCACCGCCATCGAAGGGCTGAAGTCTGCACTCCTTGCGGGTAAAGCCAGGCCGGACACGGTCACTCGCAGCGCAAATTCTCTTTTCGGCTTTAGTCGTTGGCTCTTTCAAAACAAAAAGCCAGGGTTTGCTGCTCGGCTTTACCATCCGTCGCTGAGCCAGGATCTCGAGGAGTACGAGAGTAGGGGTGGTTCCTCCACAGTGGCTGGCGCACTGCGTCAACTGATGAAGCCGATAGGCGGAGCCGCCCCGATTGTGGGTCGCGCTGTCCTGAACCCCCATCCTGACGACGCCGCGCTCACTAGACATTTCAGATCCGCGAGCGGCTACGCAACTGCTCTTAACCATTTCAGTCATTACCTACGTCAAAATGACAAGCTCGGGATTGCGGGCCGGATTTACGATGAATCGCTGGATAAAGATGTTGAGAGCTACAAGGCCGCCTCCTCTACTCGTGGAGCTCCGATCGAATCTGCACTGGTTTATATCCGCAAGCACCCGCCGCGCGTTATACTCGGGAGTCATCTGGAAAACGCGGTCAGCATGGAGGCTCGTCCCCGTGGCGACGCTGCTCAGCATACCGCACCACAGCAGGGATTCGATTGGCCAGAGGAGCTCCTGCCGGTAGGTTATAAGGAGGGCACCGATCTACCATTGTCTCTCGCCCCAACCGCGCACCAACACCAAGCACCCGACTTTGGAGAGGCCGTCCCTCACTTGAACTGGCGCCACGGCGACCAGGGCGCCCCGGAGGGGCTGGTAGCTGCACGGGACAGGAGCAGCCCGCTGCCAAGCGAGGCGGTGCCACATAAATCTGGACGGGGACTCGCTACGCAGCCCAGATTGTGGGCGGAGAAATCCGCCTCGCCAGAGCTCTTTCGACGGCGGGCGGAGCAGGCTCTGCCGGCGTCCGCCAGAGGTGTGGAGACATCCTCCGCGGTTGATGAAGCCGCCGCTCGCCAAGCTTTGGCTTGGTTGCAGCAGGAGATGGAGGGGATCGAACCGATGCAGGATCCTCATAAGGTGGCTACACCGGAATCTGAGGCGCAGCTCGTCAGGCAGAGGGATGAACACGAATCCACCCCAGCACCGCATCCCGGAGGTGGTGGTTCGATGTCCTCGACAGTGCAGCCGGATCGTCCAATTGTAGTCCCCAACGGTTCCGACAAGCGTCCTGTCTATTCCAACGATGCGACCGCTATCGAAGGGCTGAGGGCAGCATTCCACGCGGGTAAGGCCAGCGCGAACACGGTCACTTTCAATGTAAATTCTCTTTTCGGCTTTAGTCGGTGGCTCCTTCAAAACAACAAGCCAGGGTTTGCTGCTCGGCTTTACCATTCGTCGCTGGATCAGGATCTCAAGGAGTACGAGAGTACGGGTGGTTCCTCCACCGTGGCTGGCGCACTGCGTTACCTCAAGAAGTCGACAAGCGGAGCCCCGATTATGGGTCGCCCTCTCGTGATCCCCTATCCTGACGATGCCGAGCTCATTAGAGATTACAGAGCCGCTTCGACCAAGGAGTACCTGGCAGCGCCTGCGACCGGACGGAATCCAGATACCGTGGGCGGCTATACAAATTTTCTTAGACATTTTAGCCAGTATCTGCGTCAAAATAACAAGCCTGGGATTGCCGCTCGGATTCACGACAAATCGCTGGATAAAGATGTTGAGAGCTTCAAGGCTGTCTCCTATGGTAATAGACTAAGTATCGGTTCTGCATTGGCTCACCTCCGGGATATCCTGCCGCGCATTGTGCTCGGGCGCGAAACTGTCCTTGCTGCTCATCCGGCAGACGCAGTCACCAGGCGCGTTGGGGCCGCTGCTGAAGCTGGGCCAGCGGCACCGGCAAGAGCTCCCCAACCCGCCTCGCCAGCAACCGCTAAGCTGCCAGGCACCTACCGCGGCCTTCCACTGGTTGATGTGACCACACTGACGACCAGTTCCTCTGGGGCTCAGATCGGGGCGCTCGATCCGACAGCCCCGTCCAACGTTGCAACGGGGCGGGTGCTCGGCGCCGCCGAATGGCTGAGCGACGCCCATGTCCAGAGAGATTACAATTTGCTGGAGCGGCAACTGCAGGGGATCAATCCGGCGCTCGCTGCCCGGACTCGGCTGGTGGATCCTTCCGTATCCCATCTACTGCGACACACGTCGCCGCAAGACGCTCGAGGCATATTGCAGTCCATCTATAATCAAAACAACGCCACAGCCGACTTCCTGTTCTTGCCAGTGAATAATGGCACGGCTACTAGCCCCGGCACCCATTGGTCGCTGCTGCTCGTTGATCGCCGCGACCCCGAAAGGCGGTTCGCCTATCACTACGACTCCCTCCAGCGAGAGGGATATAACGACGTGCCTGCAAAACAGCTCGCAGGACTGCTGAATGCTACCTTGGCGCCAGCCCCCATGGCCAGACAGACGAACCATTATGATTGCGGCGTATTTGTCCTGGAGGGCACGTGGGCGCTGGTTGAACGATTGGTGAAAGGGCAGCGGCCAGACCACGAGCCGCTGCCCCTCGACAACCTCGTTGCCGATCGGCAGGCGCTGCAAGACCGGCTAAGGAGGCGCTTGCCGCACGAGGAAGAGCCGCGGCAGCTGCTGGAGGATGAACCCGCCTCCCCACCGATGATGGCATTCGAGCCAGGGGAACTGCGGCAACTGTTGGAAGACGAGCCTGACTCCCCACCAATGATGGCGTTCGAGTCAGGGGAACTGCGGCAACTGTTGGAAGACGAGCCTGCCTCCCCACCAATGATGGCGTTCGAGTCAGGGGAACTGCGGCAACTGTTGGAGGACGAGCCTGCCTCCCCACCAATGATGGCGTTCGAGCCAGGGGAACTGCGGCAGCTGTTGGAGGATGAACCCGCTTCCCCACCGATGATGGCGTTCGAGCCAGGGGAACTGCGGCAGCTGTTGGAGGATGAACCCGCTTCCCCACCGATGATGGCGTTCGAGCCAGGGGAACTGCGGCAACTGTTGGAAGACGAGCCTGCCTCCCCACCAATGATGGCGTTCGAGCCAGGGGAACTGCGGCAACTGTTGAATGATGAGCCTGCCTCCACTTGGGCACAAATCAATTCGACCCCACATGCGCGAGCGGACGGTGTTCATCAGCCAGCCCAGGCGCCCTGGCTCCCTGAACGCAGAAGATAACTTTGCGGAGGAGCGGTCACGCAACTGTCGGCGGCGCCGGGCCTCAGGGTGAATGGAGAGGATGGTGTCGCGTGAAGGCGCAACACGCGTGCTGACCGACCTGCATAGTAGGAAGTCGTTCATTGCTCCCAAATCGTATGTGAGGAACATTCCTGTCCCGGCTGCACCGCGCGATGCTAGGTCGCGTTGTTCAGCGGGCCAAGCCGATGACACCTACGAAGCTACTGATCGGGCAGATCGCCGTTGTGTGCGCAATTGTCATTATCGGCGTATGGACGGCAACCCAATGGTGCGCTCAAATGCTGACCTACCAGACGCCTCTCGGCGCACCATGGTTTCTCTTCGCCGGCTGGCCAATCTACAAGCCGTGGAAGCTGTTTGAATGGTGGTTCCACTTCGATGCTTATGCGCCGGAGGTCTTCGACAAAGCCGGTACGCTTGCAGGCGCCAGCGGATTCCTGGGCTGTGCCGCCGCAATCGCAGGCTCGCTTTTGCGCGCGCGACAGCGCGGGTCGGTTACGACCTATGGGTCTTCACGGTGGGCCACGACTCATGAGGTCGAGACGGCAGGGTTGTTACGGCCGGCGGGCGTTTTCCTCGGTAGGCTGAACGATCGCTATCTGCGCCATGACGGCCCGGAGCACGTCATGGCATTTGCGCCGACGCGTTCGGGCAAGGGCGTGGGGCTGGTTGTTCCAACGCTACTTTCCTGGACCGGGTCTGCCATCATTCATGATATAAAAGGCGAAAATTGGCAGTTGACCTCCGGCTGGCGGTCGAAATTCTCGTACTGCCTTCTGTTCAATCCGACCGACCCGAGATCGGCACGCTACAACCCGCTGCTGGAGGTGCGCAAAGGCCCAGATGAGATCCGGGACGTTCAAAACATCGCCGACATCCTCGTCGATCCCGAGGGCGCGCTGGAGCGACGGAATCACTGGGAGAAGACCAGCCATTCACTCCTAGTTGGCGCCATTTTGCACGTGCTCTACGCTGAAGAGGACAAGACGCTAGCCCGCGTCGCCACCTTCCTGTCGGACCCGCAACGCTCGTTTGCCGCAACGCTACGGCGGATGATGACGACAAACCATCTCGGGACGGGGCATAACCCTCAGGTCCATCCCGTAGTGGCCTCGGCGGCTCGCGAACTCCTGAACAAGTCGGAAAACGAGCGCTCAGGCGTCCTCTCGACCGCCATGTCCTTTCTTGGGCTTTATCGTGATCCAACGGTCGCGGCGGCCACTTCGTCCTGCGACTGGCGCATCGCTGACCTAGTGGATGGAGAGCGACCGCTGTCGCTCTATCTGGTCGTGCCGCCTTCGGATATCTCGCGCACCAAGCCTTTGGTGCGACTGATCTTGAACCAGATCGGCAGGCGGTTGACGGAGCGTCTGGAGGGGGACCCGAAGAAGAGCCGTAAGCATCAGCTGCTCATGATGCTGGACGAGTTTCCGGCGCTCGGTCGCCTCGACTTCTTCGAAACGGCGCTCGCCTTCATGGCAGGTTATGGCATTCGCTCCTATCTGATCGCACAATCTTTGAACCAGGTTTCAAAGGCCTATGGCGAGAACAATGCTATTCTCGACAATTGCCACGTGCGAATTGCCTTTTCCTCCAATGACGAACGCACGGCCAAGCGCATCTCGGATGCCCTCGGCACCGCAACCGAACTTAGGTCGATGCGCAACTATGCGGGCCATCGGCTTGCGCCCTGGCTTTCACATGTCATGGTGAGCCGCCAGGAAACCGCGCGCCCGCTCCTGACGCCAGGCGAGGTGATGCAATTGCCGCCGTCAGACGAATTGGTCCTGGTTTCTGGGTTGCCGCCGATCCGCGCCAAGAAGCTGCGCTATTATCAGGATCAGAATTTCACAGATCGGGTGCTGCCTGCGCCGGTGCTGCACGACGGACCCTATGCGGACTGCCCTGCATCACGCCCGGACGGCTGGACTGGACAAGTGTGCAGCGTCGATAGCCGACTTGCTGCGGACGAGGAAAGCGCCGACGCGCCAGTTGAAGACGAGGGAGGCGTTCAGCAGCAACGCCATCCAAGCCTGCCCGAAGAAGACGTTGTTGTCTCTCAAGAGCCCGATCAGGCCGATCTGTACAAGCCCGCAGACGATGACAGCGAAGCGCTCGCGGACAAGCGTGTCATGGATCGGATTTCCACTGCGGCCCGCGCCTACGGTATCAACGAGGGCAGGGGCGACGATGTCATTCCCGGCTTCTGAAGTCCGCTGAGTTGCAGAGCGCACCTCAGCGTAGATAACGGCCATAAGCAATTTTGAGCGTCTGGCCGATGCTTCTCCCGTCGCCGGCGCAACGCCGGGCCGTCGGAACGAGCCGCATGAAGCCGCACCGCATTCGCCATCAGTTTCTGCTTGAGCCGGAGCTCAGCGAGAAACTGGACAACCTCAGTCGCGATCCGTCAACGACCAAATCAGCGATCGTGGCGAAGGCGATCGAGGCGTTCATCGAGCGGCGTGGCGAGAGCGAGTTCGATCGGCGCTACGGCGTAAGGCTTGACCGGCTCTCCCGCGATCTTGCCCACGTCAGGCGCGATTCCGAGGTGATCCTGGAGAGCCTGGCGCTCTTCATCCGCTTTTCGATCACCCTTCACGCCCACACGCCGGTCCCGGATCGGGCAACGCAGGCTATTGCCCAAGAGCGTTTCGAGAAATTCGTTGAGAAGGTCGGCCGCCAGATCGCTTCCGGCAAAAAGTCGCTTAGCAAAGACAATGGTGGGGGAGGGGAAGGATGAGCTCTCATCCCGAGGCCGACCACCGGCGGCGTGTCATGCTGCGCACCGCCATGGGTCCGGCAATCACCGAAGCCCTGGCCGATCCGTCCGTCATCGAGGTGATGGTCAATCCCGACGGCGCGCTGCGACTCGACCGGTTAGGCGAAGGTCGGGTCGATACCGACGTTCACATGCACCCGTCCGAGGCAGAACGTATCATCCGCCTGGTTGCTTCGCACGTGCGCGCCGAGGCGCACGCCGACAACCCGATCGTCAGTGCCGAATTGCCGTCTGGCGAACGCTTCGAAGGCCTGCTGCCACCTGTGGTGTTGGCGCCATGTTTTGCCATCCGCAAGCCCGCCGCGAAAGTCTACACCCTGGCCGACTATGTTGCCGAACGCATCATGCTGCCGCTGCAGGCCGATGCGCTGAAAAAGGCCGTCCGCGAGCGGCGCAACATGCTGATCGCCGGCGGCACTTCCTCGGGGAAGACAACACTCGCCAACGCTCTGCTGGCTGAAGTCGCCGAATGCGACGATCGGGTGATCCTGATCGAGGACACACGCGAACTGCAGTGCGCGGCCAGGGACTGCGTTGCCCTGAGAACAAGGCGGGGCTCGGTCACCCTTGCCGATCTCGTGCGCTCGACGCTGAGGCTCAGGCCGGACCGCATCATCGTGGGCGAGGTGAGGGGCGCGGAAGCGCTCGACATGCTGAAGGCATGGAACACCGGGCACCCAGGCGGCATCGCTACCGTACACGCCAATTCCGCGCGCTCGGCTCTCTATCGCATTGAGCAACTCGCCCAGGAAGCGGTGGTCACCGTTCCCCGCCGGCTCATCGCTGAGGCGATAGATCTGATCGTCTTCATAGCGGGACGCGGCTCGTCGCGCCACATCGACGCAATCGCCGAGGTCACCGGTCTCGACGGCAGCGGCGATTACGCCGTTGCCCCGCTCACGCTTTCGCAACTCCAGCAGCTTTGAAAGGCCTTCCTCATGCGCAAGAAGCTTCGCTTTCTTTCGTCCACAGCGCTCGCGTTTCTTAACACGGCCCCGGTTTATGCCGCCGGCTCCGGCATGCCGTGGGAGCAGCCGCTGCAGCAGATCCTGGAGTCCGTGCAGGGACCGGTCGCCAAGATCGTTGCGGTGATCATCATTATCACCACCGGCCTGACGCTTGCCTTCGGCGACACCGCCGGTGGTTTTCGGCGCCTGATTCAGATCGTCTTCGGTCTGTCAATCGCCTTCGCGGCATCGAGCTTCTTCCTCTCCTTCTTCTCCTTCGGTGGTGGGGCGCTCGTCTGATGGCCGCCGGGGAGCAGCATATCGAGGGCTTCGCAGTACCGGTCCACCGGGCGCTGACCGAGCCGATCCTGCTCGGCGGGGCTCCGCGCGCGGTGGCGATCCTCAACGGTACAGTGGCCGCGGCCATTGGCTTCGGCTTGCAGCAATGGATTGCTGGTCTGGTGCTTTGGATCGCAGGCCACTCGTTAGCGGTGTTTGCCGCAAGACGCGATCCGGACTTCGCCAGCGTGCTTGTGCGCCACCTACGTCTGAAGGGGTGGCTTGCATGCTGAACCTTTCGGAATATCGAAGCAAAGCCGACCGGCTTGCCGACCATCTACCCTGGGCTGCCTTGGTGGCGCCCGGCATCGTGCTCAACAAGGACGGCAGCTTTCAGCGGACGTTGCGGTTCCGCGGCCCGGATCTCGAAAGTGCGACGGAGGCTGAACTCGTCGGCATTTGCGCCCGGGCGAACAATGCTCTCAGACGCCTTGGCTCTGGCTGGGCATTGTTCTTTGAGGCCGAGCGCACAGAAGCGCTGGGCTATCCGAACTCGCATTTTCCTGACGCCGCGTCGTGGCTGGTCGACGAAGAACGCCGCGCTGCTTTCGAGGGGAAGGTAGCGCACTACGAGAGCCGCTATCATCTGACCTTGGTGTTTATGCCACCGCCGGACGCCCAGGCGCGCGCAGAAAGCGCGCTCGTCGACTCTCATTATTCCCGAGGAGAAAGAGACTGGCGCCAGGATCTGGCGAGGTTCCGTGACGAGACCAACCGCGTGCTCGATCTCTTCTCGGGTTTCATGTCCGAAGTACGCGTCCTCGATGATGCTCAGACGTTGACCTACCTCCACGGCACGATTTCGCCTCGTCGCCATCCTATCATGGCCCCGGAAACGCCGATATATCTGGATGCAATCCTGGTCGATGCGCCGCTTACCGGTGGCCTGGAGCCGATGCTGGGTGAGCAGCATCTTCGCACACTGACCATCCTCGGCTTTCCGAACCTCACCCGGCCCGGAATCCTCGATACCCTCAATCATCAGGATTTCGCCTATCGCTGGATGACGCGCTTCATTCCGCTCGAGAAAACGGAAGCCACGAAGACGCTGACGCGATTGCGCCGGCAGTGGTTTGCCAAGCGCAAATCGATCGTGGCAATCCTACGCGAGGTCATTACCAACGAGCCGGTCCCGCTTGTCGATAACGATGCCGACAACAAGGCGCTCGATGCCGACGAAGCCCTTCAGGCATTGGGCGGTGATCATGTGAGTTTCGGCTATCTCACCACCACCGTGACGGTGTGGGGCGAGGATCGCCAAGCCGCTGCAGAGAAGCTTCGCGCGGTCGAGCGCATCATCAATGGGCTCGGCTTCACCACGATCCGAGAAGGCGTCAATGCGGTCGAGGCTTGGCTCGGCTCATTGCCTGGCCATGTCTACGCTAACGTTCGCCAACCGCTCGTTCATACATTGAACCTTGCCCATCTCATGCCGCTGTCGTCGGTTTGGGCCGGTCCTGCGACAAACGAGCATCTCGCGAAAGTCACCCAAACCGAAGCGCCACCGCTTTTCGTTGCCGAGACCAGTGGGTCGACACCGTTTCGGCTTTCCACCCACGTCGAAGATGTCGGCCACATGCTGGTTGTTGGTCCGACCGGCGCCGGCAAGTCGGTTCTGCTTGCTCTGATTGCTCTGCAGTTCAGGCGCTATGCCGGCGCCCAGGTTTATGTCTTCGACAAAGGCAATTCGGCCCGTGCTGCAACACTTGCCATGGGTGGAGAACACCACGCGCTAGGAGCGGACGGTTCCCTTGCCTTTCAGCCACTGCGCAGCATCAACGACCAGGCTAGCCGAAGCTGGGCGGCCGAATGGATCGCCAGCCTTGTTGCCCACGAGAACGTCACCGTCACGCCGGAGGTGAAGGAGGCTATTTGGTCAGCGCTGGCCAGCCTTGCCACCGCGCCGGCGCAGGAACGCACACTGACCGGTCTTTCGGTCCTGCTTCAATCCAATGCGCTGAAGACCGCATTGATGCCCTACACGCTCGACGGTCCCTTCGGCCGCCTGCTCGATGCCGATCATGATGGGCTGGCCTTGTCGGATGTGCAGTGTTTCGAGACCGAGGAGTTAATGCACAGCCAAGGCGCTTTGCTGCCGGTGCTTACCTATCTGTTCCAGCGACTTGAGGAACGGTTCGACGGACGGCCCACGCTGATCATGCTCGACGAGGCGTGGGTCTATCTCGACAATCCGCTGTTCGCCGCCCGCATCCGCGAATGGCTGAAGGTGCTGCGAAAGAAGAACGTGTCGGTTGTCTTCGCTACGCAGTCGCTGGCTGATATCGCGGGCTCTGGCATAGCGCCGGCAATCATCGAAAGCTGCCCGCAGCGCATTTTCCTTCCCAATGATCGTGCCGTGGAACCCCAGGCGCGCACAGCCTACGAGCGCTTCGGTTTAAGCGAGCGGCAGATCGAATTGATCGCCCGCGCCACGCCGAAGCGTCAGTATTATCTGCAATCGCGCCGCGGCAACCGTCTGTTCGAGCTCGAGCTTGGCCCCATCGCTCTTGCGCTTTGCGGTGCTTCCGATCCGGCCACGCAGACTCTGATCGACAGGATCATGTCCGAAGACGGGCAAGGCAGCTTTGCCTCGCAGTTCCTGATCGCGCGCGGCCTCGATTGGGCCGGCGAACTTCTCAAGCAATTCCCTCAACCAGACAAGGAGCAATTCTCATGATGCGGCGACGCCTTCTCTCCGGCCTGATCACCGTTTCCCTGATCGCCAAGCCTATGGCCGACTATGTGCAGCCCGCGTACGCCCTTATCGTGTTCGATCCGTCCAATTATGCGCAGAACGTGCTGACGGCCGCGCGCGCATTGGAGCAGATCAACAACCAAATCCAGTCGCTGCAGAATCAGGCGACCATGCTGCAGAACATGGCGCGCAATCTTCAGCGTCTGGATTTCTCTTCCGTTGGCCAACTCACCGGTTCGCTCCATCGCATCGACGGCTTGATGGACCAGGCGAGTGGCCTCAGCTTTGATCTGGGCAAGCTTCAAGACCAGTGGCGCAGCCAATATCCGGAAAGCTACGACGCCACGATCAAAGTCAGCGATGTGGCGAGTGCTGCGCGGGAGCGTTGGCAAACCGCCATGCAGGCGTTCCGCCAGACCATGGGTGTCCAGTCGCAAATCGTCGAGAACGTCCGCGCCGACGGCGATCTGCTCGCCGATCTCGTCAACCGCAGCCAAGGGGCGGCCGGTGCGCTTCAGGCAAGCCAGGCCACCAACCAGCTGATGGCGCTTTCGACAAAACAGCAGATGCAGATCCAGACGCTGCTCGCAACGCAGTTTCGAGCTGAGGCCGAGGATGCCGCCCGCAAGGCCCAGTCAGACGAAGCCGCCCGCGAGATGACGAAGCGGTTCTTGGGTACCGGCTCGGCTTATCCCGGCAATTAATCACGAGTTCATCACGACGAGAAAGGCAGCGGCATGAACGACCTTGGCGTCATCGATCGCTTCATGGAGACCTTCATCCGCTACATCGACAGCGGGTTCGGTCTGCTATCGGGCGACCTCGCCTTCCTCACTACCATTCTGATCGGCATTGACATCACACTTGCCGGCCTGGCGTGGGCGCTCGGCGACGAAACCAGCGTTCTCGGCCGGCTTGTCCGCAAGGTGCTCTATGTTGGCGTCTTCGCCTTCATTCTGAACAATTTCAAGAACCTCGCCGATATCGTTTATCGTTCTTTTGCCGGTCTCGGGATTAAGGCGTCGGCCGGCAATCTGTCGGCAGACAATCTCTTGCGCCCGGGCCGCATTGCCGCGACCGGTTTCGAAGGTGCTTGGCCAATGCTTGACCAAGCCAGTCAGCTCCTGGGCTTCCCGGAAATCTTCGGCAACGCACTGACCATCTTCGTGCTGCTGATGGCCTGGTTCCTGGTTATCATCGCCTTCTTCATCCTTTCCATCCAGCTTTTCATCACCATCCTAGAGTTCAAGCTCACCACGCTGGCAGGTTTTGTTTTGGTTCCATTCGCACTTTGGAACCGTTCAGCGTTCCTGGCCGAACGCGTGCTCGGCCATGTTATCTCGTCAGGCATCAAGGTGATGGTGCTCGCCGTCATTGTCGGTATCGGCTCCACGCTCTTCGGGGAGTTCGCTTCCGCATTGCAAGGCAAGGAGCCGGATCTTGCCGGTGCCATGTCCCAGGTACTGGGCGCACTGGCACTGCTTGGCCTTGGCATTTTTGGGCCGGGGATCGCGTCGGGTCTTGTCTCAGGCGCACCGCAGCTTGGGGCGGGCGCCGCCCTCGGCACGACCGCGGCGGCAGCGGGTGTATCACTCGTTGCTGGAGGCACAGCATTTGCTGGCGCGCGTATGGCAACCAGCGGCGGTCTCGCCGCCATCCGAGCCGGCACAACAATGGGATCGGCTGCTTCCACGTCATGGCAGATCGGGCGCGCAACCTCGCCCGACGCTGGCCTCTCCGGTGTGGCTGCTGGAATGCATGGTGTAACCAGTGCAGCTGGCGGCGCCGCTATACGCATAGCGCGATCCGCCACTGCAAGTGTTGGGCGCAACGCCGATGCCGGGCGCGATGCCGCGTGGACCGCGACCGGCGGCGCGCCGACAGCGTCAATGACCGAACGCTCTGCCGGTTCGGCCACTGTTTCGGCGCCGACGTGGGCAAGGCGCCTACGTTCTGAACAGACCGCCCGGGCAAATCGCCACGCTGCCATGCAAGCTGTCCGAGACGGAGACCGGCCGGGAGGCAGCGCCAACCCCTCTCTCAACGACAAGGATGACTAGATGCTCTTCAAGCGACCCGTGCACCGTTACGGCAAAACACCCGAACCGGTCACGCCGTATCAAAAAGCCGCCCAACTGTGGGACGAGCGCATCGGCTCATCTCGACTGCAGGCCAGGAACTGGCGGATCATGGCCCTTGGCTGCCTGGCCTTGGCGACCGGGCTTTCCGGCGGACTCGTATGGCAGTCGATGCAAAGCCGTGTCGTGCCTTATGTCGTCGAGGTCGATGGCTTCGGCGAGACGCGCGCCGTCGCGCCGGCGGTCCGGAATTATGAGCCCTCGGATGCTCAGATCGCCTGGCATCTCGGCCGCTTCATCCAGAATGTCCGTTCCGTTTCCACCGATCCGGTTTTGGTTCGGCAGAACTGGTTGGCAGCGTACGACTTTGCTAGCGATCGCGCAGCGCTCTTCCTCAACGAATACGCCAAGGCGAACGACCCCTTCGGTCAGATCGGAACGCGCAGTGTTTCGGTACAGGTCACCAGCGTGGTCAGAGCCTCCGAAAGTTCATTCCAGGTCAAATGGACCGAGCAGGTGTTTGAGCGCGGAAGCCTTGCCAGCACGATGCGCTGGACTGCGATCCTCACGATCGTGATCCGCTCGCCAAGCAATACGGATCAGCTGCGCAAGAATCCGCTCGGCGTCTTCATCAATGCCATTGACTGGTCACGCGAGCTCGACAGCGCCGTCCCAGCCCCCCTTTCTCCGACGGAGTCCACCAATGAAAGGTAAAATGTCACCGATTCGTGCCGTGCTGATCCTATCGGTGTCGGCAGCGGTCGTTTCCGCTTGTGCATCGAAGAAGGTGCCGCCGCCTGAGATTTCCTATGACGCTGCCGACTTCAAACCGGCCGCGATCGAAAAAGCGCCGGAGAGGCCGATTAGAATTGTCGAGGTGCCAAAACCACTGCCGCTGCCTGGCCAAATGCAGCCCGAGCCCGGCAAGGCCGAGGACAAGCGCCCTCCTGAAGAACGCGTCGCTGATGCCAACAAAGCCGCGACCCAGCAACCCACCAAGTACGGGTATGTTAATGCAGTGCAAGTCTACCCCTTCACCGATGGCGCGCTTTATCAACTCTATGCCGCGCCGGAGCGCGTGACCGACATCGCTCTGCAGCCGGGCGAGAAACTAACCGCCGTGTCGGCTGGCGACACCGTGCGCTGGGTCATTGGCGATACCGCAAGCGGCACCGGTGACAATCAGCGCACCCATGTTCTGGTAAAACCCTTCGCGCCGGGTCTTGCCACCAATGTCGTCATTACGACGGACCGGCGGACCTATCATTTGCAGCTTCAAAGCACCGAGAAGACCGCAATGGCGGCAATCTCCTGGACCTACAGCCAAGACCAGATCATCGCGCTTCGCCAGCGCAATGCTCAAGCCGAGGCAGTTACACCGGTCGCGTCGAACATCGCGCTCGAAAACCTTCGCTTTCGCTACTCAATCAGTGGCGACACACCGCCCTGGAGACCGACGCGAGCCTTCGACGACGGCAGCAAGGTCTATATTGAGTTCCCTCGTCGCATAGATCAGGGCGAGGCGCCACCACTCTTCATCGTCGGCGCAGATGGGAGCAGCGAGCTCGTCAACTATCGCGTGCGCGGCAACTATTACATCGTCGATCGGCTCTTCGCCGCGGCCGAACTTCGCCTCGGCACCAAGCGGCAGCAGGTGATCCGCATCAGCAGGATTGACGGCAGGCAACCGCAACGGCGGATCTCGCTCTTTCGCGGCAGCCGGCGAGGTGAGGGCTCATGATCGAAAATTCCCGCTCTGGCATCCCGCCGAAACTGGATCCCGAGGAACTGCAGCTTCGGGCCTCTCCCCGCCGCGTGGTGCGGTTCAGGCGCGGTGTGATCATCGCTATCGCAGCGCTCGGATCCGGCGCTGTCTTCGGCGTTACCATGATCGCCCTCCAGGGGCCGGCCCTTCGCATCAGGGATCAGGCGGAAGATCTCTACAACACTGAGCGCAAACCAACCGCCGAGGGACTCGATACGCTTCCCCATGACTATTCCGGCATGAAGCCAAAGCCTCCCGTCCTTGGGCTACCTTTGCCGGGCGACCTCGGCCGCCCCATCCTCGAGCGGCAGCGCCAGCTCGGCATCGTGCCGGGCCAAGACATCTCGGCCGAGGAGCAGCGTCTAGCGCAGCAGGCGATCGAAGCGCGTGAATCGCGGGTGCTTTTCCGCGTCGAAAATCGAGCTCAACAGACAGATGTCGGAGAGAGCGTGCAAACTGCTCAGCATCCATTTGAGGCGCTTCCCCAATCCGAAGCAGGACGCGCGTCAGCCTCGGTGGCGGCGGCGGAAGGCGACCAGAACAATCAGCAGCGAAAGCTTGATTTTCTCAGCCAGCGGAGCACTGGCGGGATCTACAATCCGCATGCGCTTCAGACGCCGATCTCGCCATATCAACTGATGGCTGGCAGCGTGATTGCCGCCAGCCTGATCACCGGCATCAATTCCGATTTGCCGGGCCTTGTCGTCGCGCAAGTCACCGAAAATGTGCACGACACGGTCACGGGCAACATATTGCTGATTCCGCAGGGCTCACGTCTTATCGGCGTCTACGACAGCGTCGTCGCGTTCGGGCAAAAGCGAGCGCTGCTGGTCTGGCAGCGCATTCTGCTGCCCGACGGCTCGTCGGCCGAAATCGACAATCTGCCCGCGAGCGACACCGCCGGCTACGCAGGGCTGGAAGACAAAGTCGATTTCCACACTTGGCAGATGATCAAGGGAGTGGCGCTTGCCACATTGCTCGGTGTCGGCACAGAATTCAGCCTCGGCGAAAACGAGAGCGATCTGGTCAAGGCGATCCGGGAATCAGCCCAGCAGAACGCCAGTCGAGCCGGCCAGCGCATCACCGAAAAAAACCTCAATATCCAGCCCACCATCGTCGTCCGCCCAGGTTGGCCACTGCGCGTCATCGTGCACAAGGACATCGTGCTGCGGCCATACGCCAGTTGAGCAGGAGTTATCATGGCTGACCTGAAACTTGGAAAACTTCCGGACCGAACAGCTTCGAAGATCACCATTACCGTCAGCGCGGAGCTGAGCCAAACACTCAAGGAGTATGCTGCACTTTACCGTCAGACCTATGGTCAGTCTGAAACCGTGGCAGAACTCATCCCTTTCATGCTGGCGGCGTTTCTGGAAGGCGACCGAGCCTTTGCCAGGGCCAGAAAAGAACGTCTGCCGACGGAGCTTGCCGGAAAATCGTGACTCCTCCGCTAGGGCAGCTGGAACATTGCCTAGCTGTCGCGACCTACCTGCTCCTCGCGAAGCATAGGATCAAACCCCTTGGAATGTAGGTATGCGCAAGAGAGGATGTGGAAGGAGATACCGCGCAACAGCCTAAGTTTGCATTTTCGATTTGATGCGGTAGTCGCCTATGAGCGGTCAAAACGAACGCAGCTGGTTCGCCGATCGACCAAACGGCGAGCGCACTGTGCTTTGCTCAGACCGCCACCGAGTGCCTCGCCGTTCCCCCTTTGAAATATGTATCGAACTTGGCCGCGATGGTTCGAATGAAGGGGCGACTTTCAGTCCGTACGAGGAAACTGTCACCATCGAATTCAAGCGCTCGGGCAGGATCGTGGAGTGCGATGGACCTCGAGCGATGAAGGAGCTGCTCGCCGGCTTTGCCGAACCGCTCCACCAGATCGACTGCCGAGAAGGCAAAATCACACATCAGCCGCTCGATGATCCAGCCACGGACGCGATCGTCGTCGGAAAGGGCAACGCCGCGGACGGCAGCCAACCCGCCATCCGCAACCATGCGCCCGTACCCGGCAGTCGAAGCCATGTTTTGCACGTAGCCTTGGCGAAAACGACCGATGGACGAAGGGCCAAGTCCGATCAGTGTCGGGCAGCGATCCTCAGTGTAGCCCTGAAAATTGCGATGCAAAACCCCTGCGCGGGCCGCTATGGCCAGCGCATCGTCGGGCTTCGCGAAATGATCGAGTCCTATTGCCTCATATCCCTTGGCGACAATTGCCCGCGCCGCGAGTTGAGATTGGGCGAAACGCTCAGTGGGACTCGGCAGCCATGCCTCGTCGATCATCGTCTGATGCTTCTTGAACCAGGGCACATGTGCGTAGCCGAACAGGGCCATCCGGTCTGGCTCCAAGGTCAGTGCCTGCGCCACCGTGGAACAGATCGTCTCGCGTGTCTGATTCGGGAGCCCGTAGAGCAGGTCCAGATTGACCGATTCGACGCCCCGCGAACGAACCCCGTCGACGACTGCCTTGGTCTGCAAAAAACTCTGCTCACGATTAATTGCTTTTTGCACTTGCGGATCGAAATCCTGCACGCCGAGGCTCGCCCGGGTTACGCCGATTTGAGCAAGTGCATCAAGGCGCGCCTTGTCCATGTCGTTGGTTTCGATTTCGATGCTGACCGTAGCATCCGGGAGAAAGTCGAAGCTGTCCCGCAAGGCCGCTCCAAGAGCAACCATATCATCGGGCCTCAGAATAGTTGGCGAACCGCCACCGAAGTGGATTGCACGGACATGTGCCTTGCCGCTCAGCAGACCGGCAATCGTGACGATTTCGGCATTCAGCGAGCGCAGATAAGCGGCCACCGGCTCATATTGGTGCGTCTGCTTGGTGTGGCAGGCGCAGAACCAGCAGAGCTTGTCGCAGTAAGGAATGTGCAGGTACAGCGAGATTTCGTCGCCGCTTTCCAGCGTCTCCAACCAGCCACGGTAAATGGCAGCATCGATCCCCGAATGGAAATGCGGCGCCGTCGGATAGCTGGTGTAGCGTGGGACGTTCTCGCTGAGTTTGACAGCTATTTCCGATTGCATCTCGCGTTCACCGTGTTGCCCGCCGGAACACTGCACGCATCGCTGAAGCAGACCCTGATCTCGATCAGCCGCGCTCATGGACAAACCGCCGCAGGATTTCTCTACCCTGGATGGGTATCCTGCCGGCAGTTAGGATCGGGTAAGGCGAACGCATGACCTTTCGGCAAGACATTCATAGTTCCGGCATTCCTGTTCTTTGCTTCCCTTGCGAGGCACGGCGTCGCGGTGTCTGCGGTGCGCTCGATCCAGACAATTTGGTTGGGCTCGCCAAGACTTGCTCGCGTCGCCGGATCGAGTCAGGAATGGAGTTGACCGGCGAGGCACAGAACGTCGACAGCTACTCCAACGTGCTTTCAGGCGTTGTAAAGCTATCAAAGAGCCTGTCGGATGGGCGCCAGCAGATCGTCGGTCTCCAGTTTGCACCGGATTTTCTGGGACGTCCTTTCAAGGTGGAAAGCTCGATCAATGCGGAAGCGGCAACAGCAGTCACGCTGTGTTCGTTTCCGCGAGCGGCCGTCGAACGGATGATGAAGGCGTCACGGGAATTCGAGCATCGCCTGCTCAAACAGACGCTGAATGAACTCGATGAGGCGCGCGAGTGGATGGTGACGCTGGGGCGCAAGACAGCTCCGGAAAAGGTAGCGACTTTTCTCCTCATGATGGCCCGGAATATCGATTCCAGTCTCGATGCGGCTTCCGGGTCGGCGTCCTTCGATCTGCCGCTGACGCGTGTCGAAATGTCTGATTTCCTTGGAATCACCAACGAGACCGTGAGCCGCCAACTGACGCGATTGCGGGCTGACGGGGTGATTCGGATTGAGAACGCACGCCATGTGACGGTGGACAGCATAAGCCGTCTGGAGAAGCGCTGTGGCGGCGGACGCGAGCGGCCCTAAGCGGCGAGGCCATGTCGCATGACTCCGGGGCGGGCCGTGTTTGCCTTTTAATGCGATGTTGCCGCGCCTTCGACGAAGCGGCGTCACGGTCGAGACAAACAGCTTTCGGGCTTTGATAGGAACGTGACCAATCGCCAGGTGTGTTTCGGCACATACCGGCGAAGCATGGTCCTTAATCTGCCACGGCTCGGCGGAACGATCGCGTTCGTTTCCAATGGGATCCGAACAACGTTTGGCAGGGCATCGGCAATAGCATCCAACGCGCGCAGGGCCTCAGCTTTCGCCTCAGCGATCGCGTCTGCGCCCGCCCAACCCAGGGAACGCCTTCCATGAGGGGGGTGAGCCCGCGCTGCGTTCCTCGTTCATTCGCCACCTGCTGATTGCGCCGCCGACACAAAATCTTGCGGCCTGACATAGATCAGGGCGAGGGGGCGGCGGCTGCGCGATTAGTGCGCTGCGGATTTGGCATCCACCAGATTCGAGATCGGGATCTGCAATGAAATTCGGCACAGAGATCGTCCTTCTAAGCGTGTTCGCTTTTGCGGCCCTGGTGGCCGCCGGCTTCGGCGTGGATGAACCTTTCCGCCGACACATGTGGGTGTTGTTCTTCGCAGTGGCTGGTTTCACTGCGATCCTGTTGCGCAACACGGAGTTCAAGCCAGCAGCTCCGATTGACCCATCCGCTTACATGGATGGTCCGATCCGCTACGGCGCGATCGCCACCGTGTTCTGGGGTGTCGTCGGCATGCTGGTCGGCGTGGTGATCGCGCTGCAGCTCGCCTACCCCGATCTCAACATCCAGCCCTGGTTCAATTTCGGTCGTTTGCGGCCGTTGCACACATCCGGTGTCGTCTTCGCCTTCGGCGGCAACGCGCTGCTTTGCACGTCTCTGTATGTCGTGCAGCGCACCTGCCGCGCCCGCCTCTTCGGCCGTGATCTGGCCTGGTTCGTCTTCTGGGGCTACCAGCTGTTCATCGTCATGGCCGCGACCGGCTACCTGCTCGGCATCACCGAGGGCCGCGAGTACGCCGAACCCGAATGGTATGTGGATGTCTGGCTGACCATCGTCTGGGTCGCCTACCTCATTCTGTTCCTTGGCACGATCCTGAAGCGCAAGGAACCGCATATCTACGTGGCCAACTGGTTCTACCTGTCGTTCATCGTCACCATCGCGATGCTGCATGTGGTCAACAACCTGTCCATACCAGTCTCGTTCCTGGGCTCCAAGAGCTACTCCGCCTTTTCAGGGGTCCAGGACGCCTTGACGCAATGGTGGTACGGCCACAACGCGGTCGGCTTCTTTCTCACCGCCGGCTTCCTCGGCATGATGTATTATTTCGTGCCCAAGCAGGCGAACCGGCCAGTCTATTCGTACCGGCTGTCGATCGTCCATTTCTGGGCGATCATCTTTCTCTACATCTGGGCCGGGCCGCATCACCTGCACTACACCGCCTTGCCCGATTGGGCGCAGACGCTCGGCATGGTGTTCTCGATCATGCTGTGGATGCCGTCCTGGGGCGGCATGATCAACGGCCTGATGACGCTGTCCGGCGCCTGGGACAAGCTGCGCACCGATCCGATCATACGCATGATGGTGATGGCCGTCGCCTTCTATGGCATGTCGACCTTCGAAGGCCCCATCATGGCGATCCGGGCGGTCAATTCGCTGTCGCATTATACCGACTGGACGATCGGCCACGTCCATTCGGGCGCGCTCGGCTGGGTTGGCATGATCTCGTTCGGCGCAATCTACTACATGGTGCCGAAGCTCTGGAACCGGCAACGGCTCTACTCGTTGCGGCTGGTCACCTGGCATTTCTGGCTGGCGACACTTGGTATCGTTGTCTACGCCGCGGTGATGTGGGTATCCGGCGTCATGCAGGGCCTGATGTGGCGCGAATACGACGAGCAGGGCTTCCTGGTCTACTCCTTCGCCGAGACCGTCGCCGCCATGCACCCCTACTATGTCATGCGCGCCATCGGTGGGGCCATGTACCTCTCCGGCGCGCTGATCATGGCCTGGAACATCACCAGGACCATCCTCGGCCACCAGCGCGAGGAGGAGCCGATGCCGAGCCCCGTCGCCATCCGACCTGCGCGATCAGGAGCCAGGTAATGGGCTTGATGGACAAACACGCAATCATCGAGAAGAACGCCACGCTTCTTCTCGTTGGCTCGCTGCTCGTGGTGACGGTCGGCGGCATCGTCGAGATCGCGCCTCTCTTCTATCTCGACAATACGATCGAGAAGGTGGAAGGCATGCGCCCCTATTCGCCGCTCGAACTTGTCGGGCGCAACATCTATATGCGCGAGGGCTGCTACCTCTGTCATAGCCAGATGATCAGGCCGTTCCGCGACGAAGTTGAGCGCTATGGCCACTACAGCCTAGCTGCCGAGTCCATGTACGATCACCCCTTCCAGTGGGGATCGAAGCGCACCGGGCCGGATCTCGCCAGAGTTGGCGACCGCTACTCGAATGCATGGCATGTCGCGCATCTTACCGACCCGCGCTCGGTGGTGCCGGAATCGATCATGCCGAGCTATGGGTTCCTGAAAGACACGCCGATCGACGTGAAGGATTTCTCAACGCATCTGGTCGCCAACAGGCTTGTAGCCGTCCCTTACACCGATGACATGATCGTCCACGCCAATGCGGATCTGGCGGCGCAGGCCGATCCCAATGCCGACACATCAGGCCTTGAGGCGCGTTACCCAAAAGCCAAGATCGGCGACTTCGACGGCAACCCGCAACAGGTCACCGAAATGGATGCCCTGCTCGCCTACCTGCAGATGCTTGGCACACTGGTCGACTTCAAAAATTACGACGAAGCCGCCGGCTACCGCTGAGGAGAACGCTGATGACCTACAATTTGATGCGGGCGTTTGCCGACAGCTGGGGCCTGGTTGCGATGGCGCTGTTCTTCGTGGGGTGCATCGCCTTTGCCCTACGCCCCGGCAGCCGAAGGCTGGCCGACGAAGCGGCCCGCATTCCGCTCGAGGACGAGTGATCATGAGCGACGAGCATATCGATGAAATCTCTGGCGTCTCGACCACCGGCCACGAATGGGATGGCATCCGGGAGCTGAACAACCCGCTTCCCAGATGGTGGGTTATCACCTTTTACGTCACCATTGTCTGGGCGATAGGCTACACCATCGCCTATCCAGCATGGCCTCTGTTGCACTCGGCGACGAAGGGTGTGCTCGGCTATTCCAGCCGCAACGAGGTCAGGAACGAGCTGACTGCGGCTGAGGCCGCCAAGGGCAAATATATCTCGGCGGTGGAGTCCAAGAGCGTCTCGGAGATCTCCGCGGACGACGGCCTGCGCGAATTCGCAATCGCCGCCGGTGGCGCCGCTTTCAAGGTCAATTGCGTACAATGTCACGGCTCCGGCGCCCAAGGTTCCAAGGGCTTTCCCAATCTCAACGACGACGACTGGCTATGGGGCGGCAAGGCCGAGCAGATCCAGCAGACGATTACGCACGGCATCCGCTTCGCATCCGATCCGGACACGCGCCTGTCGGAAATGCCGGCCTTCGGCGACATCATTACCGCCGACCAGATCGCACAAGTCAGCGCCTACGTGGCCAGCCTTTCCGGCAAGGTCCGCGATGCAAGTCTGATCCAACCCGGCGCCAAGGTCTTTGCCGAGAACTGCGTCGCCTGTCACGGCGACAATGCAAAAGGCAACAGGGAATTCGGCGCCCCCGACCTGACCGATGCGATCTGGCTCTATGGATCCGGTGAGACAGCCATCGCCGCACAGGTCCGTGCGCCAAAACAGGGCGTCATGCCGGCCTGGGTTGGCCGTCTCGGCGAGATCAAGGTCAAGGAACTTGCAGTTTATGTCCATTCGCTTGGCGGCGGAGAATAGGAATGGAAGTCCTATTCTTCGGTCCCCCCTGCCAAGCGGACGAGGCCCGGCGTGAGCCGGGCCTCGACACCATCCCTAATGCGATCTGCACAACCCGGCAAGGCTATCCTACCGCGAGGCTTTACGACAGGTGCCCCTGACATTGGCTGGGAAAGTGGAGTTGCACATGCGTGATAAGACGCAGTTGACACGGCTCGAAACAGAAACTGTCAATTCCGCCAAAACCCGCAAGCCGCTTTATGCCGCGCGTCAAAAGATCTTTCCGAAGCGCGCCTCGGGCAACTTTCGTCGCTTCAAATGGCTGGTGATGACGATCACACTTGGCATCTACTACCTGGCTGCGTGGCTGCCTTGGGCTCGCGGTCCATTTGCCCCGGACCAGGCAGTCCTGCTCGATCTCGCGAACCGGCGCTTCTACTTCTTCTTCATCGAGATATGGCCCCAGGAATTCTTCTATGTGGCCGGCCTCCTGGTCATGGCGGGCGTCGGTCTTTTCCTGATCACCTCGACTGTCGGCCGTGCCTGGTGCGGCTATGCATGCCCTCAGACGGTGTGGGTCGATCTGTTCCTCGTCGTCGAACGTGCGATCGAGGGGGACCGCAACGCCCGCATGAAACTTGACGCAGGTCCCTGGACCGCGCGCAAGCTCATGCTGCGTGTGTCCAAGCACACCATCTGGCTGGTCATAGGGGCGGCGACTGGCGGCGCCTGGATCTTCTACTTTGCCGATGCACCGACGCTGCTCGGCGAGCTCTTCACCGGCACTGCGGCGCCCGTCGCCTACATCACTGTCGCCGTCCTGACGGCTACCACCTACACGTTCGGCGGTCTGATGCGCGAACAGGTCTGCACCTATATGTGCCCGTGGCCCCGCATCCAGGCGGCCATGCTCGATGAAAATTCCCTCACTGTCACCTACAATGACTGGCGCGGCGAACCGCGTTCGCGCCACGCCAAGAAGGTGCTGGCCGCAGGCCAGCCCGTGGGCGACTGCGTCGACTGCAATGCCTGTGTCGCGGTCTGCCCGATGGGGATAGACATTCGCGACGGCCAGCAGCTCGAATGCATCACTTGCGCGCTCTGCATCGACGCCTGTGACGGCGTCATGGACAAGCTCGGCAAGGAGCGTGGGCTGATCGCCTATGCGACGCTCTCCGACTACAACGCCAACATGATGCTGGCGACTGCAGGCGGGTCCAGCTCAGTCAATCCATCGCTGATCAGGACCGCTGATGGCCTGTTCTCCGACAAGGTGGCGCATTTTCACATCCGCAAGATCTTTCGGCCGCGCACCTACGTCTACATGGGCTTGTGGTCGCTGATCGGCCTCGGCCTGCTCTATTCGCTGCTGACGCGCGATCGGCTCGAACTGAACGTATTGCATGATCGCAATCCCCAGTTCGTCACGCTGACCGACGGATCCATCCGCAATGGCTATACCGTCAAGCTGCTCAACATGATCCCCGAGCCGAGGACGATCGTCGTAACCATGCAGGGCCTTGAAGGCGCTGACATGGTCGTCGTCGGCGACGACATCCCCGCAGGCCGTTCCTTCGCCATTCCGGTCGAACCCGACCGCCTGAAAATGCTGAGGGTCTTCGTTCGCCAGCCGGCGGACCAGATCCGCGCTCCGGCACAGACCTTCAAGTTCCGCGTCGAGGACAGAGCCAGCTTTGAGTCGAACGAGTACACCGCCACCTTCAACGCGCCGGAGCCCCTCAGATGACTGCCAATGTACAAAAGCCTCGTGAATTCACCGGCAGGCACATGCTGGTCATCATCCTGGCCTTTTTCGGCGTGGTCATCGCAGTCAATCTGACCATGGCAACGCTCGCCAGCACAAGCTGGACTGGCCTCGTCGTCGAAAACACCTATGTGGCGAGCCAGCAATTCAACAAGAAGGCCGAGGAAGGACGGGCGCAGGCAGCACTTGGCTGGACCGGCAAGCTGACCATCGCATGGGGCGAAGTTCGCTATGGCCTCGCCGACGTCGCCGGCAAGCCGGTTCCCTTGCACGGCGTCAAGGTGCTGTTTCGCCATCCCGCGTACGAGAAGGAGGACAAGTCGGTCACCCTCGCACCCGCCTCGGGCCAGGAATTCGCAGCCCAGCACATGCCGAAGGACGGCGTCTGGATTGTCGAAGTCGACGCCGACGCCGGTCTGGACAAACCGTATCGCGACGTCCGCCGGATCATGATTTCCAATGGAGCGCTGCAATGAGTTGTTGTGCACCGGGCGCCGAAATGGCGCTTGATCTGGTCAACACCGGATCGGTCCTGCCGTCCAGCCAGGAGATCAGGCTGGCGAGCCGATCGCTTGGCGATGATCTTCACCAGACCGATCTTTCAGTACCGACGGTTCATTGCGCAGGCTGCATCCAGACGATCGAGACGGCGCTGGGAAAGCTCGATCGCGTCGAGAGCGCCCGCGTCAACCTGTCGACGAAACGGGTCTCTGTCCGGTGGCGTGGTGACGAGGTCCCACCGTTCGTCGTCGCGCTTGGGCGGCTAGGCTACCAGGCGCATCTCTTCCCTTCCGAGGTCGGCGACAAGGACAGGACGTTATCGGATTTGATCCGCGCGGTCGCGGTTGCCGGCTTTGCGGCGGGCAACATCATGCTGCTTTCGGTCTCGGTCTGGTCCGGCGCCGAAGGTGCTACCCGCGACCTGTTTCACTGGGTCTCGGCGCTGATCGCCATTCCTGCCCTCGCCTTCGCCGGCGGCATCTTCTTCCGTTCGGCCTGGAATGCTTTGCGCCATGGCCGCATGAATATGGACGTGCCGATCGCGGTCGGTGTTTCGCTCGCCTACGCCATGAGCCTCTACGAGACGATCAACCATGGCGATCACGCCTATTTTGACGCGTCGGTATCGCTGCTGTTCTTCCTGTTGATCGGCCGCACGTTGGATCACGTGATGCGCGAACGTGCCCGGACCGCTGTGAAAGGCCTGTCCCAGTTGGCCGCACATGGCGCCATGGTGCTGCGCAGCGACGGCGCGCGCGACTATTTGCCGGTCGGCGAGATCGAACCAGGCATGCGGTTGTTGATCGCAGCCGGTGAGAGGATCCCCGTCGACGGCAAGATCATCCAGGGAACGTCGGATCTCGACTGCTCGCTGGCCTCAGGCGAAAGCACGCCGAAAAACGTGGCGCCGGGCGAAGCAGTTCAGGCCGGCGTGCTCAATCTTACCGGCCCGCTGACGATTGAGGCGACAGCCGCCGCGAAGGATTCGTTTCTGGCGGAAATGGTTCGTCTTATGGAAGCCGCAGAGGGCGGCCGCGCGCATTATCGCCGGATCGCCGATCGCGTTTCAGCGCTCTATGCCCCGGTGGTTCATCTCACAGCCTTCGCGACGTTCCTTGGCTGGATGGCGGTGACCGGCGACTGGCACCGGGCGATAACCATCGCCATTGCCGTTCTGATCATCACCTGCCCGTGCGCGCTCGGCCTCGCCGTACCGATCGTTCAGGTGGTCGCCGCGCGGCGCCTGTTTGAGAACGGCATCATGGTAAAGGACGGTTCTGCCATGGAGCGCCTGGCGACGATTGATACAGCGGTGTTCGACAAGACCGGAACGCTCACGCTCGGCCAGCCCCGGCTGGTCAATGCATCGTCGATCGATCCGGCCATGCTGGCAGTCGCGGGAGACATGGCTACGCATTCCCGCCATCCTTTTTCAAAGGCCATAGCCGGTTTTGCCCATCCCGGCGGGCAGTACAAATTTGATGCCGTCACCGAGCATCCAGGGTTTGGAATCGAAGCCACTGGAGCCGGAAGCACCTGGCGGCTAGGCCGACGCGGATGGGCTGGATGGAGAGCCCGGACCGGTGGTGAAGGCAAACATGGCGGAACCGTGCTGACAAAAGACGGGTTCATTGTCGCGACCTTCGATTTTGAGGACGCGCTGCGCGCAGACGCCAAGGCGGCGATCGGGCAATTGAGCCATGCCGGGGTGTCAGTGGAAATGCTGTCGGGCGATACTGCGGGTGCCTGCGGTGAAGTCGCAGAAATGCTGGGTGTCAAGGACTTCGTTCCGTGCCTGCTGCCATCCGGCAAGGTCGAGCGCATCGAGACCCTGGCGAAAGACGGACACAAGGTTCTGATGGTTGGCGACGGCCTCAACGACACGCCGGCGCTCAGGGCGGCGCATGTCTCGATCGCTCCAGCTACCGCCGCCGACATTGGCCGCAATGCCGCCGACTTCGTATTCCTGCGCGAAAGCCTTCTGGCAGTGCCTCTCGCGCTGGACGTCTCGCGCAAGGCGGGACACCTGATCCGCCAGAACATCGCGATTGCGATCGTCTACAATGCGGTGGCAGTACCAATCGCCATCCTCGGGCACGCCACGCCTTTGTTAGCGGCGATTGCCATGTCTGCCTCATCGGTGCTTGTTATTGGAAACGCATTGCGCTTGCACGGCTTCGGGGCGAATGCGACGCTGCAAGTTATTCAAAAAGTCGGACGCTCCGCAGTCAGCTATTCGGCATAATCCTCGTGACGACGTTGCTCTATCTCATACCAGTGGCCCTTTTTCTGGGTGCACTGGGTGTGTCCGGCTTCGTCTGGGCATTGCGAAGCGGTCAATACGAAGATCTCGACGGAGCCGCCGAGCGGATACTAATTGATCGGGACGACAAACCGGAACGCTGATTTCAATCCGCTGTGCATAAGATGCGCGGATCGCGCTCGTCAGTCGAGCCGGCTCGGTCGGGAACAAGCTGTCCATGCTCCATGCTCCATGCTCCATGACCATCTTGACCTAAGCTGCACACTACATTTGTGAAAAGCCTCTGTCGTGCGAAGGACTGCCTCCCATTGCACCCAGTATGAGGCGGCTGATGCCACGAGAGTACCTCGCGTGGCCGGACGAGAGCTTGGCCATGTGCGCACGGGTTCCAAAGTGGAACGTCACGGTCGATCACCTGACCGTGAACCGCCAGTGCCGATTGGTCATGTCTGGCTGATCCAGATCAGGGTCATACTCATCGGTGTGTTCTATTGACCAGTCTTCGACGGAGAAATGCATGACTTACGGAAAGATTGGTCGTCATTATCAGCACCTTCACGGTTCTGGGTTTTCTGTCGTGTGGTCGGCCATGCCTTGTGCTTACGGCGCAGCCATTAGCTGACCGGCGTCGTGTGTATCTCGCTTGCTGGCTGACCATCCGCGTGGCTGCGCGGACACGGGGGCCGATCAACAGCTTTCGCCTTTGATGGGTTGTGTGCGTCGAAAGTGGCCTTCTTTGGGCTGACTTCGTAGAAATGTTCCAGGGCTCGCATCCAGCGCCGAAGATCCTCGTGATGTCAACGTGCTGCGGAGCATCATCGGGGTTGGGACGTGCGTTTTCGAGATCGATCAACCGTCCGAAGTTGATCATTGGTTCGAGTGACGCGCGCTATTTCGACGACTATGTCGCCGCGTGGGCTTTGCTCTATCGGCGACTGAATTGCAAGGACATCGACATCGAAGCCATGCAGCAGGTTCTTGATGAGATATGCGCGGTCGTGGATAAAAGTTTCCGCTACCTTGGCTGGGATGACGAGAGAGAGCGCTACGTTCGATACCCTCGCAAGAGAGCCCGCTTCGACGTCGTGGAGCGTGAGTAGTATGCGCAAGGGTTCCAGGTGGAATGTGGCGATCGATGCGGCGCGGCCGTGGCTGACCAGCGTCGCGAGTGTCTCGCTTGCTGGCGGCGATCTGCGCGGCTGCGCGGCCAAAGGGCGGGATCGGTTAGCCGCATCCACCTCTGAGCGCTTTGAGTGCTTCGTTGCCGATCGATGCGAATCTCCCGGCCCAGCGCCTTTAGGCAATGCGGCGGCCACGGAGCTCATGTCACTCGGCTCAGTTCCACCGTTACACGAGGATAGGCGACCGGATGGCGGCACGCTGATGGGCTCTGACGATAATTTTGACATCGTTGTCGTTGGAGCCGGCCCGGTCGGCCTTTCGTTCGCTGCGTCGCTTGCCCAAAGCGAACTCAAGGTGGCAGTTGTTGAACAGAACACATTCGATAGTCTGGCGAATCCGGCTTTCGATGGTCGCGAAATCGCGCTGACCAACGCTTCGATCAGAACCCTTCGCGAGCTCGGCGCCTGGGATGTCATCCCGGCTTCGGACAAATCAGCACTTCAAGGCGCGCGCGTGCTCAACGGCTCGAGCGCATTCGCTCTTCGTTTCGATCCTCCCAGCAACTCTGGAGAACCGCTGGGGGTTTTGGTTCCAAATTGCCGGATCCGCGAGGCGCTGTTCAAAATCGTCCGCTTGCAGGATCGCGCCCGGCTGTTGTGCGGCCACTCGGTCGTCGATGCAACAAACAGCCAAGAAGGAGCAGTCGTAACGCTCTCTAATGGCGCGCGTTTAACTGCTCGGCTGGTTGTTGCCGCGGATTCGCGTTTGTCCGCCACGCGTGATCTGCTAGGCATCGGCGCCGATATCAACCGGCTTGGCCACTCGATGCTGATTTGCCGAGTGAGGCACGAGCGCGCCCACCACCAGATCGCCATCGAATGGTTCGATCACCATCAGACGATAGCGATGTTGCCCCTCGCGGAGGGCATGTCGTCGCTGCTGCTCACATTGCGCTCAAACGAGGCCTATAGACTGCTTGCCTTCGATGATGATTTGTTCCTGTCGGAGTTGACGAAACGGTGTCGAGGGCGCCTTGGAAAAATGACCTTGGCAAGCAAGCGCCACACCTATCCGCTGGTCACGACCTGGGCGCACAAATTCCGGGCGCCGAGCGCCGCACTCATCGGCGACGCTGCCATCGGCATGCACCCGGTGACCGCTCACGGATTCAACATCGGTCTCAGCAGCCAGAAGCAACTCGCCCGTGGAATCATGACTGCGTGCCGCGACGGCCGCAATGTTGGCGACCCCGACATGCTGCATATATACGAAAGGCGGCTGCGCCTGTCGGCGGCGCCGCTCTACCATGCAACGAACATATTGATTGGACTCTACTCCAGAGACCACCTGGCGGCACGGCTTGCAAGGCATCTGGGGCTTCGCTTTGCCCAACATGTTCCCCTTGTCCGGCATGGGATATCGGCGGAGCTCCAGCGGTGATACTGCACCAGCAGTCGCATTTTTGCGCGTGCTGGGCGAGCGATGGGAGAGAGTGCATGATGCACCGGAGTAATCCTGCTCCCCGACGCTGATCTCCGATTGAAGAATTAACCCGTCCTTCAGGGGGGCTGCATAGGCTGCGGACAAGCAGGAGTAAGCAAGCTGACCCGTCCAGCCTTGGAAAAGAAGATCCGCTGGAGGCGAGAATCCTTCAGGACCAGCTCGCTGATCTGAGGGCAGGCCTTTTCGTCTCAATGCCGATAAGCATTGTGCTGTCCGGGCTGATTTTGACCGTGCAGGCCCTTTCCGGGAACGGTCTTGCTGGCGCGGCCTGGTTTTCGGTCGTTAATGCGATAAATGCCGCCCGCCTTGCACTCGCCCGTCATCAGCTGAAGGAACCCGGAGTCCAGGATGATCTGACACGGGTTTGGCTGCGGCTTCGCTGGTTTGGCAGGCTTGCTCTTCTGGCGGGATTCACCTGGTCATTCCTTGCCATCCTAACGGCTGGATACACGACGTCTCAAGCATCGCTGCATCTAATAATTCTGGCGGGCATTTCAGCTGGCGCGGTCACGTACGGCAGCTCATATGCTGCGGCAGCGATATGCTTCATCACACCGCCACTCCTCATTGCCGCCGCATGTTTGCTGACGAAGGGAGCCCCGGAAAACTACATTCTGGCTTTTGCCGTCCTGCTTTTCGAGGGCGGCCTGGTTCGATCCTCGTTCGTTGGACAAGCGCGCTTCCGTGACGCGAGCCGCCTGAGACATCAAGCCGAGCGGCTTGCCGCGGAAATGGAGCGCAATTCCAGGGAGGACCATCTTACCGCGCTCCTCAACAGGCGGGGCCTCGAACATGCAATCGATCAGTTTGAGAACACCGATGGACCCTTTGTGGCCATGCTGATTGATCTGGACGGGTTCAAATCTGTCAACGGTACCTACGGTCACAGAACGGGTGACGAGCTGCTTGCCAGGATCGCCCGCCGAATAGAGGAAGAAGCACCGGAGGGCTCAACGCTCGCCCGCATCGGTGGGGATGAATTCGTGCTGGTTTTTTCTTCGCGAAAGAATTCTCCTTCTCCCACCAATCTCGCGTCCAATCTCATAGCCAAGCTTGCTCGCCCCTATCCTGGGATCGCATCCGTCCGCATTGGAGCGTCTATAGGAATCTACTTGGCTGAAAACCCCGGACTGACGGAAATGTTGTTGCGGGCCGACATCGCCCTTTACACAGCTAAGCGCCGCGGCAGGAATGAATTTTGTCTGTTCGGTGCCGAGCTAGCCCGGGAACTGCAACGCCGCCAGTCAATCGAACGCGATCTTCATTCGGCGATAACGATGAGAAGCTTGGTCGCTTGGTTTCAGCCAATCGTAAGACTCGAAACTGAAGCGTCGTCGGTTTTGAAGCCTTGCTAAGATGGTCTCACCCGCTTCACGGTCCCATTTCTCCGCCCGAGATCATGACAGCGGCACGCGAAACTGGAATGCTTCAGCTGCTAACTCAAACGGTATTCGCCGACTGTTGCGCTCTTATCGAGGGCTTGGTCAAAGCTGACCGTCGTGATGTTCGTGTGGCGATGAATGTTTCACCGCGCGAGTTGGAAGCTGGCGATATTGACGAGATGATTCTTAATGGTCTGGCGGCAAAAGACCTCCCTGCAACGATGTTCGACATCGAGATTACCGAAGAAGCCCCAGTGGATCCGGACAGAGTGGATGAAAAGCTCGGCCAGCTTTCACATGCTGGCATTTCTATCGCGCTCGAGGACTTCGGCACCGGTTTTTCGACGTTGGCATCGCTCAAGGACAGTCGGATCAGGAAAGTGAAAATAGATCAGGGCTTCATTCGCGGCTTAGCCAAGTCCCGGGAGAATCGGCTGCTTGTCAAAGCGGTGATTGACCTTGGTAGGACGCTCGGGATCGAGGTCATGGCCGAGGGCGTTGAAACAGAGGCAGATCGGCAAACTCTGTACAAGCTTGGCTGCAGAACCGCGCAGGGCTTCCTGTTCTCTAAGGCAGTGCCTCTCCATTTGGCACTTGATTCGGTAGTAAAAGAGCACGCGAAGGAGTTGTGACCGGCCTCTCCGTCCGTGCTGCTCGCGGAACTTTCATGTGGGGTGGACCTGACGCGCGAAAGCCGTTTCGGACGGTAGAGTTATTACGGGGGCGAAACTGAGCACGTGGTTTGGATAGCAGCAATCCGGTCCACCGGCGCACATGCAGCGGCTTCATACAAGCGTTCAAGTTGCGAGATGAGCTTGAGTGAACGACGTCGGAGAATTGCGTCCCTTGGACGCTGGTTTCGCGGTTCCCGTAGGATTCGATTACGGGAAGCGTTCTTGGCTGCTTCTCGGCTCAGCGCTCATCTGGATGAACAACGTACCCGCGGTCAAGGTTTTCGCGACCTCAACCCAGTCACCATCCCGCAACAGCAGCGGTCGGGTCCTGATCAAGCGCTCAGCCTCAGCACAGGTGCTGGAGCAACGGTAGAGCGCGGAAAACGTGTATCGGAATGCGCTGGCTCACCATAGGAAGCTGCCACGGCATGTCGAATGTCCCCAGGGGGCGGGACCGTTCCCTTGCATTTGTCTCGATGACGGGCTCTCAAAGCTAAAGCCAAGAGAGCTTTATAAAAATCGCACCCGATCGGCTGCGCAACGACGACCAGCTGAGGCCCGATCGGGTGCTAAGGTCGTGCCAAAAAAGGCGCGTCACTGTCGCATTTCTAGCCGGCTTGCGATCGGACGTCATCTCTTGGCGATCGTTGCCCCTTCTCTCAAATGCGCTTAGCGGCGCCGACGGCGAATAGCGCAAGCTTTTCCACCCGTTTCTACTCCACTACCGAGACTCGTCACCAACCTCCTTTTATTCGCTTCCATATGGCCCATCCTGTCTCCAATCGAGGAGGAGCGCGAACATGGGCCAAGCCGTAGAACGTCTCAGTCTCGGGAATTCTTCTGCTCGCCAAACTGCCGTTGTCACCGGCACCATATTTGGCAGGGTGACAGTGAACGACAAGATATCAGGCGTTCTTGTCTGGGCTGAACTATGCTTGCAAGCCATAACCCAAAAATCGCCGATCCCTTTGAATTCGAGCCGGATGAATGGGTGTTTCAAAATTTTTGGCGGTTTTAGGCAGAACCCTCCGATGGCCCGCGTACCGGTCAAGCTTCGTGAGCACTTTAGGTTCGTCGATCAGGCATAGGTTTGTATCCCATGCCACATGCTGGCCGTTTGCCTAGTTCGGAAGCCCTCGAGAGGCGTTGCTCGTCTTGGTATGGCGTCGCCCCTTTTTCCGATCCATCGGCCACGGAGCTAGAATGCTGTCTAGCTGTTGCCGCCTACTTGGTCATCCGGCATGGAGATGCCTATATACCGACCTTCGAAAGGCTGGAATACGAGGTCGAACAAATGCGGCGGAAGCTCGGAAATCGCGAGCGAGCGCAGCGCGTGCTGGCCACGCTCAACCTAAATGGCTCGGACAGCTGGAGCCGTGAGGTTGGTTCTCAAGGCCTGGATGGCGCCGCAATCACATTCGCCCGGGCGGGGTAAAAGCGATTTTTTGAAGCCACTCGCGCTTTTGCGCTAACGAAGGTCCCGCGCCGTATTTGGGCCGGATCCATTTGTGGCCCATCAGAGAAGCAATTACCTTCTCCGGCGCCTCAACTGCCGTCAGCCGGTCCTCGAAAGTGTGTCGCAGGCTATAAAGACTATGCTCGGAAGTCGGCAGAAGTTCCTTGCTGGCGAGCACCTTGTTGACGAGCGCTGAAAGTGACGCGGCCTTGTCGCGATAACGAGGAAAGCCGTCCGGATGGAGCTTGATGGCTGCAAGTGCGCCGCCAACCAAGGGAATGTCACGGGCTGAATGACCGGTCTTCAAGCGACGGCCATTGGGGCGCACCCGCACATGCGGGATTTCTTGATCGAGGTGGATTGTTTCGGTGGTGAGGTTTGCCGCTTCAGAAAGCCTGAGTCCGGTATCGGCAATCACATAGATTAGATGGCGGGCTTCGTCATTGAGTCCGTCGAGCGCGCCTTCAGCGAGTATCTTCTCCTGAATGAACTCCGCTGTGAACGCAGCGCGTTGCCCGGGGACGGCGCCGGAAAGACGCAGGTTTCGAAAAACCGGCTCCAGCTTGAGCTGGTGAGTCAGATCGACGACGCGCAGCATTTTCGAAACATGGCCGATGTCCTTGTTGGCCGTACCGATATCAAGTCCATCCTCAACGATCCGCTTTTGCCACCACTCGCGGAACGCGATTGCGTCGTCCCGAGTGAGGCTTGCGATCTCCTTGTCGCCAATGACTCCAACCAGATTGGCAACTGCGCGCTTTTTGGGGTTACGCCATTTCTTGATTTGGTTAGGCGACATGGTCAGCAAGTTCTGTTGCTCGATCGTCTCGAATTCCTTGATAAGACCGCTCAGGCGGACCGCTGGCCGCTTCTCCCCACCCATGACGGCCGAGACGTCCTGCGCGTCCTCGATCGATTTTTTGTCGAGGAGCAGCTTGATACGGGCCATGAGTTCGTCGAGCGGCCCCGCTGCTAGTTCCTCGTTAGAGCGATAGGCCAATCCAAATGACCGCGCGCGCTTCCTCGCGGCTTCGAAACGCAGCCCCGCCTCGGCGGATTGGCCTTCCCGCAGTCTACGCCAATACGCCTCCAGCCCCGCGCCGAGGCTTTGCACTGCATCTCGCGCCCGTACACCGCGGGGATCGTCAGCCACGGCGACGCCCGTGGAAATGCGTACTAGGCAGCGGCGATCAAACGCCGCGAATTCCTTCGGCACCCTGCGGACGAGATACCAGATGCCTTCACGTTTATGCGGCTTTGGCGCTGCGGAACGTCGCATTATCTTTCTCTAATGTTACACAGTTTGTTACACAGTCTAAGATAAGTTTCGCTTCGCGCTGGTCAAGCGCAACAAGGAAGCTTTTGAAAGGAAACGATTATTATGGAAGCTAAATGGCGGAGAGGGAGGGATTCGAACCCCCGATACCCTTGCGAGTATGCCGCATTTCGAGTGCGGTGCATTCGACCACTCTGCCACCTCTCCGCGAGGTCATGGTCGGCCGTTGCCGGCGCGGCGCACTAGATAACGGCTGACCGCCGCAGTTACAAGGCCCTATTCGACCGATTTCCCGCTTCTTGAAAAGGCCTCGGCGGGGCGAGCGCGACCTTTGCCGGCAACGCGGGCCGCGGCCTCCTCCAACAGCGCGGTCCGCTTGCCTTGACTTCCGCGCAACCTTCGGTTAGGGACAGCCCGCATTCGGCGTGGGGGCTTCTCCGCGCCGCTTGTTTTTTGAACCCGCAGACTGACAAAAAGACGGCCGAACTGCTCGAGGCGGTTCATCGAGGCCGACCGAACAGCGAAAGGCAAAAAATGTTCGCAGTCATCAAAACGGGCGGCAAGCAGTATCGCGTCGCCGCCAACGATCTCCTGAAGATCGAGAAAGTCGAAGCCAAGGTCGGCGACATTGTCGAGATCGGCAATGTGCTCGCGCATGGCGAGGGCGAGAATGTCACCTTCGGCGCGCCGTTCGTCGATGGCGCCATGGTCACGGCGGAAGTCGTCGAGCAGGGCAAGAACCGCACCGTCATCGCTTTCAAGAAGCGCCGCCGCCAGAATTCGCGCCGCAAGATCGGCCACCGCCAGCTTCTGACCACCGTCAAGATCTCCGAGATCCTGCTGGGTGGCGCCAAGCCGTCGAAGAAGGCCGCTGCCAAGCCGGAAGCCAAGGTGGAAGTCGCCGCCGAGGCGAAGGCGGAGGCCGCCCCGAAGGAGGCCAAGGCCAAGAAGGAAGCCAAGGCGGAAGTTCCTGCGAAGGAAGAGGTCAAGGCCGAAACCGCCGCCGCGCCGCTGTTCAAGGCGCCGAAGGGCGAGCCGGATGACCTCACCGTGATCAAGGGCATCGGCCCGGTCGCGGCGAAGGATCTCGCCGAACAGGGCATCGTCACCTTCGCCCAGCTCGCCAAGCTCACCGACAAGGATGTCGCCAAGATCGACGAGCACATGCCGTTCAGCACCGACCAGATCAAGGACTGGCGCGAGCAGGCCAAGGAACTGGCGAAGAAGAAGTAAGACGGGCCGGCGACAATCGTCGCCGGTGCGGACTTGAAACGGAACGCGAACGCGTTCATAAGACAATTCAAGCGCCCTCGGGCGCATCGGAGTTAGTTAGATGGCACACAAGAAAGCTGGCGGTTCGTCGCGCAACGGTCGCGATTCGCACTCCAAGCGTCTCGGCGTGAAGAAGTTCGGCGGCGAAGCCGTCGTCGCCGGCAACATCATCATTCGTCAGCGCGGCACGCAATGGCATCCGGGCACCAACGTTGGCATGGGCACGGACCACACCCTTTTTGCGCTCGAAGCCGGCGCAGTCGCCTTCAACAAAAAAGCCAACGGCCGAACCTACGTCTCGGTAAACCCGATCACCAAAGCAGCGGAGTAGCCGGTTCCGCACCATAACACCGGCGCCCATCTCGGGAACCGGTGTCTGGCCAGGCCAGGAAAAGGATCAGGAGAGATGGGCTTCCATCTCTCCTTTTCATTTTTCTTATGCCCTGGAGGACTAAATGGTTGCCGAAGCGGAAGACACCGAAGACGAAAGTTACGCGATCGATTGCCCGGTGCTCGCCACCGAGCGTCTGGTCATGCGCGCCCCGCGCGAGAGCGATCTCGAGCAACTCGTTGCCTTGGCCGACAATCGCCACGTCGCCGAAATGCTGGCCCGCATGCCGCATCCCTATGGCGAAGCCGAGGCCAGAGCCTTCCTCGCCATGGCCTCGTCGCGCCGCGCCGGCATCGTCTATGCGCTGACGCTTGCCGGCACCGGCACCTTCGTCGGCTGCGCGGGATTGAACACCACCGATCGCGGACTGGAGCTCGGCTACTGGATCGGCGAACCTTACTGGAAGCGCGGCTATGCGACGGAAGCCGCGCACGCGCTGGTCGACCTCGCCTTCCAGAAGACCTCGATCCAGGTGCTGCATGCCTCGACCAGGGTCATCAATCCGGCTTCGCGCCGCGTCATCCACAAATGCGGCTTCCAGTATGCCGGCCAGGGCATGCTGAACTCGATCGTCGCCGGCCAGGTGCCGGTCGAGCGCTACCGGCTGGATCGCAAGACCTGGACCAGCCTGCGCAACTGGGTGCATTTCTAGCCCAGCTCAACCCAGACCGGCAGGTGATCCGAGCCGCGAGCCTGCCGGTCGATCCAAAGGCGCTTCAGCGAGCCGGCGAGCGACGCGCTGGTGAAGACATAGTCGATGCATTTGTGGCGGCTTGCTTCTTCGGGGCGCTCGGGATCGACCCAGGTGACCAGGTCGGCAACGTCGAGGCGCTGGGCGACGTCGACGGCGAGATCGGCGGTCAGCGGCATGCCGAACTCATGGTCCGGGCGTCCGGCGAGTTCGACATATTCGGGCGATCCGGGCAGCATGTTGAAGTCGCCCATGACGATGAAGGCTTCCGGGTAGGGCAGGTCCGGCAGGCCGATCTCGGGAATGCCGGAAAGGCCTCCGCCTTCCAGCGCGTAATTCAGCAGACGCTGGCGCAGGAAACGGATCTGGCTTTGGCGCTCGACGGGGCTGCGATGATCGAGATGGGTGGAATAGAAGCGGATGAAACCGAGCGGTGTCTCGATCAGGGCCTCGAGCGCGCCGCGCTGAAAATTCATCCGCTCCAGGCTGCGGCTGCGCGGCAGAAGGAGATTGCGCGACAGATGAATGGGCGTCTTCGACAGTACCATGTTGCCGAGCTGGAAGGTCCTGGTGACGGCGCGGCCGGCATCCAGGCGCGAGCCGATATTGACCTCGAAATTGCTGCCAAAGGCGATGAAATAGTCCGGCAGCGCCTCGCCGATCTCGGCCACCATGTCGTGGTCGCCGTTGCGCGGGTTGTTGCGGGTCACTTCCTGAAGGGCAATGACATCGGCGCCGCGCACGGCGTCGGCGATGCGGCCGACATCGTATTTTCCGTCGAGGCCGATGCCGTACTGGATGTTGTAGGTGGCGAGCTGCATTCCGGTACTCCAACACCAACGCAGAACCGCGAAAACCGGCAACGATCGTCGCGCGGGATCATTCGCAATCGGCCGGCGCTAGCGTGTTCCCGGCGTGCGCAAAAGCATGTACCAGCGCTTTCGTCACAAAACAGCCTCGCCCTTGACCCCGCCTTGGTTTAGAGCAATCGCGCAAGGCAATCAGCAGAAACCTGAAAAATTCCGATGAAATTCCTCGATCAGGCCAAAGTTTACATCCGTTCCGGCGACGGCGGCGCCGGTTCGGTGTCGTTCCGCCGCGAGAAATTCATCGAGTTCGGCGGCCCGGACGGCGGCGACGGCGGCCGCGGCGGCGATGTCTGGGTGGAGGCGGTCGATGGGCTGAACACGCTGATCGACTACCGCTACCAGCAGCATTTCAAGGCCAAGACCGGCATGCACGGCATGGGCCGCAACATGACCGGCGCCAAGGGCGCCGACATCACGCTCAAGGTGCCGGCCGGCACCCAGGTCTTCGCCGAGGACAATGAGACGCTGATCTGCGACCTGACCGAGGTCGGCCAGCGCTTCCTGCTCGCCAAGGGCGGCAATGGCGGCTTCGGCAACCAGCATTTCAAGACCTCGACCAACCAGGCGCCGCGCCGCGCCAATCCCGGCCTGCCCGGAGAGGAGCTGAGCATCTGGCTCAGACTCAAGCTGATCGCCGACGCCGGCCTTGTCGGCATGCCCAATGCCGGCAAGTCGACCTTTTTGGCCGCCGTCACCGCGGCCAAGCCGAAGATCGCCGACTATCCGTTCACCACGCTCCATCCCGGCCTCGGCGTCGCCCGCATCGACGGCCGCGAATTCGTGCTGGCCGACATTCCCGGCCTGATCGAAGGCGCGCATGAGGGGGTCGGCATCGGCGACCGCTTCCTCGGCCACGTCGAACGCACGCGCGTGCTGCTCCACCTGGTCTCGGCGCAGGAGGAAAATCCCGGCAAGGCCTATAAGGTCGTGCGGGCCGAGCTCGATGCCTATGGCCATGGGCTGGCCGAAAAGCCCGAGATCGTCGCGCTCAGCCAAGTCGACATTCTCGACGCGGACGCCCGCAAGAAGAAGGCGGCCTCGCTGAAGCGCGCCGCCGGCCGCGCGCCGATGCTGCTGTCGGCCGTCACCGGCGAAGGCGTCGAGGCGGTTCTGCGCGCGCTGATGTCGGTGGTCGCCGAGGCGCGCGATGCGGTTCCCCCTCCCGTCGACATGCGCTGGCGGTAAAATCCATGAAATCGCTGACAAAATACCGGCGCATCACCGTCAAGATCGGCTCGGCGCTGCTCGTCGACCGTGCGACGGGGTTGAAGCGCGACTGGTTGGCCTCTTTGGCCGACGACATCGCGATGCTGGCCCATGCCGGCGCGGAAGTGCTGGTCGTCTCGTCGGGCGCGATCGCGCTCGGCCGCACCATCCTGGGTCTTGGCAAGCGTGCGCTGAAGCTCGAGGAGAGCCAGGCCGCGGCTGCTGTCGGCCAGATCGCGCTCGCCGGCGCCTGGTCGGACGCGCTCGGCAAGGACGGGCTGAAATCCGGCCAGATCCTGCTCACGCTTGGCGATACCGAGGAACGCCGCCGCTATCTCAATGCGCGGGCCACCATCTCGACCTTGCTCAAGATGAAAGCGGTGCCGGTCATCAATGAGAACGACACGGTGGCCACTTCCGAAATCCGCTATGGCGACAATGACCGCCTGGCCGCGCGCGTCGCCACCATGATGGGCGCCGATCTTCTGGTGCTGCTCTCCGACATCGATGGCCTTTACACGGCCCCGCCGGCGAAGGATCCGAAAGCGAAATTCATCCCGGTGGTCGACCGCATCACGCCCGACATCGAGGCGATGGCGGGTGCGGCTGCGTCCGAATTGTCGCGCGGCGGCATGCGCACGAAGCTCGATGCCGGCAAGATCGCCAACGCCGCCGGCACCGCCATGATCATCACCGCCGGCACCAGGCTTTCGCCGCTGATGGCGATCGAGCGCGGCGAACGCGCGACTTTCTTCCGTCCGAGCGCCAACCCGGTGAAGGGTTACAAGACCTGGATCGCCGGCCAGCTCGAGCCAGCCGGCCGTCTCACCGTCGATGCTGGCGCCGTCGGCGCGCTGAAGTCGGGCAAGTCGCTGCTGCCTGCGGGTGTGAAGCTGGTCAGCGGCAATTTTTCCCGCGGCGACACGGTGGCGATCCTGTCGCCCGAGGGCCGCGAGATCGCGCGCGGGCTGGTTGCCTATGATGCCGCCGATGCCGTAAGGATCGCGGGTCTGAAGACGGCCGAGATCGAAACTGTGCTCGGCTACGAGGCGCGCTCGGCGATGATCCATCGCGACGACCTTGTGGTAAGCGTCGCCGGCGACCACGTATTGGCCGACGACTAGAGCAATTCCAGGAAAAGTGTGACGCGGTTTTCCGTCCGGAATTGCGAAAAAACGAAGAGAGAGCGGAGGATGAACCATGCTGAAGCAGCATGAAAAATCCGGGGAAGACACGGTGGCGCTGATGGCCGATATCGGCCGCCGCGCCCGCGCCGCCGCCCGACCGTTGGCCATTGCCACCACCGCCGCCAAGAACGCCGCGCTTGTCGCCATGGCCGAAGCCATTCTTCGCAACGAGCAGGCGATCCTCGACGCCAACGCAATCGACGTCTCGAATGGCGACGAATCCGGCCTTTCCGGTTCCTTCATGGACCGGTTGAAACTGACACCGTCGCGCATCAAGGCAATGGCCGAGGGCACCCGCGAGATCGCAGCGCTCAAGGATCCCGTCGGCGACGTGATTGCCGAGTGGGACCGGCCGAACGGGCTGCATATCGAGCGCGTGCGCACGCCGCTCGGCGTCATCGGCGTCATCTATGAAAGCCGGCCGAACGTGACGGCCGATGCCGGCGCGCTCTGCCTGAAGGCGGGAAATCCGGTGATCCTGCGCGGCGGCTCGGATTCGCTCAATTCGTCGTCGGCTATCCATGCCTGCATGGTCGAAGGGCTGAAGGCCGCCGGCCTGCCCGAGGATGCCATCCAGCTGGTGCCGACCACCGACCGCGCCGCGGTCGGCGAGATGCTCAAAGGTCTCGACGGCAATCTCGATGTCATCATCCCGCGCGGCGGCAAAAGCCTGGTCGGGCGCGTGCAGAGCGAGGCGCGCGTGCCGGTGTTCGCCCACCTCGAAGGCATCTGCCATCTCTATGTCGACCGCTCGGCCAAGCTCGACATGGCGGTGAGGATCGTCGTCAACGCCAAGATGCGGCGCACCGGCGTGTGCGGCGCGGCCGAGACGCTGCTGGTCGACCGCGCGGTTGCCTCCACGCATCTGGTGCCGATCCTCGAGGCGCTGCGCGCCGCCGGCTGCGAGATCCATGCCGACGCCGAGGTGATGAAAGCTTTCTCGGATGCCAGCGCGGCGACCGATGCCGACTGGGTGACGGAGTATCTCGACGCCATCATCGCGGTGAAGCTGGTCGACGGCGTCGCCGGCGCGATCGAGCATATCGAGACCTTCTCGTCGCACCACACCGAGGCGATCGTTGCCGAGGAAGCGCGCGCGGTCGAAAAATTCTTCAACGAGATCGACTCGGCGATCCTGCTGCACAACGCCTCGACGCAGTTCGCCGATGGCGGCGAGTTCGGCATGGGCGCCGAGATCGGCATCGCCACCGGCAAGATGCATGCCCGCGGACCGGTCGGCGTCGAACAGCTGACCTCGTTCAAATACCGCGTGCGCGGGTCGGGGCAGGTGAGGCCTTGAAGCTGTTTGCCCCAAGGGCCTGAAGCTTCATGCTTTCCCAGCTTGAACAGCCCGTTCCCGCCCCCTACCTCCGCATGCCGCATGCCGGCAGGGGGCTGACCGTCGGCCTGTTCGGCGGTTCCTTCAACCCGCCGCATGCCGGTCATGCGCTGGTGGCCGAGATTGCGCTCCGGCGCCTGGCGCTTGACCAGCTGTGGTGGATCGTGACGCCCGGCAATCCGCTGAAAAGCGCGCGCGAACTGGCGCCGCTCGCCGAGCGCATAGTGCAGTCCGAAAAGGTCGCCAGGAACCCGAGGATCAAGGTCACCGCCTTCGAGGCGGCGCAGCATGTCCGCTATACCGCCGACACGCTGGCCCTGGTCAAGGCGCGCAACCCGGGCGTCGACTTCGTCTGGATCATGGGCGCGGACAGCTTGCGCGATTTCCATCGCTGGCAGCGCTGGCGCGAGATCGTGCTGACCTTCCCGATCGCGGTCATCGACCGGCCGGGCGCCACGCTCTCCTTCCTGTCGTCGGTCGTCGCCAAGACCTTCGACTATGCCCGCATCGACGAGGGCGATGCGCCGCTGCTTGCCCGCATGCGGGCGCCGGCATGGACCTTCATCCACGGCCCGCGCTCGTCGCTCTCCTCCACAGCGATCCGCAACGCGGGGAAGGGCTAGCGCCTTCCTTCTCCCCTTGTGGGAGAAGGTGGCCGCGAAGCGGCCGGATGAGGGGTGCTCCAGGGAAAGCCGACGTCTCACTCCGCTGGAACACCCCTCATCCGTCTCGGCGCTATCGCGCCGATCCACCTTCTCCCACAAGGGGCCTGTTGCGCAGTTAGCGCGAACAGACCCTCGAGGCGGTTTGGCCCGTGAGGTCTCGCTCATTTTTGGCTTTTGGGGTGGAGTTTGATGGTGGCGGGCGGCCTTAGGCTGGATGCTAGAGCGTTTCAGGTTTTGACGGAAGCGTATCCGGCGTTGTTGAAGTAGTTTGAGCATTCGTCGGGTTCTATGGTGGCGACGAGGTGTCCGATGTGTCGCCAGGTGTCGTCGATGGTTCGCTTCTGGGCAGTTCGCATCCAGTGCTTGATCTTGGCGAAGGCCTGCTCGATCGGGTTGAGATCTGGCGAGTATGGCGGCAGGTACCAGAGCCTGGCGCCTGCGGCGCGGATCATCTGCCGGATGGCTGCCGACTTGTGGGAGCCGAGATTGTCCATGACGACGATGTCGCCCGGCTCAAGCACTGGCACGAGCTGCTGCTCGACATAGGCGCGGAAACACTGGCCGTTGATCGGCCCGTCGAAGACGCAAGGTGCAGTCAGCCGGTCGCAGCGCAGCGCGCCGAGGAAGGTCAGCGTGCGCCAGTGGCCGTATGGAGCCAAGCCGCGCAGGCGTTTGCCCTTCGGCCCCCAACCGCGCAGCGGCGCCATGTTGGTCTTGATCCAGGTTTCGTCGATGAAGACCAACTGCCGTGGGTCGAGACCGGACTGCCAGGAACGCCAGCGTTGTCGCCGTCGCGCGATGTCAGCGCGGGCTTGCTCAAGGGCCAACAGAGTTTTTTTTGAACCGCAAACCCTCGCGCCGCAGGAACTGCCACACCGTATCGTGCGATACCTTCACACCGCGCGCCGCAAGTTCGTCCTTTAGCCGATGCAGCGACAGATGCGGCGTCTGATTGATCCTCTCCACGATGAAGGCCCGGTGCGGCTCCAGAACCCGCTTGCGATGGCCGCCCATCTTGCCGGGCGCGACCGACCCACTCGCTCGATAGCGCTGCGACCACTTCACCGCCGACGACACCGCTATGCCAAAACGAGCCGCAACCGTGCGGCAGCTCTCACCAGCCGCGATCGCCACAACAACACGCTCACGAAGATCATTCGAAAGAGGTCGCGTCATCCGATGCTGGCCTCCGATCCAGCCAGCATCTTGAATCACAAAATCAGCCTCTCCGGAATCCCTCTTCGATTCTGTCAAAAGCTGAACCGCTCTAGGCGCACCTATCCTGTGATTGCCGCCCATCGGCGCATGTTGAAAGCGATCGCGGCAAGTGTCACCTGGGCTGCGGCCTTGGCCAGTCCGACATAGCGGATTGTGGTCAGTTTCATGCGGTTCTTGAGCGTGGCGAAGGTCGTCTCCACCGCCGCCCGCCGTCGTGCGATCAGGCGATTGTAGCGCTTGAGCCGCTCGGGCAGCGAATGGTGCTTATTGGGGCGGCGGGCAATGCGCGGCTTCCTGCCCTCGGCCTTGAGCCGAGCACGCCGGGCATGCGTGTCATAGGCGGCATCCGCCCACACCGTCTTCTCGTCGCCTCGGATCAAGTGATCGGCCACTACCGTGTCGTTGACGTTGGCCGGCGTGGTGATCACCGTGCGGATCAGACCAGAGCCCTCGTCGACCCCAACATGGGCCTTGTAGCCGAAGGTAAAGCCGCCCTTGCCCCGCCGCACGGGACGGGCATCGGCATCCTTCGAGGGCCGCTCGGCTGTCGGCGGCGCCGAGACCGCATCGATCAGCGTCGCATCCAGCATCGTGCCGCGCTTCAGGATCACGCCGGCCTTCTCCACCTGCCGGTCCAGTTCGCCAAACAGCCTTTCCATCAGCCCTTCGCCGACAAGCAGGTTGCGGAAGCGCGACAGCACTGTGTGATCGGGAATGCTCTCCTCAAGGCCAAGCCCGACAAAGCGCCGGAACGACAGCCGGTCACCCAGCGCTTCCTCGAGTTCGCGATCCGATAGCCCATAGAGCGATTGCAGCAGCAGTGCTTTGAACAGAACCAGCGGAGGCCAAGCCGCACGTCCCGGGCCGCCATCGCGTAGCGGGTTGAGCAGCTTCTCGAAGCGATACCACTTCACCAGACCGGACAGCCGATCGAGCGGCGAGGATCCACCAGCAAGCTTCTGGCCCAGAAATGCTTCCGCCAGGCTCAACTGACCCGTCCGCTTCACCGCCATCGCGATTCCCTCCGAGTTCCAACTCAGAGAATCACAACCAGCCAATTATGCAACAGGCCCACAAGGGGAGAAGGAGAAGGCGCGCCATGTCGCTTTTACAGCGGCCTTTCATTCGCCGATCAGCCAAGCTGGAGCCAGCATGCTGGAGAAGAGCCGCACCACCACCGATCCGGGCGCGCAATCGGCGCCGCTGATCGCCATTGCCAGCGTCATCGTGTCGATGGCGCTGATCGCGATCGGCAACGGGCTGATGTTCGCCTTCATTCCGGTGCGGCTCGGCGCCGACGGCTTCGATCCGACATGGGCCGGGCTGATCGTCACCGGACTTTCGGCCGGCGGACTCGCCGGCTGCATCCTGACCGGACCTCTGGTCCGGCGCGTTGGCCATGCTCGCGCGTTCATGGTGCTTTCGGCGCTGATCGCGCTCTCCAACGTGGCGATCGGCGCCGGACCGATCCCGTTGCTGTGGATCGCGGCGCGGGCGCTCTACGGCTTTGCCATTTGCGGGTTGTTCATCGTTGCGCAGAGCTGGCTCAACGATGCCTTGCCGAACGCCATACGCGGCCGGGTCATGGCGGTGTTCTACGTCGCCTATATCGGCGGATTGGGCGTCGGCTATGCGACGCTTGCCGCGATCGACATTCAGACGGCGGCGGCGCCGCTGATCGGCATCGCCTTCACCGCGCTGTCCATCCTGCCGGTGGGCATGACGCGGCTTGCCCAGCCGCCCGCGCCGCAGGCGGCTTCGGTGGCGCTCGGGCAAGCCTGGAAGATCTCGCCGGTCGGCGTCGTCGGCATGCTCGCCGTCGGCGGCCTGTCGATGATAATTTCCGGTTTCGCGCCGATCCACGCCACCGCCAAGGGCTACAGCCAGGCGGATGTGGCGCTGCTTTTGTCGGCGATGCCGGTCGGCACGCTGATGCTGCAGATCCCGCTCGGCTGGCTTTCGGACCGCACCGACCGGCGCTACGTGCTGGCGGGCGCGGCGGCGCTGGCGGTGGTGGCGAGCCTGCTCGCCATCGCCTTCGACGGCGGCGCGCTGATGGCGCTGGTGGTGATCTATCTGATCTGGGACGGCGCGTCGGAATCGATCTATTCGCTTTCCAGCGCCCACGCCGCCGACCGCTCCAGGAAGGACGAGATGCTGGCGCTCTCGAGCTCGCTGCTTTTTGCCTGGTCGCTGTCCGGCTTCATCGTGCCCGGCATCGTGACGGCGCTTTCGGCCGTCTTCGGCACCGCGACCTTCATCTATGTCGGCATCTTCATCGCTTCGGCTTTCTGCCTGTTCGTGCTTTGGCGCGTGTTTGCGGCGCGGCCGACACCCGCGGCCGCCACCGGCAGCTTCGCGCCGATGTCGGCGCAGACGCCTCTGCCGGTGGAGCTCGCCTTCGCGCCGGACGAGCCGGCGACCAGGAACTGAAAGGTTATTGCTTGCGAGCCTCCGCGGCCGGCGCCTCGGGCGGCGGCAAGGGGATCGAAATGCCCTCATTGTCGAAGGCCTGCTTGGCGCGCTTGGTCATGTCGATCTGGGTGGCGAAGTAATCGGCCGCCGACGTCCAGTAGCGCAGCGTCAGCGAAACCGTGGTTTCGCCCAGGCCCGCCACGAAGGCGATCGGCGCCGGTTCGCGCCGGATGCGCTTCTCGGTGCCGGCGATGGCAAGCAGCGTCTTCTGCCCGCGGTCGATGTCGTTCCACGAGCCGATGCTCAAGCTGATGTCGGTGCGCCTGACACCGTTGCGGGTGAAGTTGCGCACCGGCTGGTTCCACAGTGTCGAGTTGGGCGCCAGGATGTAGACGCCTTCGACGGTGCGCAGCTTGGTCGCGAACAGGCCGATCTCCTCGACCGTGCCGGCAATCGAGCCGACCTCGATGGATTCGCCGATACGGAAAGGCCGCAGCGCCAAGAGCATGATGCCGGCGGCAATGTTCTGCAGCGTGCCCTGCAGCGCCAGTCCGATGGCCAGGCCAACGGCGCCGATGGCGGCAATGATGGAAGCGGTCTGCACGCCGAACTGGCCGAGCACCATGATGACGACAAGGATCAGGATGGCGTAGCGGACGATCTTCGAGAAGAAATGACGCAAGGTGGCGTCGAAGCCGTGGATGTGGCCGAGGCCGGCGAAGATCGAGCGCTCGGCAAGGCCGGCGACGAAATAGCCGACAACCAGAAGGATGACGGCGCCGATCGCCGAGAAGGAATAGGAAACGATGAGCGTGGAGAGCTGCGCAAGCCCGGCCTGAACAACGAGAAGTGCCTCTTGCGGGTCTGTCGGCATGATAAGTCCCCTTTGATCGTTGAGCCGATAACCCGTGCCAGGCGCAAAGGGTTCCGACTTTTTTCGGGCGCTGCGGAACCTGCCGAAGAGGGGCGCGTTGGCCCCGGCAGGGCGCCCCGTCTTGAAACTGCAATGGAACTCTGCCTATCTAAGTGGTGTCACCTGATTTGGCGGGTGATTTGGTTGTTCTTGTTGGGAAAGGAAACACACTGAGAACAGCACTGCGGAAGAAGGCCGATATCGTGCCTTCGCCGGCCGGGATCAGCGGAAACGATGCTGCGTCCCTCGCCATCACGACAGTCCTTGCCAGTCTGGAAGACTCCAAGGCCGAAAACATCGTCTCAATCGACATCCAGGGTAAATCGAGCCTCGGCGACTACATGGTCATCGCCTCGGGCCGATCGCACCGTCATGTCTCGGCTGTCGCCGATCATCTCCTCAAGGCGCTCAAGGATGCCGGTCTCGGCATGGCGCGCGTCGAGGGGCTGGCCAGCGCCGACTGGGTCCTGATCGATTCGGGCGACATCATCGTCCACGTCTTCCGTCCCGAAGTCCGCGAATTCTACAATCTCGAAAAGATGTGGCAGGCGCCGGACCTCGAGGAAGAGACCTTGCACTGAGCCACATCGCATGCCGTGACCGTTCCGGTCCGGCGCCGATAGGGTGCTCGCCGAGGCGAGGATGAAGATCACCGTTCATGCCGTGGGCCGAATGAAGACCGGCCCCGAGAGAGAACTCGCCGACCGCTATTTCGAGCGCTTCGCCAAGAGCGGGCCTGCGGTCGGGCTGGAATTTGCCGGCATCGTCGAGATCCCCGAGAGCCGCGGCCAGAGCGCCGACGAGCGCCGCCGCGAGGAGGGCCAGAAGCTGCAGGCCCAGTTGCAGCAAGGCACGGTGCTCATCCTGCTCGACGAACGCGGCAAGGCGCTCTCCTCAGAGGATCTCGCCGCGCGCATCGGCCAGTTGCGCGACAGCGGCCGCAAGGCGCTGGTCGTCGCGATCGGCGGCGCCGACGGGCATGACAGATCCTTGCGCGACGAGGCCGATCTGATGCTGTCTTTCGGGGCGCTGACCTGGCCGCACCAGCTGGTGCGCGTCATGCTCGGCGAGCAGCTCTATCGGATCGCCACCATCTTGTCCGGGCATCCCTATCATCGCTCTTGAGTCATGGTTTGCGATATGGGCCCCGAAAGCTGGGGATCACCTCGGCCTGCACGGATTTCCGCCTCAATGACCCGACATCACGGTTGATGCGGGTGCTTCCAACATGGTTGATGGTTCGTTAACGAAGCGGCGGATAGAGTCGAGGCCTGATGTCTGAAGGCTGGAATTCGAGAACGCGCGCCTGGCGCAGCCGCTGCGGCTTGACACTTGTCGCCGCGCTGATTGCGCTCGGGCCGGCCATGGCGGCGGAAAACACGCTCGATGTCGCGCCGGACCCCGACCGGAGCCGGGCCGAATACGAGCAGGTCTCCAAGGAAATCACCCTGTCCTCCGAGCGGCTGGCCAAGCTCTCCGCCGACGTCGCGACGGTCAAGAAGGACCATGCCTCGATCAGCGCGGCGCTGATCCAGTCGGCCATGACCGAGCAGAAGCTCGGCCAGGACATCGAGGATATCGGCGCCAAGCTGGAGGGGCTGAAGGCTGAGGAAGAGAAGCTGCACGCCTCGCTGGTGGCACGGCGCGACGTGCTGGCCGAGGTGCTGGGCGCCCTGCAGCGCATGGGGCTCAACCCGCCGCCGGCGATCCTGGTCAAGCCGGAGGATGCGCTGTCGTCGGTGCGCAGCGCCATCCTGCTCGGCGCCGTGGTGCCGGAATTGCGCCAGCAGACCGACAGGCTGATGGCCGATCTCAAGGAACAGACCCGGGTGACGGCCTCGATCGAGGCCGAGCGGGGACGGCTCACCGCTGCCGTCACCGAGCAGACGGCGGAAAAGAAGCGGCTGACCATGCTGCTCGAAGCCAAGCAGAAGCTGCAGGCCGATACCGAGGCGGCGCTGACCGCCGAGCAGCAGCGCTCGCAGCAACTGGCGGCCAAGGCCAGCAGCCTCAAGGACCTCATCGCCTCGCTCGAGGCCGACAAGGTACGCAAGGCGGCCGATCAGGCCAGGGCGGCCGATCGGAAATCGGCTGATGGCGATACGACGGCATCGACGACGGAACCCGCCGCGCCGCCGGTGCCGGAGGGCAATCGTTTGACCGCTTCCGCCCCGTTCGCGGCGCTGCAGGGCCAGGTCGCGCTGCCGGTCATCGGCAAGATCAAACGGCGCTTCGGGACCGACGACGGCAACGGCGCGATGATGCAGGGCGACATGGTTGCGACACAATCGGGGGCCATCGTCACCGCGCCGGCGGATGGAAATGTGCTTTATGCGGGGCCGTTTCGTTCCTATGGTCAACTCTTGATCCTCAATGCCGGCGATGGGTATCATGTCGTCCTGGCTGGGATGAGCAGAATCAGCGTCGCGACCGGACAGTCGGTGCTCGCAGGAGAGCCGGTTGGCGCGATGGGAGAGGCCCGGGTGGCAAGCACCTCGGCCTCGCAGAATGGAAATGCCACGCCGGAGCTCTATGTGGAGTTCCGCAAGGATGGAAAACCCGTCGATCCTGCCCCCTGGTGGGCGGACCGATTTTCTGGAAGGACGTGAAATGATGCGGAAATTGTCGCTTCTGTTTGCCGGCGCGCTGATGGGCGCATCGGCAATGAGCCTGGTCTACGGCGCACCCGGCTCGGCGGCGAACGCTGCGGGTTCCGAGACCTACAAGCAACTGGCGATCTTCGGCGACATCTTCGAGCGCGTGCGCGCGCAGTATGTGACGCCGCCGGACGACAAGTCGCTGGTCGAGAACGCCATCAACGGCATGCTCGCCTCGCTCGACCCGCACTCCTCCTACATGAATGCCGAACAGGCGCAGGACATGCGCGTGCAGACCAAGGGCGAGTTCGGCGGCCTCGGCATCGAGGTCACCATGGAAAACGACCTCGTCAAGGTGATCACGCCGATCGATGACACGCCGGCCGCCAAGGCGGGCGTGCTTGCCGGCGACTACATCGCCAAGATCGACGGCGAGGAGGTGCGCGGCCTCACCCTCAACGACGCCGTCGAGAAGATGCGCGGCCCGGTCAACACGCCGATCAAGCTCACCATCCTGCGCCAGGGCGCCGACAAGCCGATCGAGCTGACGGTCGTGCGCGACATCATCAAGGTCAAGGCGGTGAAGTACCGGGTCGAGAACGACGTCGGTTACATGAAGATCACCTCCTTCACCGAAAAGACCTATGACGATCTCGAGAACGCCATCGAGAACATCAAGAAGCAGGTGCCGAACGACAAGCTGAAGGGCTATGTGCTCGATCTGCGCCTCAACCCGGGCGGCCTGCTCGACCAGGCGGTGAGCGTGTCGGACGCCTTCCTGAAGCGCGGCGAGATCGTTTCGACCCGCGGCCGCGACCCGAAGGACGTCACCCGTTTCGACGCCAAGCCGAAGCAGAGCGACGACATCGGCGGCAAGCCCCTGATCGTGCTGGTCAATGGCGGCTCGGCGAGCGCGTCCGAGATCGTCGCCGGCGCGCTGCAGGATCTGCGCCGCGCCACCGTGGTCGGCACGCAGTCCTTCGGCAAGGGCTCGGTGCAGACCATCATCCCGCTCGGCGAGAATGGCGCGCTCAGGCTCACCACGGCGCTCTATTACACGCCGTCGGGCAAGTCGATCCAGGGCAAGGGCATCACACCCGACATCAAGGTCGACCAGCCGCTGCCGCCGGACCTGCAGGGCAGAGACCTGACCCGTGGCGAATCCGACCTCAAGGGCCATATCAAGGGCGCCGACGAGAGCTCGACCGGCTCGGGCTCGGCCGCCTATGTGCCGCCGGAGCCGAAGGACGACCTGCAGCTGATCTATGCCGAACAGCTGCTGCGCGGCCAAAAGACCGATCCGGCCTTCCCGCCGAACCCGGACAAGGCTGTGCTGAACCAGTAAAGGCGGATGGCCGGAGCATATCGCTCTGGCCGACCGAGCGAAGCGATGCAATGCTGCCGGGACCGCGAGGTTCCGGCAGTTTGATCCGGGGATGGGCGCGCCGGGGCGCCGAGGGTTGAATTCGCTCGTGAGCGCTGACAATGCGATCAGCAGCGTCACGGGCTTGGGGATGCGGCTTGGCTGACATCGACAAGGACATCGAACGCCCGCTCGGACAGACGATCCGGCTTCAGCGCCCTGCCGCGCGCGGCATCAGCGCCGGCGCGCTTGGCGCGGCGGTTGCCGTCCTTGCCGTGGTCGGCATTTCCGGTGCGATCGCGTTGCGGGAAAAGCCTTTCCGCAAGCCGGAAGGGGTGGCCGTTTCGACGCCGAAGGTGACCGTGGCGCCAACCCCAGCGCCGGCACCGGCGGCAACGCCGGCACCGGCCGAGGTGGCGACGGCGAGCCCCAATGCGAGCACACCGATGAAGAGCGGCGGCCCGCAGATCATCCATGTCCAGACCGAAGAAGGCGACGGCCCGCCCAAGGCGGGTATCGTGATCCGCGATCCTTCGGCACTCGGGCAGAACCTGAAGGTCGCGCATATCCCGGACAGGGCGCTGATCGAGGCCGGCGACAGCGGTCCGCTGCCGGTCCGCTCCGCCGACGGCAGGCGGCCGTTCGACGTCTACGCGCGGCCGTGGTCCGGCGCGCGCGGCGCGCGCGTGGCGATCGTCATCGGCGGGCTCGCCGTCTCGCAGACCGGCACGCAGGCGGCGATCGCCAAATTGCCGGCCGAGGTGACGCTGGCTTTCGCGCCGCAAGGCAACAGCATCGACCGCTGGATGAAGGCGGCGCGGCAGGGCGGCCACGAGATCGTCATGCAGGTACCGCTCGAGCCGTTCGACTATCCGAACGTCAATCCGGGCCGCAACACGCTGACGGTCTCGGCGAGCCCGGAGGAGAACCTGAAGAGCCTGCACTGGGCGCTGTCCAGGACGACCAACTATACCGGCGTCATGAATTACATGGGCGCGCGCTTTTCGGCGGATGCCAACGCGATGGCGTCGTTCATGGCCGAACTCGGCAAGCGAGGGCTTGCCTATGTCGACGACGGCTCGTCCGCGCGGAGCCTGGCGCCCGACCTCGCGCTGAAGGACGGGGTGCCGTTCGTGGCCGGCGACATGGCGATCGACGCGGTGCAGGACCGCGGTGAGATCCTCAAGAAGCTGGACAGCCTGGAAGCGACGGCACGGGCCAAAGGCACCGCCGTCGGCATCGGCTCGGCTTTCGATATCACCGTCGACACGGTCGCGTCCTGGGTGGCGGAAGCGAAGAAGCGCGGCATTGAGATTGTGCCCATCTCGGCTGTCGCCATAGATCCCCAAAAAGGCTAGTCACGGCTTCCCGCCGATACCGGAATCCGGAAATGTCCAAGAAATTGATCGATCCCGAGACACTGCCTTATCGTCCCTGCGTCGGGCTGATGATCCTCAACCGCGCCGGGCTGGTCTGGGTCGGGCATCGCATCGCCGAGCCGGACAGCGAGTTTTCCGGCACGACGAAACTCTGGCAGATGCCGCAGGGCGGCATCGACAAGGGCGAGGAACCGCTGACGGCCGCCGGGCGCGAGCTTTACGAGGAAACCGGCATGCGCAGCGTGTCGCTGCTCGCCGAGGCGCCGCACTGGATCAACTACGACCTGCCACCGCATCTGGTCGGCGTCGCCTTCAAGGGTCGCTATCGCGGCCAGACGCAAAAGTGGTTCGCCTACCGCTTCGAGGGCGACGAGAGCGAGATCGAGATCAATCCGCCGCCGGGCGGCCACACGGCCGAATTCGACCGATGGGCATGGCGGCCGATGCAGGAACTGCCCGACCTCATCGTGCCGTTCAAGCGCCAGGTCTACGAGCAGGTGGTGGCGGCGTTCCGGCATCTGGTCCGCTAGAAGTCGAGGCCGCGGTTGCCGCGCTGGCACCGGCGTCCTAATGATTTGCCTTGATGCAATGAGGGGGTCGCCATGAATGACGACACCGGACGCGGTTTCCCGGCTCCAGACGGCGCCGGCGGTTCGACGGTCAGCGAAGCGGCGGCCGGCGCGATCCTGACCATCGATCTCGGCGCCATCCGCGAGAACTACCGGCGGCTGAAGGCGCGGCTGGCGGGTGTGCGCTGCGCCGGCGTGCTCAAGGCCGACGGCTATGGCCTCGGCGCCGCGCAGGTGGCCTCGGCGCTGATCAAGGACGGTTGCGACATCTTTTTCGTCGCTCTGCTCGGCGAGGGCATCGCGCTGCGCAAGGCCCTTGGGCCAGGACATGACATCTTTGTCCTCAACGGCCTGCCGCCGGGCTCCGAACCGGAAGCTCTTGCTGCCGGACTTCATCCCGTCATCAACAGCACCGCTCAGCTGAAGGCGTGGCGCGAGGCGGCGCGGGCAGCCGGCCGAAAGCTGTCGGCCGCGGTCCAGGTCGACAGCGGCATGTCGCGTCTCGGCATGCCGCCGGCCGACGTCGAGGCGCTCGCGACGGATGCGTTCGACGGCATCGATATCCGCTTCGTGATGAGCCATCTTGCCTGCGCCGACGAGCCGCGCAATCCCGCGAATGAAGCGCAGCGGCTGGCCTTCGAGCGGTTGCGCAAAATGCTGCCCGCGGCGCGGGCTTCGCTCGCCAATTCGTCCGGCATCTTTCTCGGGCCAGCTTATCACTACGATCTCGCTCGTCCCGGTGCGGCGCTTTACGGCGTCAACCCGACGCCGGGCGAGGCCAACCCGATGCTGCCGGTGGTGCGGCTGCAGGCGAAGGTGGCGCAGACGCGCAGTGTCGGAGACGGCGCCGGCATCGGCTACGGCCACACCCATCATGCGCGCGGACCGCTCCGGCTGGCGACGATCTCGCTCGGCTATGCCGACGGCTGGCACCGGCGCGCCGCTTCGGCCGCCTGGTTCGAGGGCGCGCGGCTGCCCTTCGTCGGGCGGGTGTCGATGGATTCGATCATCCTCGACATCTCGGCGCTTCCAGCCGGCACACCGGGCGAGGGCGACCTCGTCGAGCTCATCGGCCCGTCGCAAAGCGTCGACGACGCGGCCGCGCATGCCGGCACCATCGGCTACGAGGTGCTGACCAGCCTGGGCGCGCGTTTTCACCGCCGCTACATCGGCGGATGACCGGCAACCCCTTGGCGGACGCTGCAAAATCCGGCAGACAGATTGAACGACCGGGACGCGGCTGTGCCGCGATCGGCTTTGAGGGAGCATTGAATGACAGTCCTGGTGCTGGGCGGCGGCGTGATCGGAATCACCACCGCCTATTTCCTTGCCGAGGCCGGCCATGAAGTCACGGTTATCGACCGGCAGCAGGGGCCCGCGCTGGAAACCAGCTTCGCCAATGCCGGCGAAGTGTCCCCCGGCTATGCCTCGCCATGGGCCGGGCCCGGCATCCCGGTGAAAGCCGTCAAATGGCTCTTGATGAAATACGGCCCGCTGGTGGTGCGGCCGGCCTTCGATCCGCATATGTGGACGTGGCTCTTGAAGATGCTGCGCAACTGCACCGCCGAGCGCTATGCGCTGAACAAGTCGCGCATGGTGCCTCTGGCCGAATACAGCCGCGACACGCTGAAGGCGCTGCGCGCGGCAGCCGGCATCACCTATGACGAGCGGTCAAAGGGCACGCTGCAGCTCTTCCGCAAGCAGAAACAGCTCGACGGCACCGGCGGCGATGTCGAGGTGCTGAAGAAATACGGCGTTCCCTATGAGCTCCTCGACCGGGATGGCTGTATCGCGGCCGAGCCGGCGCTGGCCGGCGTGCGGGAAAAATTTGTCGGCGGGCTGAGATTGCCCGGCGACGAGACCGGCGACTGCAAGATGTTCACCGACAGGCTGGCCGAGCTTTGCGTGGCGCGCGGCGTCGCGTTCGAATACGGCACGACCATCCGGCGCGTCGTCAGGAACCGCAACCGTGTCGTCCAGGTCGGCACCGACAAGGGCTGGCGGACGGCGGACGCCTATGTGATGGCGCTGGGCAGCTATTCGGCACCCTTCATGCGCAAGATGAAGCGGCCGATCCCGGTCTATCCGGTCAAGGGCTATTCGATCACCGTGCCGATCACGGATGCGGCGGCAGCGCCGGTTTCGACGATCATGGACGAGACCTACAAGGTGGCGATCACCAGGCTTGGCGACCGCATCCGCGTCGGCGGCACGGCGGAGATTTCGGGCTTCGACCTCCGCCTGCATGAATCGCGCCGCCGCACGCTCGAGCATTCGGTCGGCGACCTGTTTCCGGGCGGCGGCGACCTCAAGGCGGCGAGTTTCTGGTGCGGCCTCAGGCCGATGACGCCGGATGGGCCGCCGCTGATCGGCCAGAGCGAGCTGTCCAACCTCTATCTCAACACCGGCCACGGCACGCTGGGCTGGACCATGGCATGCGGCTCGGCCCGGGTGCTTGCCGACATCATGTCCAGCCGGGTTCCGGAGATCAACGCCCTCGACCTCAGCCCGGAACGGTACCTCAGGGCTTAATCTCAGAACGCCTGCCTGACCCAGGCGTCGCTGAACAGCAGCCGGTAGGCCCAGCCGATCGTGACATTGGTGGCGACCGGCTGCGAATGGGCGAGATAGTCGTCATAGATCGGCTTCATGCGGCGGTAGAACGCCGGGTCGAGCACCACCATGCCATTCTCCGAGTCGTGGAAGAAGCTGCGGTTGTTGAGGTTGACCGAGGAGATGGTCACCAGGCGCTGATCGATCATCATGATCTTCGAATGCAGCACCACGTCGGGCGCCTTGAACTCGCGGATGTCGATGCGGTCGCCGTATCTCTCGACGAACAGCTTGTTGAGCGCGGTGAGGAAGCGGCCGCCGATGTCGCCCTTGAGGTCGATGCGGCCGACGACGGCGATCGTGACCCCGCGGGCCAGCGCCCGGTCGAACGCTCGGGCGAGGCTGGGCGTTAGGTTGAGATAGGGATTGACGATCTCGATCCGGTGCTCGGCCGTGTCGATCAGCTCGACGAAGTAGCTTTCGAGCGCGTGGCCGCCGACGAAGCCGCCCGGATGTGGGCGCCGCTCGCCGATGACGCCGAGAAGGTGGTGAGCTCATTCGTGCTGGATCCGCCTTGAAGGTGGATCTACACGAACAGCCCCTTTTCCCGCTCCACTGCCTTGGTGATGAAATTGGCGACGAGCTGGACGCGGCGCAGCGGCCGCACCGATTCGTGATAGACCAGCCAATAGGCGCGGCGGATCGGCGCCACGATGTCGACCGGCACCAGCTCCGGCATCGAGCGGGCTACGAAGGTGTGCAGGATGCCGATGCCGGCGCCGGAACGCACGGCTTCCGCCTGGCCGAGCGCCGAGGAGATGGCGAAGCTCGAGCGCCAGTCCGGGCTGAACTCGGCGGCATAGTCGAGCGAGGGGCTGACGATGAGATCCGGCACGTAGCCGATCAGCGTATGCCGGCCGAGATCGGCCGCCGTCTTCGGCAACCCGTTCGCCTCGACATAGGCGCGGGAAGCGAACAGCCCGAGCGTATAGTCGACCAGCTTGCCCGCCACCAATCGTCCCTCGGTCGGTCGCTCGACGGTGATGGCGATATCGGCCTCGCGCCGCGACAGCGAGAAGGAGCGCGGCACCGGCACCAGCTGGATGGTGAGCTCGCGGTGAAGCGCGGTCAATTCGCCGAGCCGCTTGGCGAGGAAGGCGACGCCAAATCCGTCGGGCGCGCCGATACGCACCGTGCCCGACACATCGTCGCCCTCGCCGGCGACGGTCGAGCGCGCGGCGATCATGTCGCCTTCCATGCGCTCGGCGATGTCGAGGAAACGCTCGCCGGCGGGCGTCAGCTCGCTGCCGGTGGTCAGGCGGCGGAAGAGTTTTGTGCGCAGCGCGTCCTCGAGCGCCGCGATGCGGCGCGAGACGGTGGCGTGGTTGAGCTCCAGGCGTTTCGCCGCGCCGAGGATCTGGCCGGCGCGCGCCACGGCGAGAAAGATGCGCACGTCATCCCAGTTCATGGGGGTGGTCCGGCAGAACAGAGGGGTGTGCGAAGGAACGCAAGCGTCGGCCCTTTCAGCAATCCATCATTTGCGGCAATTGATGCGCAGTCAATGGCCGTTGTCTATTTTCCGCACAACGGTTGCGATTCCGCTCGCGTTGCCTTCGCCGTCGCAAAGGCGGACAATGCGCCATCACCAAAACAGGGAGAGAAACCATGATCGAGTACGGTCATTTCATCGGCGGCAAGCGTGTCGCCGGCACCAGCGGGCGCAAGCAGGACGTGATGCAGCCGATGGACGGCTCCGTGCGCGGTACGGTGGCGCTGGCTTCGCAGGCCGAACTGCGCGCCGCCGTCGAAAACGCCAAGGCAGCGCAGCCCAAGTGGGCGGCCACCAACCCACAGCGCCGCGTGCGCGTGCTGATGAAGTTTCTTGAGCTGGTCCAGCGCGACTATGAAGAGCTGGCCGATATCCTGGCGCGCGAGCACGGCAAGACGCTCGCGGACGCGCGCGGCGACATCCAGCGCGGCCTCGAGGTCGTCGAGGTCTGCATCGGGGCGCCGCACATGATGAAGGGCGAGTTCACCGACGGCGCCGGCCCCGGCATCGACGTCTACTCGATGCGCCAGCCGCTCGGCGTCGTCGCCGGCATCACGCCGTTCAACTTCCCGGCGATGATCCCGCTGTGGAAGATCGCGCCGGCGATCGCCTGCGGCAACGCTTTCATCCTGAAACCGTCGGAGCGGGACCCGGGCGTGCCGATCCGCATCGCGGAGCTGTTTATCGAGGCCGGCCTGCCGGAAGGCGTGCTGAACGTCGTCAACGGCGACAAGGAGGTGGTCGACGCCATCCTCGACGATCCGGACATCAAGGCAATCGGCTTTGTCGGCTCGACGCCGATCGCCCACTACATCTACTCGCGCGGCACCGCCTCGGGTAAGCGCGTTCAGTGCTTCGGCGGCGCCAAGAACCACATGATCATCATGCCCGATGCCGACATGGACCAGACGGTCGATGCGCTGATCGGCGCCGGCTACGGCTCGGCCGGCGAGCGCTGCATGGCGATCTCGGTGGCGGTCCCGGTCGGCAACGACACCGCCAACCGGCTGATGGAAAAGCTGGTGCCGCGCGTCGAGAGCCTGAAGGTCGGTCCCTCGACCGACTCCTCGGCCGATTTCGGCCCGCTGGTGACGGCGCAGGCACTGGAGCGCGTCAAGGGCTATGTCGACATCGGCGTCCAGGAAGGCGCCAAGCTGGTCGTCGACGGCCGCGGCTTCAAGATGCAGGGCTACGAGAACGGCTACTATATGGGCGGCTGCCTGTTCGACAACGTGACGGCCGACATGCGCATCTACAAGGAAGAGATCTTCGGGCCGGTGCTGTCGGTGGTGCGCGCGCCGCGCTACGAGGATGCGATCAAGCTCGCCAACGACCATGAGATGGGCAATGGCGTCGCCATCTTCACCCGCGACGGCGACGCCGCGCGCGACTTCGCCTCGCGCGTCCAGGTCGGCATGGTCGGCGTCAACGTGCCGATCCCGGTGCCGATCGCCTACTACACCTTCGGCGGCTGGAAGGCGTCGTCCTTCGGCGATCTCAACCAGCACGGCCCGGACGCGTTCCGCTTCTATACCAAGACCAAGACGGTCACTTCGCGCTGGCCGTCCGGCATCAAGGATGGCGCCGAATTCGTCATCCCGACGATGAACTGACCGGACGGTTTCTCGGTTGCGCGTCCCCGCCTGCGGCTGCGGCGCGCGGCAGGCATCAAGGATGGCGCCGAATTCGTCATCCCGACGATGAACTGACCGGAGACGATCTGAGAGCTAGCACTGAGGGAGCGCGGCGCGAGCCGCGCTTTCTTTTTGGTTGCGCCGCAACTTCAGGTACATGATTTTCGAAATGGCGCGTTGGGAGAGCATCCGCACATTCTAATAATTCAACTGCTCTGTGATGGAACCAACAGACCATCATCCGCCTTAGGCTGTATTCCTGCCATCATGTGCAGGCCAATCAAACAGCGCCGGTGGCAGCCGGGGTTCTCGTCTGGCGCGAGGAGGTGTCGGATGACACGATTTCTTATGGCGGCGATTATCCTTGCGGCGGCTGCGATTTACGGCATCGCGCAGGCCAATGCGGCCGCGCAATGCGCGCCACGCTCCGACGTCGTCAAGGCGCTCGGCGACAAGTTCCACGAAAGCGTAGCCGGGCGCGGGCTGATCAATCCCAATGTCGTGCTCGAGATTTTCGTCTCCGACCAGGGCAGCTGGACCGTCCTTGCCTCCGACACCAAAGGGCAAAGCTGCATCCTGTCCGTCGGCGAGGGCTGGGACAGTCCTACGATCGCGGCAGCCATGCCAGGTGCCTGAACGCTCGCTGCCGGGCGCCCGCACGGTCGGGTTGCGGTGGCCAGGCGCTCTCCACTGCGCCTGCTTGTTTACGGGGCGGGGGCTCACCATATCGAATCCAGGGAGTCATAGTCTCCCTGCGACAGACCGGAAACCAGAAGGAGTGACGTGATGAAGACGTCGAATCCGGCCTGGAACGTTCCGGCACACTGAGGCGGCCGCATGTGCCTCCCTTGCCGGAATGCGAAGGCGAAGGAGGTGCCCTATGGCACGCATATTTTCGTTTCGATGGATCAAGCTGGCGGTCGTCGGCGCCATGGTGGCGTTGCCGGCACTGTCTGCGCGGGCGCAAGTCATCTGCGGCGGCCATGACTATCTGGTCTCGAGACTGGCAGAGGCGTTCGAGGAGAAGCGGCTCGGCTATGGCGTGGCCGGAGAAGCCGCCATCTTCGAAGTGTTCGTCTCGGCCAAAGGGACCTGGACCATCCTGATGACCGACGTCAAGGGCCAGGCCTGCATCCTGGCGGCCGGTGACGGATGGGAAGACACGCTGGCCACCGCGGTCCGGCAGCCGGGCGGCTGAATTGCGCAAATAGCCAACCGGAGCGGTTCGGCGAAGGCCGGACCGCTCCGCTCAGCGCGTCGCCGCCATCTCGGCGTGGCCGCGCAGCAGCGCCATCAGCTTCTTGGCGTCCTTGGCGGCGGACTCCTCGTCGCCGTCGAGGATCGAGCGGATCAGCGCGACATGGTGCTCGGCCGATTCGGCCAGGCCGGTGTCGGCCTTGTAGCGGAACCAGAAGCGACGGCTGTGCGTCTGCAGGGGCGCCGCCACGCGCGCCGCGAACGGATTGTCGGCGGCGATCGCCAGCGCTTCGTCGAGCTGCTTGTCGGCTTGGATGAAGGCAAGTACGTTGCCCGAGATCACCGCCTTCTGCATGGCGAGCGCCGCCTCGTGGAACAGGTCGGCCGCCTCGCGGGTGACGAAGCGGGCGGCGGAGCGGGCAAGCACGACCTCGACGCCGCGCCTGGCGTCGATGACGCGCAGCCAGTCGCCGGCGTGAAGCGGCGCGACCGCGATGCCCGCGCGGGGTCTTATGTCGAGAAGCCCTTCCCAGGCGAGCCTTTGGATCGCCTCGCGCACGGGCGTGCGCCCGAGGCCCAGCCGCTCGATCAGCGCGCCCTCGGTGACGAAGCTCGAAGGCGCCAGCTCGAGCGTGACGATCATGTGCTCCAGCGCTCGATAGGCCTTGGTCGCCGCAGGCTCGAAGGTCGCGTTCGTCTCAACGGATATCAGCGGGGATATCAATGGCGGGCTCCTGATATATTTTTCATATATCATAACGGATTCAGCGTTGACAGACCAGTTCTTGATAGATATATGCCTGATATATCAGAGGAGAGATCGCCATGTGGGCCGGAGTTTTTCCAGCAGTCACGACCAAATTCACCGCCGACGACCGCCTCGACCACGCCGAGATGGAGCGCTGCTATGGCTTGCAGATGGAGGCCGGCTGCGACGGCATCATCGTCTGCGGTTCGCTCGGCGAGGGGCCGATGCTGTCGCCTGACGAGAAGATCGAGGTGCTGAAGACGGCGCAGAAGGTCGCCGCGGGCAAGCCGGTGCTTTTGACCGTCAATGAGCCCGGCACGCGCGAGGCGGCGAGCATCGCGCGCCGCGCCGCCAGGGAAGGCGCCAACGGCCTGATGGTGGTGCCGAGCCCGATCTACCACACCGACCGCCAAGAGACGGTGGCAGCGCTGCGCGCCGTCGCCGAAGCCGGCGACCTGCCGGTCATGATCTACTCCAACCGGCTCGCCTATCGCGTCGATGTCACCGTCGACCTGATGGAGGAACTGGCGTCGGACAAGCGTTTCGTCGCCATCAAGGAATCGTCCGACGACATCCGCCGCTCGACCGAGATCATTAACCGCCTTGGCGACCGTTACGATCTCTTCACCGGCGTCGACAACCTCGCCTTCGAGGCGCTCTCGGTCGGCGCCATCGGCTGGGTGGCCGGCCTGGTCACCGCCTTCCCGCGCGAGACGGTCGCCATCTACCAACTGATGAAGCAAGGCCGCCGCGAGGAGGCGCTGGCAATCTACCGCTGGTTCCGGCCGCTGCTCGACCTCGATGTCTCGACCTATCTGGTCCAAAACATCAAGCTTGCCGAAGTGCTGGCGATCGATACCAATGACCGCGTTCGCATGCCGCGCCAGCCGCTGTCGGGCGAACGCCGCAAGGCGGTGGAGAAGATCGTCCGGGATGCGCTGGCGGTGCGGCCGAAGCTGCCGGCGTTCCAGAATACTCCACGACCGGCGGAGAAGATGGTGGCGGCCGAATAAGGGGCAGCACTGACGTGCAAGGAAATTCCAGATCCCCGGGAATGGGGCGCCGCCCCGCCCCCGAGGCTTCTTCTCCCCGTGAGCGGGGAGAAGAAGAGGACGTCGCCATCATCGGCGGCGGTATCATCGGTATCTGCGCCGCCGCCTTGCTCGCCGAGGCCGGGCGCAGCGTCGCCGTTTTCGACCGCACCGGCATCTGCGAGGAGACGAGCTCCGGCAACGCCGCCGCCTTCGCCTTCTCCGACGTGCTGCCGCTGGCGCATAAGGGGATGATCAGGCAGTTGCCGAAATGGCTCGCCGATCCGCTTGGGCCCTTGGCCATTCCGCCAGCCTATCTGCCCAAGCTCCTGCCCTGGCTGATCCGCTTCTGGCGCGCGGGCGCCGCTAGGCACTACGAGGCGAGCCTCGCGGCGCAGGCCGGCATGATGAAGCTCGCCGAAGCCGAATGGATGGGCCTGCTCGACCGCTCCGGCACCAGGCCGATGCTGCGCGAGGACGGCTCGCTGGAACTCTACGAAAGCGAGGCCGAGTTCCGCGCCGCGCTTCCCGGCTGGGCGGCGCGCGAGCGCTTCGGCATCGGCTTCCGCCATGTCGAGGGCGAGGAGATGGCCGGCTTGCAGCCGGGCCTCGCGCCGCGCTTCGTCAAGGGCACCTTCGTGCCGAGCTGGAAGACGGTCGCTGATCCGAAGCTGCTCGGCAAGGCGGTCTTTGCCTATGCGCAGACGCTCGGCGCCCGTTTCGAGCCCGCGCGGGTCGAGCGCATCGCGGCCGGAACGGACGGCGCCACGATCGTGCTTGCCGACGGCACGGCCCAAAAGGCGAAGCAACTCGTCATCGCGGCCGGCGCGCGGTCGCATCTCCTGGCCAAAGACCTCGGCGACCGCATCCCGCTCGAGACCGAGCGCGGCTACAACACGACGCTGCCGGTGTCGGCCTTCGACGTGAAGCGGCAGTTGATCTTTTCCGGGCACGGCTTCGTCATCACGCCGCTGGAAACGGGCCTGCGCGTCGGCGGCGCCGTCGAGCTCGGCGGCATCGAGCGGCCCCCGAATTTCCAGCGCTCGAAGGCGATGCTGGAAAAGGCCAGGCGCTTCCTGCCGGGGCTCGATCCGTCGGGCGGCCGCGAGTGGATGGGTTTTCGCCCCTCGCTGCCGGATTCGCTGCCGGTCATCGGTCGGGCTCGGACGCCGAACGTCTTCTACGCTTTCGGCCACGGCCATCTCGGCCTGACCCAGGCGGCGGCGACCGGCCGCTTGATCCGTGATCTCGTTCTCGGGCAGACTCCGCCGCTCGATCTCAACCCTTTCCGTCCGCAACGGTTCTGAAAGTCTTTTCGTTTTGACGCAATTCCGGACGGAACGTTACGGCGAAGGCGCCGAACTTAATCGCTTCACACTTTTGCTGAAATTGCTCTAGGAAGCATCATGGCCAAGAAATCCTTCTTCTGCATCGACGGCCACACCTGCGGCAATCCGGTGCGGCTGGTCGCCGGCGGCGGGCCGCTGCTTGAGGGCTCCACGATGATGGAGCGGCGCGCGCATTTCCTCGCCGAGTACGACTGGATCCGCACCAGCCTGATGTTCGAGCCGCGCGGCCACGACGTGATGTCGGGCTCGATCCTCTATCCGCCGACGCGCGAGGACTGCGATATCGCGATCCTGTTCATCGAGACCTCGGGCTGCCTGCCGATGTGCGGCCACGGCACGATCGGCACGGTGACTTTTGCGATCGAGCATGGGCTGGTGAAACCGAAGACCCCGGGCGTGCTGAGACTCGACACGCCGGCCGGCCTGGTCGTCGCCGAATACAAACAGGTCGGCGACTATGTCGAGGAAGTGCGCATCACCAACGTGCCGTCCTTCCTCTATGCAGAAGGGCTGACGGTGGAGTGCCCGGTGCTCGGCGAGATCGGCGTCGACGTCGCCTATGGCGGCAATTTCTACGCCATCGTCGAGCCGCAAAAGAACTATCGCGACATGGCCGACCATTCGGCCGGCGACCTCATCGCCTGGAGTCCGGTGGTGCGCCAGCGCCTCAACGAGAAATACTCATTCGTGCACCCGGAGAACCCCGGCATCAATCGGCTGTCGCACATGCTGTGGACCGGCAAGCCGAAAGATGCCGAGGCCGATGCGCGCAACGCCGTCTTCTACGGCGACAAGGCGATCGACCGCAGCCCTTGCGGCACCGGCACCTCGGCGCGCATGGCGCAGCTCCACGCCAAGGGCAAACTGAAAGCGGGCGACAGCTTCGTCCATGAATCGATCATCGGCTCGCTGTTCAAGGGCAGGGTCGAAAAGGAGGTCAGCGTGGCCGGCACGCCGGCTATCATCCCCTCGATCGGCGGCTGGGCGCGCATGACCGGATTGAACACCATCTTCATCGACGACCGCGATCCGTTCGCGCATGGCTTCATCGTCACCTGATCGCTCCCGATCGAGGCGTCAGACCGCTTCGTCGTCCGTCGAAACCTGACTGCGGAACCAATCGGCAAAGGTGATTTCGGCGGCCGAGGGCTGCGCCGACATGGTGAGATAGTAGCCTTTGTCCTTGTCGGTCGCGATGTCGGAGACGACAACGAGATCGCCGCGTCGCAACTCCTCGCGGAAAACCTCGATCGGGCAAAGGGCGACGCCGTGGCCGGCGATGACGGCGGTCGCCAATATGTTGAAATCCGCAAAGACAGGCCCGTTGCCGACATCGGCTCCGGCCATGCCGGCTTGCGAGAACCACTCGCGCCAGCCCTGCCGCGTCTCATCATGCAAAAGGTCCACCGCGGCCATGTCCGCCGGCGTGCCAAACCGGCCTTTGCGGGCCAGGTAATGCGGGCTGCAGGCGGGCTGGCTGACACGGGAAAAGAGCTTCAGGCTGGTGGCCCTCGGAGACGGATCCGCGCCGAGCGTGATCAGGATGTCATTGTCGTCGTCCTCGAGCCGGTCCTCGGCTTTCGCATAGGCGACGCGGATCGCAATCTCGGGGTGGCGGGCGGTAAAGTCCGGCAGGCGTGGTACCAGCCAGCGACTGGCAATGGATGGAATGCAGCCCACCGAAATCGACGCGACAACCGCGTTCCTGCGGATACGCCGGCAGGCAGCCGCGAGGTCGGAGAGCGCCGCGTTCGCCGAGGCCTGGAGAGCCAGTCCGGCGTCGGTCAGGCGGACCTTGCGGGCATCCCTGTGGAACAAGGGCACGCCGAGCCACTCTTCGAGTCGCCTGATCTGATGGCTGATCGCTGGATGGGTAACGTGCAGCTCCTCGCCGGCGGCTGAGAAGCTGAGATGGCGCGCGGCGGCTTCGAAGGCGCGAATGGCATTCAGCGGCAAATAGTCCATCTGTAAATTTTTCTAATGCGTTGGGCGAAAATCGGTCATTTGAACTTCCCGGCCGCTTACGACATTTCCTCACCCGGTTCCGAAAACGTAACGCATCGAACCCGCAAAAACCACATCAATCCGAGAGACTGTCGCTCTCGCTGCAACTCACAAGAAAGAGATGCCATGTTCACCAGACAATTGGCCGATGTAGAAAAAACTGACTTCTTCGTCGATTGGGGCAACGGCACGAGCCACCGGTTGCTCACCCAGCGGGACGGCATGGGGTTCACAGTCTGTCATACGGTCGTGCGTGCCGGCAGCGAGTCGCGGCTTCAGTACCGGCGGCACCTGGAGGCCTGCTACTGCATTTCCGGCAGCGGCGAAGTCGAGGATATGTCGGGCGCGGTCCATCGGATCGAATCCGGCACGATCTACGTTCTCGATGCCCATGACGATCACTATCTGCGTGCCGATGCGGCCGGCGACATGGTGCTGGTCAGCGTCTTCAATCCGCCACTCCACGGCACAGAACGGCATACTCTCAGCGGCGAAGGAAGCTCTGCTTACTGAAACTTCGGGCCGGGTGAAGCGCTTCATTGGCGAGGCGAACATTCGCGGCGTCGCCTCGCCGTCACATGACCGTCACACTGAGCAGAATCCTGACCCGGCGGAATGTGTGGGACGGCAAAATCGAGCGCTCCCGTTGACGCAAGGAATCTTCTCATCAACTTATTTTGACGGCGATTTCTTCGAAACGGCGCGCATCATACGGCTGAATCGTCAAAGACATTGCGTTGTGCCAATGATAGGGTCCGCGATAGTCCAGGGGTCGGGTGCGAAAAAACGGGCAATCGGGTGGCGTGCGTCCAAACCACGCTCGGCGATTGAAAAATCACGTTGCAATCCGGGCTCGAAACTTTACGACTAGGGGAAATACGAACAAGGAGTGCGACCGGGGAACGGGCGACATTCCAGGGGAGCCGCATAAATATGCAGTACTTCGTCCAGCAGCTTATCAACGGGCTGACGCTGGGATCTATCTACGGGCTGATCGCGATCGGCTACACGATGGTCTACGGCATCATCGGCATGATCAATTTCGCCCATGGCGACATTTTCATGGTCGGCGCCTTCACGGCCCTCATCGTCTTCCTCATCCTCGGCGCGATGTTCTACTCGGTGCCGGTGGTGGTGGCGCTCCTGATCATGATGATCGTGGGCATGCTGCTCACCAGCCTATACAACTGGACGATCGAGAAGGTGGCCTACCGGCCGTTGCGCGGCTCGTTCCGGCTGGCGCCGCTGATCACCGCAATCGGCATGTCGATCGCGCTGTCCAACTTCGTGCAGGTCACGCAAGGGCCGCGCAACAAGCCGATCCCGCCGCTGGTCAGCCAAGTCTACACCATCGACGGCATCAGCGTCTCGCTGAAGCAGATCATCATCGTCTTGGTCACCGCCGTGCTGCTGGCGATCTTCTGGTACCTCGTCAACAGGACGGCGCTGGGGCGGGCGCAGCGCGCCTGCGAGCAGGACCGCAAGATGGCGGCGCTGCTTGGCGTCGACGTCGACCGCACTATCTCCATCACCTTCATCATGGGCGCAGCACTTGCCGCTGTCGCGGGCACGCTGTTCCTGATGTATTATGGTGTGGTGGTGTTTTCGGACGGCTTCGTGCCGGGTGTGAAGGCGTTTACCGCGGCGGTGCTCGGCGGCATCGGCTCGCTGCCGGGCGCGGTGCTCGGCGGGCTCCTGATCGGCTTCATCGAGAGCATGTGGTCGGCCTATTTCTCGATCGACTACAAGGACGTCGCAGCCTTCTCGATCCTGGCGATCGTGCTCATCTTCCTGCCCTCCGGCATCCTGGGCCGGCCTGAAGTCGAAAAGGTCTGATCCTCATGGCCGTTACCGTGTCTCCGGAGCGCGACGTCGTCGTCCCTCCCATCCAACGCGCATTCCGCGAAGCGCTCTACGCCGGCGCCATCGCGCTCGGCCTGTTCGTGCTGTTCATCGGCCTCAGGACCGACCAGAACATCAGCAACGAATTGATCTTGGTGCAACGCTGGGGCCTGCTTGCCCTGGTGGTCATTGCCACCGCCGTCGGCCGCTTCCTCTATGTCGGCTACGCGCAGCCGGCGATGGAGCGGGCCAAGGCGGAAAAGGCCAAGGCGCCGGCCGCCGTCGCGGCCGAACCGGGCTTTGTGCGGCGCAACTTCAACAGGATTGGCGTCACGGTGCTGATCGCCTATCCAGTCGTGATGGTCCTGGCGTTCGGCTTCCAGGGCTCGCTGAAATGGGTCGACAATTTCGGCATCCAGATCCTGATCTACGTGATGCTGGCCTGGGGCCTCAACATCGTCGTCGGGCTGGCAGGCTTGCTCGACCTCGGTTACGTCGCCTTCTATGCCGTCGGCGCCTATGCCTACGCGCTGCTCGGCACGCATTTCGGCCTGTCGTTCTGGATCCTGCTGCCGGCCGCTGGCATGATGGCCGCGTTCTGGGGCGTCATGCTCGGCTTCCCGGTGCTGAGGTTGCGCGGCGACTACCTGGCGATCGTGACGTTGGCCTTCGGGGAGATCATAAGGCTGGTCATCATCAACTGGCGCGAGGTGACCAACGGCTCGGCCGGCGTTTCCGGCATTCCGAAAGTGTCGTTCTTCGGCCTGATGTCGTTCAACGTCTCTGACCCTAACTACATCGCCAAGGTGCTGCACATCGCCCAGTCGGGCGCCTACTATAAAATCTTCCTGTACTACCTGATCCTGGGCCTCTGCTTCATCACCGCCTTCGTCACCATCCGGCTTCGCCGCCTGCCGGTGGGCCGGGCCTGGGAGGCATTGCGCGAGGACGAGATCGCCTGCCGCTCGCTCGGCATCAACACCACCACCACCAAGCTCACGGCCTTCGCCACCGGCGCCATGTTCGGCGGCTTCGCCGGCTCGTTCTTCGCCGCCCGGCAAGGCTTCGTCAGCCCCGAATCCTTCGTCTTCCTGGAATCGGCGATCATCCTCGCCATCGTCGTGCTGGGGGGCATGGGCTCGCTCGGCGGCATTGCGGTGGCGGCGCTGGTGATGATCGGCGGCACCGAGATCCTGCGCGAGCTCGGCTTCCTCAAGGCCGTGTTCGGTCCTGACTTCACGCCGGAACTCTACCGCATGCTGCTGTTCGGCATGGCCATGGTCATCGTCATGCTGTGGAAGCCGCGCGGCTTCGTCGGCAGTCGCGAGCCGACAGCCTTCCTCAAGGAGCGAAGAGCGGTCTCAGGCTCCTTCACCAAGGAGGGCCACGGCTGATGGACGTGCAAGCTTCCACGAGCGATTTCATCCTCCAGGTCGAGCATCTGTCGATGAAATTCGGCGGCCTGGTCGCCATCGGCGACCTGTCCTTCCAGGCCAGGCGCGGCGAGATCACCGCGCTGATCGGGCCGAACGGCGCCGGCAAGACGACGGTGTTCAACTGCATCACCGGCTTCTACAAGCCGACGGAAGGCATGATCACGCTCAACAAGCGCGACGGCTCGACCTTTCTGCTCGAGCGCCTGCCCAACCACGAGATCCCGGCGCGCGCCAACGTGGCGCGCACCTTCCAGAATATTCGGCTGTTCTCGGGCATGACGCTGCTCGAGAACCTTTTGGTCGCGCAGCACAACAAGCTGATGAAGGCCTCGGGCTACACCTTCCTCGGCCTGTTCGGCTTTCCGAGCTATCGACAGGCTTCCGCCGAATCGATCGAGCTTGCCAGGCATTGGCTGGAAAAGGCCGACCTCGTCGACCGCGCCGACGATCCGGCGGGCGACCTCCCCTATGGCGCGCAGCGCCGGCTGGAGATCGCGCGCGCCATGTGCACCGGCCCCGAGTTGCTCTGCCTCGACGAGCCGGCCGCCGGCCTCAATCCGAGAGAGTCGGCGGCGCTCAATGAACTCTTGATGGACATCAAGAACAGCACATCGATCCTGCTGATCGAGCACGACATGTCGGTGGTCATGCAGATCTCCGACCATGTCGTCGTGCTCGAATATGGTCGCAAGATCTCCGACGGCAATCCGCAATCAGTCAGGACCGACCCGCGCGTGATCGCCGCCTATCTCGGCGTCGACGACGAGGAGGTGGAAGAGGTGCTGACCGAAGTCGGCGACGAGGCCGTCATCGAGCAGCTGGATACCGGTCCCGATGCCGCGCACGGCCCTGGAAGCTCGGCCTCGATGATGGCGGGGCCGGTTTCCGATACCGTCGAACACGCGGACGAAGGCGAGCGGGTCACGGTGTCGAAGGGCGCCTCGAAAGCGGCTCAGGTCGACGCGCGCGCGAACTCGACAAGAAGCAAGCCGGCCTCGCAATCCGGACAGCCCGCAGTGAAGCCGAAGCCCTCGGCCAAAAAGTCCATCTCGCCGGCCAAGCCGGCTGCGAAATCCTCGACAGCTAAGCCGCGCGGAGGGCGTAAATAATGGCCGGCACATCGCTGCTCGATATCAAGGGCGTGCAGACCTACTATGGCAACATCCGGGCGCTGAACGGCGTCGACGTCAGCGTCAACCAGGGTGAGATCGTGGCGCTGATCGGCGCCAACGGCGCCGGCAAGTCGACGCTGATGATGACCATCTTCGGCGCGCCGCGCGCCCGGGCCGGCACCATCACCTTCGCCGGCACCGACATCACTCAGTTGCCGACGCATGAGATCGCGCGCCTGCGCATCGCCCAGTCGCCGGAAGGGCGCCGCATCTTCCCGCGCATGACGGTGATGGAAAACCTGCAGATGGGCGCCAGCATCGACAACCTCAAGCATTTTGACGAGGATGCCGAGAAGGTCTTTGCACTGTTCCCGCGGCTGAAGGAGCGCATCAACCAGCGCGGCGGCACGCTGTCGGGCGGCGAGCAGCAGATGCTGTCCATCGGGCGCGCGCTGATGGGGAGGCCGAAGCTGCTCCTGCTCGACGAGCCGTCGCTTGGATTGGCCCCGCTGATCGTCAAGCAGATCTTCGACGCCATCCGCGAGCTCAACAGGTCGCAGGGGTTGACCGTGTTCCTGGTCGAGCAGAACGCCTTCGGCGCGCTTAAGCTCGCCAATCGCGGCTACGTCATGGTCAACGGCAATGTGACGATGAGCGGCACCGGCAAGGAGCTGCTCGCCAATCCGGAAGTGCGCGCCGCATATCTCGAAGGCGGGCATCACTAGGGCAGTTTTGATGCAATTCCGGACGGAAAACCGTTTCACACTTTTCCTGGGATTGCTCTAGGGTCGGGAGACATCAAATCATGCAAGGCGTTCTCTACGAAGAAGCCTCGATCTGGCACTTCTTGTTCGTCACGGGCCTGCTCGGCGGCGGGGCGGCTTGGATGACCGGCAAAGCTGTGGCCCAGACCTGGGGCACCCACGTCCGCCTGTTCATTTACATGCTTGGCCTCGGCATCGGGGTAAGGTTCATCCATCATGCCCTGTTCGGAGGCACGATGTTCTCGCTGCATTATTACATCGTGGATACCATCGTGCTGATGTTATTCGGCTTCCTCGGCTATCAATACACGCGCACCAACCAGATGGTCACACAGTATAATTGGCTCTACGAAAGAGCTTCCTTATTGAGCTGGAAGCCGAAGGGCTGAAGTTCATGATTAACGTCGTTTCAGGGATGAATCGGCGTGACAAGTGCCTGAAAATCGGCATTCTACGCTTTCTGCGATAAGGGTGGGCATCGCATGAAAGTATCATCCACGCCCACTCCGTAAATGGGAGCGTTTCAATGAAAAAATCACTTTTGTCCGCCGTGGCGCTGACCGCGTTCATCGCGTTCAGCGGCAACGCGTGGGCCGACATCCTGATCGGCGTCGCCGGTCCGATCACGGGCCCGAACGCCGCCTTCGGCGCGCAGTTGCAGAAGGGCGCGGAACAGGCGGTCGCCGACATCAACGCGGCAGGCGGCATCAATGGCCAGCAGCTCAAGCTCGAGATCGGCGACGACGTCTCCGATCCCAAGCAGGGCATCTCGGTCGCCAACAAGTTCGTCGCGGACGGCGTCAAGTTCGTCGACGGCCACTTCAACTCGGGCGTGACCATTCCCGCTTCGGAAGTCTATGCCGAGAACGGCATCCTCGTCATGACGCCGGCGGCGACCAATCCGAAGCTCACCGAGCGCGGCCTGTGGAACACATTCCGCACCTGCGGTCGCGACGACCAGCAGGGCAAGGTGGCGGGCGACTACATCGCCAAGAACTTCAAGGACGCCAAGATCGCCATCATCCACGACAAGACGCCTTACGGCCAGGGCCTTGCCGACGAGACCAAGAAGAACCTGAATGCCGGCGGCATCACGGAAGTGATGTATGAAGGCGTGAACGTCGGCGACAAGGACTTCTCGGCCCTCATCGCCAAGATGAAAGAAAATAACGTCACCCTGATCTACTGGGGCGGCCTGCACACCGAAGCCGGCCTGATCATCCGTCAGTCGGCCGACCAGGGCCTGAAGGCGCCGCTGTTCTCGGGCGACGGCATCGTCTCCAACGAACTGGCCTCGATCGCAGGCGACGCCGTTGCCGGCACGCTGAATACCTTCGCTCCGGATCCGCGCAAGAATCCGGCCGCCAAGGAAGTGGTGGAGAAGTTCCGCGCTGCCGGCTTCGAGCCGGAAGCCTATACGCTCTACTCCTATGCAGCCATCCAGATCATCACCCAGGCCATCGCAAAGGTCGGCTCGGCCGATGACGCTCAGAAGGTCGCCGACACGATCAAGTCGGGCGGTCCGTGGAAGACGGCCATCGGCGAGATCGGCTACGACTCCAAGGGCGACATCACCCGTCCGGACTACGTCATCTACGAATGGAAGAAGGGCGAGGACGGCAAGTACAGCTACTTCGAGAAATAAGCCGGCAAACAGAAGCCGGCTTTTCGGATGCCCGGCGCTAAGCGCCGGGCATTTTTTGTTGACGGTGCCGTCGTCCCGGTCGGCGGCGTCGTCCCGCATCGAGGACAACCCGCAAATCGTCCCTGAACCGCTTTGGGGGAACGGCAGCGGCAGCCCTGGCGCAAACAGAGGATTTAAATCGTTTTAGGTGTCGCGCTATTTTGTTTGCGCTGCAGCATTTTCACGCTAATCATTGCCCGTCCATCTCACCTTCCGCTGCTGGAGCCCAGTCCTTGGCAATCACGAAAATCCTCGTCGCCAACCGGTCCGAAATCGCCATCCGCGTCTTTCGCGCGGCCAACGAGCTGGGCCTCAAAACCGTGGCGATCTGGGCGGAAGAGGACAAATATTCGCTGCACCGCTTCAAGGCCGATGAAAGCTACCAGGTCGGGCGCGGGCCGCATCTGGCCAAGGACATGGGGCCGATCGAGAGCTACCTTTCGATCGAAGAAGTGATCCGCGTCGCCCGGCTTTCCGGCGCCGACGCCATTCACCCCGGCTACGGCCTGTTGTCGGAGAGCCCGGAATTCGCCGAGGCATGTGCGGCCGCCGGCATCACCTTCATCGGGCCGAAGCCGGAGACGATGCGCCGGCTCGGCAACAAGGTCGCCGCGCGCAACCTGGCGATCGAGGTCGGCGTGCCGGTCGTGCCCGCCACCGATCCGCTGCCCGACGACATGGAAGAGGTGAAGAAGCTCGCCGCGCAAATCGGCTATCCGGTGATGCTGAAGGCCTCGTGGGGCGGCGGCGGCCGCGGCATGCGCGCCATCCGCTCGGAGGCCGACCTCGCGCGCGAGGTGATGGAAGGCAAGCGCGAGGCGAAGGCCGCCTTCGGCAAGGACGAGGTCTATCTCGAGAAGCTGATCGAGCGCGCCCGCCATGTCGAGGTGCAGGTGCTCGGCGACACCCATGGCAACGCCGTGCATCTGTTCGAGCGCGACTGCTCGATCCAGCGCCGCAACCAGAAGGTCGTCGAACGCGCGCCGGCGCCCTACCTCAGCGAGGCCCTGCGCGAGGAACTCTGCGGCTATGCGCTCAAGATTGCGCGCGAGACCAGCTATATCGGCGCCGGCACGGTCGAGTTCCTGCAGGACGCCGACACCGGCAAGTTCTACTTCATCGAGGTCAATCCGCGCATCCAGGTCGAGCACACGGTCACCGAAATGGTGACCGGCATCGACATCGTGAAGGCGCAGATCCACATCCTCGACGGCTTCGCCATCGGCACGCCGGAATCGGGCGTCCCGGCGCAAAAGGACATCAAGCTCAACGGCCACGCGCTGCAGTGCCGCATCACCACCGAGGATCCGGAGCACAATTTCATCCCGGACTATGGCCGCATCACCGCCTATCGCGGCGCCACCGGCTTCGGCATCCGGCTCGACGGCGGCACCGCCTATTCGGGCGCGGTCATCACCCGCTTCTACGATCCGCTGCTGGAAAAGGTGACGGCCTGGGCGCCGACGCCGGCCGAGACGATCGCGCGCATGAACCGGGCGCTGCGGGAGTTCCGCATCCGCGGCGTGGCGACCAACCTCACCTTCCTCGAAGCGATCATCAACCACCCGAGCTTCGCCGACAATTCCTACACCACCAAGTTCATCGACACGACGCCGGAACTGTTCCAGCAGGTGAAGCGGCAGGACCGCGCCACCAAGCTGCTCAACTACCTGGCCGATGTCAGCGTCAACGGCCATCCGGAGACGCGCGGACGGCCGATGCCGAAGGCCGATGCGTCGGCGCCTGTCGTGCCCTATCTCAACGGCAAGGTGCCGGACGGCAGCAAGCAAAGGTTCGACGCGCTCGGGCCGCAGAAGTTCGCGGCATGGATGCGCGAGCAGCCCCAGGTGCTGGTCACCGACACGACGATGCGGGACGGCCATCAGTCGCTGCTCGCCACCCGCATGCGCACCTATGACATCGCCGGCATCGCCGGTACCTATGCGCGGGCGCTGCCGCAGCTGTTGTCGCTGGAATGCTGGGGCGGCGCCACCTTCGACGTCGCCATGCGCTTCCTCACCGAGGATCCGTGGGAGAGGCTGTCACGGGTGCGCGAAGCCGCCTCCAACCTTCTCCTGCAGATGCTTTTGCGCGGCGCCAACGGCGTCGGCTACACCAACTATCCGGACAATGTCGTGCAGCATTTCGTCAAACAGGCGGCCGCCGGCGGCGTCGACCTGTTCCGCGTCTTCGACTGCCTGAACTGGGTCGAGAACATGCGCGTCGCCATGGATGCGGTGGGCGCCGAGGGCAAGCTGATCGAAGCGGCCATGTGCTACACCGGCGACATTCTCGACCCGGCGCGTGCAAAGTACGACCTCAAATACTATGTCGGGCTGGCGAAGGAACTGGAGGCGGCCGGCGCGCATATCATCGCCGTCAAGGACATGGCGGGCCTGTTGAAGCCGTCGGCGGCCCGGGTGCTGTTCAAGGCGCTGCGCGAAGAGACCGACCTGCCGATCCATTTCCACACGCACGACACGTCCGGCCTGTCGGCGGCGACGGTGCTGGCGGCGGTCGAAACCGGCGTCGACGCCATCGACGCGGCGATGGATTCCTTTTCCGGCAACACCTCTCAGCCTTGCCTCGGCTCGATTGTCGAGGCGCTCAGGGGCACGGAGCGCGACCCAGGCCTCGACCCACAGTGGATCCGCCACGTCTCCTTCTACTGGGAAGCTGTCCGCAACCAGTACGCCGCCTTCGAAAGCGACCTCAAGGGTCCGGCCTCGGAGGTCTATCTGCATGAGATGCCGGGCGGCCAGTTCACCAATCTCAAGGAGCAGGCGCGCTCGCTCGGCCTCGAAACCCGCTGGCACGAGGTGGCGCAGGCCTATCATGACGTCAACCTGATGTTCGGCGACATCGTCAAGGTGACGCCGTCGTCGAAAGTGGTCGGCGACATGGCGCTGATGATGGTGAGCCAGGACCTCACCGTGGCCGATGTCGAGAACCCGGCCAAGGACATCGCCTTCCCTGACTCGGTCGTCTCGATGCTGCGCGGCGATCTCGGCCAGTCGCCCGGCGGCTGGCCGCAGGCGCTGCAGAAGAAGGCGCTGAAGGGCGAAAAGCCGATCACGGTCAGGCCGGGCTCGCTGCTCAAGCCGGCGAATCTCAAGGCCAGCCGCAAGGAGATCGAGGAGAAGCTCGAGCGCAAGCTCAGCGAGTTCGAATTCGCCTCCTGGCTGATGTATCCGAAGGTCTTCACCGACTTTGCTGCCGCGCAGGAAACCTACGGTCCGGTCAGCGTGCTGCCGACGCCGACCTATTTCTACGGCATGAAGTCGGAAGACGAGATCTTCGTCGACATCGAGAAAGGCAAGACGCTCGTCGTGCGCTGCCAGGCATTTGGCGATGTCGACGAAAAGGGCATGGTCACCGTCTTCTTCGAGCTCAACGGCCAGCCGCGCCGCGTGAAGGTGCCGGACCGGGCCCACGGCGCCTCGGCCGCCAAGGCGCGGCGCAAGGCGGAACCCGGCAACGAGGCGCATATCGGCGCGCCGATGCCTGGTGTGGTGTCGGCGCTTGCCGTCGCAGCCGGCCAGGCGGTCAAGGCGGGCGACGTGCTGCTCTCGATCGAGGCAATGAAGATGGAGACGGCGCTGCACGCCGAGCGCGACGGCGTGGTCGCCGAAGTGCTGGTCAAGGCCGGCGACCAGATAGATGCCAAGGATCTGCTGATCGCTTTCGGCTGAGGTGCGCTGATATTCCAGGTGAGGCCGGCCTGCAAACGCCGGCCTCCTGCGCCTCCGGCCTTCGCCGGCCGAAGCATCATGGCATGAGAGCGGTGTGGCAGTTAAGGCTACGGTCGGCGTGGGCCGGTACTGACGTACGTTAAGTACGCTCCGCCCCGGCCTTCGCCGGCCGAAGCCCTCATAAGTGTTTCCGCTCTATGAAGGCTACGCCCGGCGTAGGCCGGTTCTCGGAAGCCACCGTTTTCGACTCGGCCTGACCTGAATCTCAGCACACCTCAGGTGCCGCAACCCTTTCATGCCGCATCGATAGTGTCTTGACCCGCCGCGCCTGCTCGGGCATCGAACCGGCTCCAATTTTGCCGGCCGGCTTCCGAGTCGCCGGAAGTCAACGACGCGGAGAGAAAAATGGCCGACGAGATCACCGAGACCAGCCAGACTGTAGCCGCCGGCCAGCTGCGCGCCATCATCGAGCGCATCGAGCGGCTCGAGGAAGAGAAGAAGACGATTTCCGACGACATCAAGGATGTCTATGGCGAGGCCAAAGGCACCGGCTTCGACACCAAGGCGATCCGCACCATCATCCGGCTGCGCAAGAAGGACCAAGCCGAGCGCCAGGAGGAGGAGTCGATCCTGGATCTCTATAAGGCCGCGCTCGGCATGGTCTGACCCTCATGGCCGGAGACCGGCCATGAGTGAGTTCGACTTCGGCGGCCGGCGCGCCTCGGAGTTCCGCCATCGCGGCTTCTGGGCGCTGTTCGCCGAGCGGCATCCGGAAGAAAGGCCCCGGCTGGCGAGGCGCGGGCCCTGGTTCTGGCAGCGCGGAATGCCGGAGTTCGCCCTGGTGCTTTCCATGTATGTCGCGCCCAGCGAGAACGTGGTCGGCGTCTTCTTCGGCCGCAATGAGAAGCTTGGCGCGACCGGTGTCTGGACACGGCTGAAGCCGTTCCAGCGGGCGATCGAGGCACGGCTGAAGCTCAGGCCGGAGCAGAGTGCGCAAAACCTCGGCATCAATTCGCAGTGGCGGGTCAACTGTTTCGCCGAGGACAACTGGCCGGCCATGGCCGACTGGCTGGTGACCGAATGTTCGCGCTTCGAGCAGGCTGTTCTCGCCGTGCTGGGCGACGAAGACAGGCCATAGAAGCTCAGCGCCTTTACAGGTGGGCGCCCGTTTCAGCCCGCTTGCGACTGGTTGCGGCCAATCTCTTCGAGATGCTGCTGCAGCGCCATCTGATCGAGCGAATGTATCGGCAGGTTCGTGAACAGGCCGATGCGGTTGCTCATCATGCGGAAAGCCTCGGCGAAGGCCAGATGCTGCTCGGCGTCCCTTCCACCGGCCCTGGCCGGATCCGGCACCGCCCAAAGCGCCGTCATCGGATGACCGGGCCAGACCGGACAGCTTTCGTTCGCGGCGTTGTCGCAGACGGTGAAGATGAAGTTCATCTCGGGCGCGTTTGGTCCGGAAAACTCGTCCCAGCTCTTGGAGCGGGCGAAGGAGGTGTCGTAATTCAGGCTCTCCAGCAGTTGAAGCGTGTATGGGTTGACGGTGCCCCTGGGGTTGGCGCCGGCTGAATAGGCCTTGAAACGGCCGGCGCCGAGCCGATTGAGAATGGCCTCGCCCATGATCGAGCGGGCCGAGTTGGCGTTACAGAGAAAGAGGACGTTGTAGACTTGACCGCTCATTTTCGAACCTCTCTGTGTTTGCTGGTGCAAATGACAGAATACGATGTGGGGGTCACAGATCGGTGATGATACACGTTATGGCGGCCAGCTTCTGTTTCGTCTGCGTCGGATTCTGCGACATCGAGGTTCGTCGATGGGTTTGAAACTCTCGTTCGGCTCAATGAGGCTCGATTGATGGACAAGCCTGAACCCGCGGCCCCCCAACCAGCGAAAATCGATCGCGGGGCGGCGGACTTCTTCCGCATGCGCTGGCAAGGTGAAGCACCGCTCGACCGGCTGTTCTGGCGCGACATGCTGCTCGCCGGGACGGCGATCAACATCGCCTCGTCGGGGCTGGCGCTGACGCTGCTCGGGCTGAAGCTGCCGCTGTGGCTGGTGCTGACGGTGCATCTTCTGCCGGTACCCTACAACATCTTCCTCGCCCTTGCCGTCTGGCGAACGGCGGAGAAGGCGGGCGGCGCCAAGGCCTCGCTGATGATGCTGGGCTCGGCGCTCTGGCTGATCGCGACAGTTGTCGCCTGAGGGACCGTCCGCAAAACAAAAAGGGCGGCCGAAGCCGCCCTCCAGTGTGCGTTGTGGCCGTTCAGGCCGACGGCTCGAACTGCAGCGCCACGCCGTTGATGCAGTAGCGCAGGCCGGTCGGCGGCGGGCCGTCCTCGAAGACATGGCCGAGATGGCCGCCGCAGCGCGAGCAATGGCACTCGGTCCGCACCATGCCGTAGCTGCGGTCGACGGTGGTCTCGATCGAGCCGGGGACCGGATCGTTGAAGCTCGGCCAGCCGGTGCCGCTCTCGAACTTCAGCTTGGATTCGAACAGCGGCTGGTCGCAGCCGACGCAGAAGAAAGTGCCGGCGCGCTTCTCGTAAAGCAGGGCGCAGCTGCCGGGGCGCTCCGTGCCGTGGTTGCGCATGACGGCATATTGCTCCGGCGTCAGCCGGGCGCGCCACTCGGCATCGGTGCGGGTGACGGGGTAGGCGTGGGTGTCCATGAAATCTCCTCGGCCTTGGCGGCTCGTTGTTGGTTTGCAGCCTGTATTCGCGCAAACATAGGCTTTTGTTACAGGCGCTGCCAGCGGCAGTGGACTAGTGCTTGCGGGACAGCTGCTTCGTCGCTGCCTCGAGCCCAGCCAGCGTCAGCGGGAACATGCGGCCGCCGAAGATGTCGCGGATCAACTGGATCGAGTGGGTGTAGCCCCAGTTCTTCGGGCTTTCGGGGTTCAACCAGATTGCATTCGGCCATTGCTGCAGCAGGCGGCCGAGCCAGATGCTGCCGGCCTCCGGGTTCCAGTGCTCGACGGAGCCGCCGGGATGGGCGATTTCGTAGGGGCTCATCGACGCGTCGCCGACGACGATCACCTTGTAGTCCGGCCCGTATTTGTGGATGAGGTCGAAGGTCGGGATCGTCTCGGCAAGGCGGCGGCGGTTGTCCTTCCAGACGCGCTCGTAAAGGCAGTTGTGGAAGTAGAAATATTCGAGCTGGCGGAATTCGGCGCGGGCGGCGGAAAACAATTCCTCAACGCCGCGGATATGATCGTCCATCGAGCCGCCGACATCGAAGAACATCAGGAGCTTCACTGCGTTGCGCCGCTCGGGTCGCGTCTTGACGTCGAGATAGCCGTGCTCGGCGGTGGCGTGGATGGTGCCGGGCAGGTCGAACTCTTCTTCGGCGCCCTCGCGCACCCAGCGCCGCAGGCGCTTCAGCGCCACCTTGATGTTGCGGGTGCCGAGCTCGACCGCGTCGTCGAAATTCTTGAATTCGCGCTTGTCCCAGACTTTTACCGCGCGACGGTGGCGGCTCTCAGCCTGCCCGATGCGCACGCCTTCGGGATTGTAGCCATAAGCCCCGAAGGGCGAGGTGCCGCCGGTGCCGATCCATTTCGAGCCGCCCTGGTGGCGGCCCTTCTGCTCTTCCAGCCGCTGTTTCAGGGTCTCCATCAGCTTGTCGAAGCCGCCCAGTGCCTCGACCAGCTTCTTCTCCTCGTCGGTCAGGTGCTTTTCGGCCAGCCGGCGCAGCCATTCCTCGGGGAGGTTGGCGACATCGAGGGCGTCCGGCCCGGCAAGCGCCTCGACGCCCTTGAAGACATGCGCGAATACCTGGTCGAAGCGGTCGAGATGGCACTCGTCCTTCACCAGGGCTGAGCGGGCGAGGTAGTAGAAACCCTCCACGTCATAGTCGACCAGCCCGGCCTCCAGCCCTTCGAGCAGCGACAGATATTCCCTGAGCGAAACGGGAACCCGCGCGGCTTTCAGTTCGAGGAAGAAGGGGATGAACATGGTCGGATTGTTATCTGTGTCCCTCGATCTTTTCTCTGGCAGCGCTCGCAATGAAAGCGGAGCGCGTGAGTCCACGCCGGCCAGCCTCTTCGTCGATTGCCGCCAAAAGGCCGGCGTCCAACGAAAGGTTGGCTCGTACAGGTCGCCCGGAATCGATCAGCACAGGAATCATCACCGCCGACTCGCCGGCACTGCTGTCGATTTCGCCCGCCAGCAACAAATCCGCCACGGTACGTGGGGCAGGCATGGGCAACTGCTTTGCCATCCGTGTTTCGGCCCATTCCCGCATGGCCGAGGTCGCGTCGGCAATCGCTTCCTCGGGGCTCGCACCGCCGCCATGGCAGCCGGGAAGATCGGGAACGCGCACGCCCCAAGTATCTTCGGCGCCATCGAGAATTCCAACATAATGCGTCATGCAATTGGTCCTCAAAGCCATCCGGCAAGCCGCGCGATCGACCGCGCGACGCCCGGAGACTGTTCGCGATGCCTCGGCACGACAATCATGATCTCCGGTTTCTCCGGATGCTCGTACTTGTCGTGCTTGCCTCCGCCTACGCTAACCCAGCCGTCACGCAACAGCCTCGCGATGATCTTGCGCGTGTTAATCTCGATCAGCGGCATGACCAGCATCGATCGATGCGCAATATATTGCGCAAACTCGGTGAATTCAACCGGCGCTGCTTCACAACAGATCGTACTCGATGAAGCCCGTGCGGCGCGCGACATGGTCGTAGAGCCGGCGCGCGGTGGCGTTGGTCTCGTGCGTCATCCAGTAGACGTTCTTCACGCCGATCTTGCCGGCCTCCTCTTGCACGGCTTTGATCAGCGCCGCGCCAATGCCCTTGCCGCGCACTTCGGGGTCGGCGAACAGATCCTGCAGATAGCAGTTGTCGACCAGCGACCAGCAGGAGCGGTGGTAGAGGTAGTGCGTAAGACCTACCGCCTTGCCGTCGAGCGTGGCGATGAAGCCCTTCGGCTCGAATTCGCCTGCCGTGAACAGGCGCTTCCAGGTGAGGTCGTAGACCTCGTCCGGCAGCTTGGTCTCGTAGAAAGTGAGGTAGGCGGTCCACAACCGGCGCCAGTCGGCGTGGTCGGACTGGGCAAGCGGGCGGACGGTGATCTCGGTCATTCTTTCCTCCAATGCTTTCGCCCCGAAGCTGCGGCAGCGGCTGCTTGGCGGCAACGGTCCACAGCCGAAGAATGCGCTATTGCTGCCGATTATTGTTGCCGTCTCGCCATGAAGGCCAGGCGCTCGAACAGGTGCACGTCCTGCTCGTTCTTGAGCAGCGCGCCGTGCAGCTTCGGCAGCGCGTTTTTCGGATCGGCGCGCAGGTCTTCCGGCGCGATGTCGTCGGCGACCAGCAGGCGGATCCAGTCGAGCGCCTCGGAGGTCGACGGCTTCTTCTTCAGTCCGGGCACCTCGCGGATCGCGTAGAACTGGGTGAGCGCGGCGCGCACCAGGTTCTGCTTGATGCCGGGATAATGCACGTCGACGATCCGGTGCAGCGTCTCGATGTCGGGGAAGCGGATATAGTGGAAGAAGCAGCGGCGCAGGAAGGCGTCGGGCAGTTCCTTCTCGTTGTTGGAAGTGATGATGACGATCGGCCTCAGCGCCGCGTGAATCGTCTCGCCGGTTTCGTAGACGAAGAACTCCATCCGGTCGAGTTCCTGCAGGAGGTCGTTGGGGAACTCGATGTCGGCCTTGTCGATCTCGTCGATCAGAAGCACGACCTTCCTCGGCGCCGCGAAGGCATCCCAAAGCTTGCCGCGCTTGATGTAATTCCTGATGTCGCTGAAACGGTCGTCGCCGAGCTGGCTGTCGCGCAAGCGCGAGACGGCGTCATATTCGTAAAGGCCCTGCTGCGCCTTGGTGGTCGACTTGACGTTCCATTCGATGAAATCCAGCCCGAGCGCCGCCGCCACCTGGCGGGCGAGCTCGGTCTTGCCGGTGCCGGGCTCGCCCTTGACCAGCAAGGGCCGCTCCAGCGCGATCGCGGCGTTGACCGCCACCATCAAATCCCTGTCGGCGACGTAAGCCGCGGTGCCTTCGAAACGCATTTTTTCTCCTGGCCGTTTTGCGGCGACCGTAAGGAGGCGGCTCGGAGCGCGCAAGGGCGGGATGTCGAGGGGGTGTTTGGACGATCCTGGCGGTTCGAATAACGTCGCCCTCGGCGTCCGTTCCTATGTCGGTTGTTTCTCTGGCGCTTGGCCAGCCATCGGCCTATATTGGCGTTGGCGGTCTGCGCTTCCCGGCAGGAGAAACTTATCCCCGGGGCCTTATCGATCCTTAGGGAGCTGTCCCTGGGAAGACCCGTGGGTTTTCTCACACGGCGCCCACCTACTTTGTAGGCACCCGGGATCGACCTCTCCACCGGTTGTGTGGATCGTCGCACTCCCTTTTTGGCAAGCCGTGCGGTAGAAGACGTCGTTCCTGCAACTTCGCCCGGATACGACCTTCTCTACCATCGTCGCATGACACCTTCCAAAGACCTGAAAAAACAGCTTCGCAAGGACGCCTTGGCGCGCCGGGACGCGCTGGATGAATTCTGGCGAGTCGAGATCGCGCTCGAGATGGCGGAAACCGCGAAGGAGAAGATCGCCGTCGAGCCGGGCCAGATCGTCTCAGGCTTCTGGCCGATGCGCTCCGAGGTCGATGTGCGGCCGCTGATGTTCGCGCTGCGCGAAAAGGGCGCCAGGCTCTGCCTGCCGGCGATCCTCGACAAGACCACCATCGTCTTCCGCGAACTGGTGCGCGGCGCGCCGATGGTCGAGATGGGCTTCGGCACGGTCGGGCCGCATGCAGAGGCGGAAGTCCTGGACCCGTCGATGATGCTGATACCGCTTGCCGCCTTCGATGCGCGCGGCCATCGCATCGGCTACGGCGCCGGCTACTACGACCGGGCGATCGCGAGGCTGGCCGACAAGGGCCTGACACCCCGGCTGATCGGCATCGCCTTCGACTGCCAGGAAGTCGAAATGGTCCCTGACGAGAACCATGACGTCATCATCCCGGAAATACTCACCGAGAGCGGGTTGCGCCGGTTCACGCCGGAATTGTAGAAATGCGTTTGAGAAACGCATGATCTTTTGCGGAAAGTCATGCAGCTTTTGCTTGGCGGACCTTCGGCGCAGGATCGTATGAGACTTTTCTTTCTCGGCGACATGGTTGGAAAAACTGGACGCACGGCGGTGTGGGAACAGCTGCCCGGGCTGATTTCCGACTTCAAGCTCGACTTCGTCATCGTCAACGGTGAGAACGCCGCAGGCGGCTTCGGCATCACCGAGGAGATCTTTCGCGAGACGCTCGCTGCGGGCGCCGATGTCGTGACCACCGGCAACCATGTCTGGGACCAGCGCGACGCGCTGATCTTCGCGCCACGCGAGGAGCGCTTCTTGCGCCCCTCCAATTTCCCGAAGGGCACGCCGGGGCGCGGCTCGGGCGTCTACATCGCCAGGAATGGCGCGCGGGTGCTGGTCGCCAACATCATGGGCCGCGTCTTCATGCATCCCGAGCTCGACGACCCGTTTCAGGCCGGCGAGCGCGAGCTTGCGGCCTGCCCGCTCGGCGAGCAGGCGGATGCGGCCGTCATCGATTTCCATGCCGAGGCGACCTCGGAAAAGATGTGCTTCGCGCATTTTGTCGACGGCCGCGCCAGCCTGGTGGTCGGCACGCACACGCACCAGCCGACGGCCGATCATCAGATCCTCAACGGCGGCACCGCCTATATTTCGGACGCGGGCATGTGCGGCGACTATGATTCCTCGCTCGGCATGGACAAGGAGGAACCTCTCAACCGCTTCCTGTCGAAAGTGCCGAAGGGCCGTTTCGAGGCGGCGAACGGACCAGCGACGCTGTGCGGCATCGGCGTCGAGATTTCCGATCGCACCGGGCTGGCCGAAAAGATCGCGCCGTTTCGTCGCGGGCCGCGGCTTGAGGAAACGGCGCCGTCCTTCTGGTCGTGACATTGATATGGGCGAGGCCAGTACCTAACTGGCGACGAAACCCGCGAAAACTTCTCTAAACCACGCAATTCCGGACGGAAAACCGCTACGCACTTTTCCTGGGATTGCTCTCGATCGTAGAGGGGACGACCTTCATGCAGCTTGTCGAATTCCTGGCGCCGCACTTTGCCTTCGTTTCCGATCCGACCGCATGGATCGCGCTGCTGACGCTGGTGGTGCTGGAGGTGGTGCTCGGCATCGACAACCTGATCTTCATCTCGATCCTCACCAACAAGCTGCCGGAAGCGCAGCGTGCACGCGCGCGCCGGCTGGGGATCTCGGCGGCGCTGGTCATGCGCCTCGTCCTGCTCGCCACCATCTCGATCATCGTGCAACTGACGACGCCGGTGTTCACGGCGCTCGGGCACGGCTTTTCCTGGCGCGACCTGATCCTGATCGCCGGCGGCCTGTTCCTGGTCTGGAAGGCGACCAAGGAGATACACCACACCGTCGACCCGCAGGACCATCAGGATACAATGGTGGGCACGCTGCAGTTGAGCCTGGCCGGCGCGATCTTCCAGATCCTGCTGCTCGACCTCGTCTTCTCGATCGATTCCATCATCACCGCCGTCGGCATGACCGACGAGATCGCCATCATGTATATCGCGGTGATCGTGGCGGTAAGCGTGATGATGCTGGCGGCGACCCCGCTCGCCAATTTCATCGCCAAGAACCCGACCATCGTCATGCTGGCGCTGGGCTTCCTGCTGATGGTCGGCATGACGCTGATCGCCGACGGCATGGGATATCATGTGCCCAAGGGCTACATCTATGTCGCCATGGGTTTTTCCGCCCTGGTCGAGGGGCTCAACATGCTGGCGCGGCGGCGGAAGGAGCAAAGGCCCGGCGAAGGGCATTGATGCTGGCACACCTTCGTCATTCTAGGGCGGAGCGACGCGAAGCGGAGCGCAGACCCTAGAATCCATGCCGTTACCCACGCCGAAGAATGCAGCGTGGCAGAATCTTGCACTGTTGCAACGCCTTAAGGTTACGGCATGGATTCTATGGTCTGCGCCGCGTCGCTTCGCTCCTTGCTCCGCCATAGAATGACGAAGCATAGGCGTTTCGGCCAATCGCCAAAGCATCTGCCAACGCAAACACTGTCCGACCTTATGACCTAGTCGCTTACGGCTAGGCCGATACACCCTTCGGGTGCCGGTCGCCGATAAGGCCGAGCGTCAGGCCCTGTTCCAGCCATGCCTTGGCGCCGGCAAGCACCAGCGCAAAACCGCCGGTCGAGCCGATCGCCTGGTTCACCTGGGCGTCGCCTGAGCCGGCGAAGCCGAAATTGCGGACCTCGAGAAAAGTCGCGTCGCCCGGCATCCGGGTGAAAGTCCAGACAACGGTGGTCGGCGGCTCGCTCCATTGCATGACGATCTTTTCGTTGGGGACGATCTCACTGACCTCGACCTTGGTCGAGACACCGTACATGCGCCATTCCCACTGAACCGGCCTGCCCTCGTCCAGCCGGCCGCTGGAATGCATGAACCAGAACTTCGTCGTGATTGCCGGATCGACAATGGCCTCGAAAACTTCGGCGACCGGCCGGCGGATAAGCATGCCGGTCTCGGCGGTAGGGGCGTGGTTGAGTTCCATGACATCCTCGAATTGCTCAGGGCAGGTTGATCTGCCAGGAGACGCCGAACTGGTCGTTGAACCAGGCGAAGCGGCGGCTGAAGCCGTAATTGCCGGCCGGCATCAGGAACGCACCACCCTTGGAAAGAACGTCGATGATCTGCTCCTGTTCCTCTTCGGACGAACAGTCGACAAAGAACGAGAATGACGGCGTGAAGGTGAAGGCGTGGTGCACCGGGCTGTTGAAGATCATCACCTCGTGGCCGCCGATCGAGGCGCGTGCCAGCTTGACCGTCCCTTCGGGCCCGTCCTCGCCTGGACCGTAGCGTGTGACGTCGAGGACGCTGCTCTCGGGAATGGTCCCGCAATAGAGTGTCATGGCCTCTTCGGCCCGGCCTTCGAACATCAGGAACGGCGTAACTTTCACAACCGACCTCCTTGGCTAGGATGTTGGGGCTCAGATGTTGGTTTCGTTGGCCGGCTCGCCCTTCATCTCGGCGCGGTAGTAGCCGTCGCGCAAATTGATGCCGTGTTCGAGATAGGCCTTCATGCAGGCCAGCATCTGCGACCAGCCCTCGCAATTGAGGTAGGATTTCTTCAAGCCGAACTCGCCTTCAAGCCAGCCCTCCTCGGCGATGGTGACGAAGGTGCCGCCGTCGTCCAGCGGCTCGAAATTCATCTCGATGCGGGTCTTGTAGGCCGGCTTGCCGCCGGCGTCGGTCGCGTCCCAGCGCAGCACGATGCGTTTGTCCCTGGTCACCTCGTCGACCTCGACAGGCACCGTCTTCCACCAGGTGACGGTGGTGCCGGCGACCAGCGGAGCGGAGGCGCCGCCGATGGTGGTGAAGTAACCGCTGAGCTTCGCCGGATTGACGACAGCGTCGAAGACCTCGTCGACCGGTTTGCCGATGCGTCCGGAAATCCTGAATCCAAGAGACATATCCACAGCTCCTTCCTTGCTCGTCCAAACGATATGTTATAGAAATATAACATGTCAAGTCAAACTGCGGACGACCATGTTTTCAAGGCCTTGGCGCATCCGCGCCGGCGCGAGCTGCTCGACCGGCTGAAGGATCGGCCGCAGACCACCGGCTCGCTCTGCGAGGCATTCCCGGACATGGACCGCTGCACGGTGATGATGCATCTCAAGGTGCTCGAAGAGGCCGACCTGGTCGTGGCGCGGCGCGAGGGGCGCGAGCGCTGGAACCATCTCAACGCGCTGCCGATCAGGCAGATCCACGACCGCTGGATCAGCCAGTATGCCGGCCACGCCATCAGCATCCTCGACCGGCTCAAGTCGGATCTGGAGGGATGATTTCCTGCCATGCGGGCCGTGCTCGTCCGCCGTCTTGCGGGGTCCACGGCGCGGCTGGACGAATTGAGCCGATTTATCTATAAGCCGGCCATTCCGACAGAGAGCGCCGTGTGCCTTCGCAGGCATGCTTGCAGCGTTCTGAAATTATGAATTCGAGCATTTGCCGATGCCGGGTGATCGCTCCGGCCGAAAGATGCTCTAGCCGAACACGACAGGGGTGCCATGGCTGGCCATTCGCAGTTCAAGAACATCATGCACCGCAAGGGCCGCCAGGACGCGGTGCGGTCGAAAATGTTTTCCAAGCTGGCGCGCGAAATCACCGTCGCCGCCAAGACCGGCACGCCCGATCCGGCGATGAACCCGCGCCTGCGTCTTGCGGTGCAGAACGCCAAGGCGGTGTCGATGCCGAAGGACAACATCCAGCGCGCCATCAACAAGGCCTCCGCCGGCGATGCCGAGAACTACGAGGCGGTGCGCTACGAGGGCTACGGCCCGGGCGGCGTGGCGCTGATCGTCGAGGTGCTGACCGACAACCGCAACCGCTCGGCCTCCAATGTGCGCGCCGCCTTCACCAAGGCCGGCGGGGCGCTCGGCGAAACCGGCTCGGTGTCGTTCATGTGGGACCGCATCGGCGAGATCTACTATCCGGTCGCTGCCGGCAGCGCCGACAAGGTGATGGAAGCCGCGATCGAGGCCGGCGCCGACGACGTGGAGTCGGACGAGGAAGGCCACACCATCTACTGCGGCTTCGAAAATCTCGGCGAAGTGTCGAAGTCGCTCGAAGCCGCGCTCGGCGAGGCGGAATCGGTGAAGCCTATCTGGCGGCCGCAGAACAATGTCCCGGTCGACGAAGAGCGGGCGCAGTCGCTGATGAAGCTGGTCGCCACCCTCGAGGACGATGACGACGCGCAAAGCGTCTACGCCAATTTCGAGGTCGACGACGAGACGATGGCCAAGCTCAGCGCGGCCTGAGCCACGTCGCCATGAGCGAAAAGCCGCTGCCCACCATTCGCATCACCTACTGCACGCAATGCCACTGGCTCTTGCGTGCCGGCTGGATGGCGCAGGAACTGCTCTCGACCTTCGGCACCGATCTCGGCGAGGTGACATTGGTGCCGGGCACCGGCGGCATCTTCACCATCACCTGCAACGAGGTGCTTATCTGGGAGCGCAAGCGCGACGGCGGCTTTCCGGATGCGGCGAAGCTCAAGCAACTGGTCCGCGACGTCATCGACCCGGATCGCGACCTCGGCCATGTCGACCGCACAACGCACAAGAAGACAGACCCCGCCTGATGCGGGGTCTTTTACATTGTGGAGTGCTGTCTTCAGATCAATGCCATGATGAAGCAGGCCATCGCCACGATGGCGGTGATGGTGCGGACGTGGTTCCACATCACCCATTCGCTCAGATAGTTCGTCCAGATCGCGGCGCCGTTGGCGTTCGCCGGATCGACGGCGGCTAAAGCATCGTTGAGCGGCACGTTGAAGACCATGGTCACGATCGGATTGCCGACGAGATAGATGATCGCGCCGGCAAGCAGCCAGTACGAGCCTGACTGACTCCAGCCGAAGAAAACGGCGGCGATCAACACCAGGCAGATGAGGCCGGTGCCGAACAGCGCCGTCATGAAGGTCGGCGTGATCACCGTGATGTTGATCGAATTCATGGCTGCGATGCCGCCGGCGGCCGGCAGGCGGGCGAGCGCCGGCATGACGAAATTCGAGAAAGCGAAGAAAACGCCGCCGACAACGCCGGAGCCGATCGCGGCAATGAAGGTGAGGGTGGGAAGAAATTTCATCATGTCGGTTGCTCCAGATTTTGCAGCCAGGATCGCCGGTACGGTTGAAATATGAGAAACCCTCATGTTTGCAAAACGTGATAAACCCTCGTATTTTTCGAGTCAAGCCAGTTTTCGAAGTATCGTCTCGGAGAGAGTCATGGATGACAAAGTCGCGGCGAAGATCGAGCAGGCGGCCCTCGCTTCACCGCGGCGGGCGCCGACGCAGCAACGCAGCCGCGAGCGCGTGGAGCGCATGCTCGCCGCTGCCTCGGCGCTGATTGCCGAGCAAGGCAGCGACGCCATGCGCATGGGCGAGGTTGCGGAAAGGGCGGGCGTCTCGATCGGCTCGCTCTACCAGTTCTTTCCCGACAAGCGGGCGATCGTCTGGGCGCTGGCCGAGCGCTACACCGCCGAAAGCCAGGCCTGCATTGCATCGGCGCTGAAGGATGTCGACGATGCCGACGGCCTGAAGCAGGCGTTCTCGGAACTGGTCGATATCTATTACCGGCTGTTCCTGGCCGAGCCAGTGATGCGCGACATCTGGTCGGGCACGCAGGCCGACAAGGCGCTGCGCGAGCTCGAGCTGGCCGACAGCCGGGCCAACGCCGAATTCCTCGTCGCGGTGCTCAAGCGGCTGAGGCCCAGTGCCGATCCTATCGCGCTGGAGACGACGGCGTTCCTCGTCTGGCAGATGGGCGAGACCGCCATGCGGCTGGCGATCTCGGTCGACCGGGAAGAAGGGGACCGGCTGGTGGCGGCCTACAAGCGCATGGCGCTGCGGGAGCTATTGGCTGAGTAGGCGGCCGACACCGGCAACAAAAAACCCGCCTCGAGGGCGGGTTTTTGATCTGCGACAAAGCGCGGGAAACTTAAAGGCCGAAACCTTCGAAGCGCTTCTTGAACTTGGAGAGGCGGCCGCCGCGGTCGAGCAGGGTCTGCTGGCCGCCGGTCCAGGCAGGGTGCGTGGTCGGGTCGATGTCGAGGTTCATCGTGTCGCCTTCCTTGCCCCAGGTGGAGCGGGTCAGGTACTCGGTGCCGTCGGTCATGACGACCTTGATGGTGTGGTAGTCGGGATGGATATCGGCCTTCATTGTCTTATTTCCTGGCTTGCCGGCGCTGGTGACGGGCCGATGGCCTGCGTCGATGCGCCCCTTTTTAAAACTCGAAGCCGCAGCTAATGAAAAGCCACGGCTTCTAAAACGGTCGGCGAGCCTATACATCAGCCGGAATTGAATCACAAGGCCGCGGCAAGCGCATATTGAAGCGCATGACCGGCAAAGCGGCCAGAGGAAACGCTCATGGCGGATATCGGTGTCAGTGGAGACGCGCGCACGCGCTCGATCCGGCCGCTCAGAAGCCTTTTTCCGTACATCACCCGCTACCGGAAACTGGCGATCGGCGCCATCATCTCGCTGATCGTGGCGGCGGCGACGACGCTCGCCCTGCCGATGGCCGTGCGGCGCATGATCGATCACGGCTTCCAGGCGTCGAGCTCCACCTTCATAGCGGAATATTTCGCCGCGCTCGTGGCGATGGCGGCGCTGCTCGCGGCGGCATCGGCCAGCCGCTACTATTTCGTCATCACGCTCGGCGAGCGGGTCGTCGCCGACATCCGCCGCGATGTGTTCGCCCATGTCACGACCCTGTCGCCGGCCTTTTTCGACAAGGCGCATTCGGGAGAGATCGTGTCGCGGCTCGCAGCCGACACGACGCAGGTGAAGTCCGCCGTCGGGGCCACGGCCTCGGTCGCGCTGCGCAATCTCATCCTCGGCCTCGGCGCCGTGGCGATGATGGTCTTCACCAGCCCGAAACTCTCCGGCCTGGTCATTGCCGCCATTCCGCTGATCGTGCTGCCGCTGGTCGCCTTCGGCCGATCGGTGCGGCGCAAGTCGCGGCTGGCGCAGGATACGCTCGCCGAAGCCACCGCCTATGCCAGCGAGCAGATCGGCGCGGTGCGCACGCTGCAGGCCTTCACCAACGAGAAGCTGGTGACGGGGCGCTTCTCGGCCGCCGTGGAGGCTGCCTTCGAGGCGGCGCGCATGTCGGTCTTTGCCCGCTCCTTCCTCACCTTCTTCGCCATCTTCATGATCTTCTCGTCGGTGGTGGCGGTGCTCTGGTTCGGCTCGCGCGACGTGCTTGCCGGCACGATGTCGGCCGGGACGCTCGGCCAGTTCCTGCTCTATTCGGTGTTCGCCGCCGGCGCGCTCGGCGCCCTGTCGGAAGTGTGGAGCGAGCTGTCGCAAGCCGCGGGCGCCGCCGAGCGGCTGACCGAGATCCTGGCGGAAAAGCCTGCCATCCAGCCGCCCGCCGATCCGCAGCCGCTGCCGGCCAAGGCGAAGGGCGCGATCAGCTTCGACGATGTTTCCTTCTCCTATCCGGCGCGGCCGGACCGGGCCGCCGTGCATGGCCTGAGCTTCCAGGTCAAGCCGGGCGAGACGGTGGCGATCGTCGGGCCGTCGGGCGCGGGAAAAAGCACGGTCTTCTCGCTGATCCTGCGCTTCTACGATCCGGAAAGCGGGCGCATCGTCATTGACGGCGTCGACGTGCGCGAGGCCGATCCGGCCGCGATCCGCGAGCGCATCGCCATCGTGCCGCAGGACGTCACCGTCTTCGCGGCAAGCATCCGCGACAATATCGGCTTCGGCCGGCCTGGCGCCGGCGACGCGGAGATCGAGGCGGCGGCAAAGGCGGCCCTTGCCGACGAATTCATCGGCAAGCTGGAACGGGGTTATGACAGCCAGGTCGGCGAGCGCGGCGTGACGCTGTCGGGTGGCCAGCGCCAGCGCATCGCGATCGCCCGCGCCATCCTGCGCGACGCGCCGATCCTGTTGCTCGACGAGGCGACCTCGGCGCTCGACGCGGAAAGCGAGACGCTGGTGCAGACGGCGCTGGAGCGGCTGATGCGCGGCCGCACCACCATCGTCATCGCCCACCGGCTGGCGACGGTGCTGAAGGCCGACCGGATCCTTGTCATGGAAGGCGGCCGCATCGTCGAGGAAGGCACGCATCAGAGCCTTGTCGCCAAGGGCGGCACCTATGCCCGGCTCGCCAAGCTGCAGTTCGAGATCGGCGCCAGCGCCTTCAAGGGCGCGGCGGAATAGCCACACTACAAAGCGGCTGGTTTTAGCTGCACGTCAGTCCGCGTAGCGCTTGCGCAAGTGCTCGGTGAAATAAGCGGCGTCGAGCCTCTCGCCGGTGGCGCGCTGGAGCAGCTCCGGCGTCGACCAGCGCGAGCCCTGCGACCAGATCCTTATGCGGCGCCAGTCGTTGATGGCGCTGAAGTCACCCTTGGCGAGGTCCTTGTCCGCCGCCGGGTGCTCCCTGGTCAAGGCGGCCCATTGCTGCGCCGCCATCATCGCGCCCAGCGTGTAGGACGGGAAGTAGCCGAAGGCAGCGCCCGGCCAGTGCACGTCCTGCATCGGCCCGTCGGCCGGGTTGTCGATGGTCGACAGGCCGAGATAGTCGCGCATCTTGGCGTCCCATGCCTCCGGCAGGTCGACGGCTTCCAGCCGGCCCGAGACGAGCTCCTGCTCGAGCTCGTAGCGCAGGATGACGTGCAGCGGATAGGTCACCTCGTCGGCGTCGACGCGGATGAAGCCGCGTTTCACATGGTGGACATGCGGCAGGATGTCGTCGAGCGACCAGGCCTCGCCAAGATGTTTTTCGACCACCGGCAGCGCCCAGCGCCAGAAGGCGGGATTGCGGCCGATCTGCTTTTCGACGAACAGGCTCTGGCTCTCGTGCACGGCCATGCCGCGCGCCTTGCCGAGCGCCCAGTGCGACCAGGTCTTCGGCAGGTTCTGCTCGTAGAGCGCATGGCCGGTCTCGTGCAGCACGCCCATCAGTGCCGATAGGAAGTCGGAGGTCTTGTAGCGGGTGGTGATGCGCACGTCGCTCGGCACGCCGCCGCAGAAGGGATGGTGCGACACCGACAGCGAGCCGTGGGTGAGGTCGAAGCCGACCGCGGCCATCATGGCAAGGCCGAGCTCGCGTTGACGGTCGATGGCGTAGCTGCCGGAGAGCGGCTTCAGCGGATGCTTGGCCAGCCGCGCATCCTGCACGGCCAGCGCGTGCGGCAGGAAATCCTTCAGGAAAGCCTTCAGCTCGGCAAACACCGGCGTGATGTCGGCGGCGCGGTTGCCGGGATCGTACTGCTCCATCAGCGCGTCGTAGGGGGCGAGGCCGAGCGCGTCGGCGCGCAGTGCCGCCTCTTCGCGAACCAGCGCCACGACGCTTTCCAGTGCCGGCAGGAAGCCCGCCCAGTCGTTCTTGGCGCGCAGGTCGCGCCACAGCTGCTCGGAGCGCATGCGCGCGACCGTCTGGCGCTCGACGAATTCGACCGGCAGGCAGGTGAGGTTGGTGTATTGCCGGCGCAGCTCCCGCACCGCCGCCTGCTGTTCGTCGTTCAGCGGCTCTTGCTCGGCGGCGGCGATCCAGTCGCCGATCTCCGGCGCAGTCGCCTGGGCGTGCAGCATGCCGGCAAGCGTCGACACCGCCTCGGCGCGCTTCTCGCCGCCGCCGACCGCCATGTGCGTCGCCTCGTCGGCGCCGAGAATGGCCAGCGCATGCTCCAGCGCTTCGAGCTTGTGGCCGAGTTGGTCGAGTTTTTGGAAGGACATGGATGGTTTCCGGCTGCAAATGGGCTGGCGCGAAAAGATACCAAGGCATCGAGCTTGGCAACCCTGTTCGATCAGCGGAAAGCAACCGCATCTTGCCTTGCAGCGGCGCCCCGTGATCAATGCCGGGAACAACAGCTGGAGGGGACAATGATCGGCAACATCGTGACCGCGCTGGTAGCGCTGATCCACTGCTACATCGTCTATCTGGAGATGGTGCTCTGGGACACGCCGCGCGGGCACAAGGCGTTCAAGCTGACGCCAGAATTCGCGAGCGCCTCAAAAGTGCTCGCTGCCAACCAGGGGCTCTATAACGGCTTTCTCGCCGCAGGCCTGATCTGGGGCCTCTATCTCGGCGCCGGCGGGTTTGCGATCAAGATGTTCTTCCTGCTTTGCGTGGCCATTGCCGGCCTTTACGGCGCGGTCACCGTCGGCCGGAAGATCCTGTTCATCCAGACCGTGCCGGCGGTGCTCGCCATCGTCGCGGTTTGGCTGGGCTGGTGATCAAAAAGGGCGCGATCGAAAAAAGGACGCCCTTGGGGCCAGGTCCCTCGGGCGCCAGGCGGTCCCTTCCTCCGAAGACCTCAACCGTTCGGGTAATGACCGCCGTCCGAGCCGTCGCCCATCAGGAAGCCGCTGCCGGTGTCGACCATGAGTTTCTGGTCGACATGGTCGAGACGGCGCAGCAGGTCGTGATACTGCGCGGCGGGAATCCTGCCATGATCCGAAGCGGCGACCTTCTCTGCGGCCTGGCTGATATGAGCGGCACGCATATGCAACTGCTCGGCCTCGGTGGCCGAGATGGTGTTGGCTTCCCGCGCATCCCTGATGCCCTGGTCCACACCCTGGACCTGCTCCATCAGGCTGGTCGCGCGCGGGCCGGTCATGTCGGTTGGAGCGGTTGCGTCGAGAGCGCCCTTATGATGCCCGGCGGCGTGGGCGCCGGCCAGCGGAGCGGCGATCAGAACCGCGGCGAGGGTTGCAGTCTTGAGAGATGTCGAAGCGCGCATGACGGCGCATCCTCCTGCTGGGAAGGGAGCGGCCATTCCGCTCCGCCTTCCGACCTTGTGGGGCCGTCCGGTTCCGTCGCGTCGCGATGGCGCCATCGCCGGCGGTTCCCGGCCCTGCGCGGCAAGCTAGGAGCGCCAATTTGCGATGTGTAATTAAAAAAAGATAATATTTTCAGGCCTTGCCGCCGGAACCCCTGCGCCCTAGAGTTGAGCCGGCGAACAAATTCGCGTGAACTTGAATCAACGTTCGGTGAGCTTCAGTTCAATGCGGCGGTTCTTGCTGCGCGCGTCGTCCGTGTCGGCGGGATCGAGTGGCTGGAATTCGCCGAAGCCGGCCGCGACCAGCCGGTTGGCGGGCACGCCGTTCTCGATCAGGAACTTCACCACCGAGGTCGCGCGCGCCGTCGACAGTTCCCAGTTGTCGCGATAGCGGCCGGCGCCGGACAGCGGCTTGTTGTCGGTGTGGCCATCGACGCGCAGCACCCAACTGATCTCGGGCGGGATTTCCTTCTGCAGCTCGATGACGGCATCGGCGAGCTTCTTCATCTCGACCTTGCCGGCATCGTTGATCTCGTCGGAGCCGGTCGGGAACAGCACCTCCGACTGGAAGACGAAGCGGTCGCCAACGATGCGGATGTTCTCGCGGTCGGCGAGGATCTCGCGCAGCCGGCCGAAGAAATCGGAGCGGTATCGGTTGAGCTCCTGGACACGCTGCGCCAGCGCCACGTTCAGGCGGCGGCCGAGATCGGCGATCTTGGTGTTGGACTCGCGGTCGCGCTGCTCCGATACGTTGAGCGCGTCCTCGAGCGCCGCGATCTGCTTGCGAAGTGCGGCGATCTGCTGGTTGAGGATCTCGACCTGGCTCAGCGCCTGCTGGCTGATCTGGCGCTGGTTGCTGAGCTCGCCGGAGAGCGCTTCCGCGCGCTTGTTGGCCGCGTCGCCGGCGCCTGCGCCCTGGTCCAGCAATTGCTGAAGCCGGCTCCTTTCGGCTTCCGCCGCCGACAGCGAGGCCTGCAGGTTGGCGAGCGTATCTTCCTTGTCCTGACTGTTCGAGCGCTCCAGCGCGAGCAACTGCGTCAGTTCGTTGATCTGCGAGTTGAGGCGGTTGAGCACGGTATCCTTGCCGGAGATCTCGCGGCTGAGCAGGAACTGCGCCAGCACGAACACCGTCAGCAGGAACATGATGGCGAGCAGCAGCGTCGACAGCGCGTCGACGAAGCCCGGCCAGTAGTCGATGCGGCGGTCGGCGCGCCGTCTTGCCAGCGCCACGTCAGTGGACCCCTTGCTTCTTCAGCGCGTCGGCGATCTTTTCCAGCGTGTTGCGCATCGCCTTCTGCTCGTCGGACTGCGCTTCGACCCAGTCGCGCATGATCTGCTGCTCGGAGCGCATGTTCTTGACCAGCCCGGAGATGCCGTCCGCCAGGTTGGCCATGGCGGTGGCGACGCGCGGGTTGGAGCCGCCGCCATTTTCCTGCAGGCTGCGCAGCCGTTCCGACAGCAGGCGGATCTCCTCCGACGGCTCGGCGCGGGCCTGGTCGGAGACCACGATGTCGGACGAGAGATCTGTGACCGAGGACAGCCAGTTTTCGAGCTCGGTGTAGAACCGGGTCTGGGCGCGGCCGGCCTGCAGGTCGAGGAAGCCGAGCACCAGCGAGCCGGAGAGACCGAACAGCGAGGACGAGAAGGCCGTGCCCATGCCGGCGAGCGGCGCCGACAGGCCCTGCTTCAGCGCGTCAAGCACGGCGGCCGCGTCGCCCGTGCCGGGGTCTAGCGCCTCGATGGTCTCGCGGATCGAGGCGATGGTGCCGAGCAGGCCCCAGAAGGTGCCGAGCAGGCCGAGGAACACCAGCAGCCCGACGAGATAGCGCGAGGTGTCGCGGCTTTCGTCGAGGCGGGTGGCGATGGAATCGAGCATGGTGCGCATCGAAGAGGTCGAGAAGGCGATCGTCGACGAACGGCCGATCATCGCCTTCATCGGCGCCAAAAGCACCGGCTCGGTGGTTTCGGAGCCGGCACGGAACGAATTGACCCAGCGCACTTCCCGGAACAGCCGCCCGACCTGGACAAAGGCGAGCAGGATGCCGACGGCGAGCACGCCGATGATCAGCCCGTTGAGGCCGGGATTGGCGGAGAAGGCTCTCGATATCTGGCGGGTGAGGATGGCGGCGATGAAGGCGACGATGACCAGGAAGATCACCATGGTGAGCAGGAAGACCTGCGGGCTCGACAGCTTGTGCGGATCGTAGACCAGGACATCCGAGCGCCTGCCGAAGGATCTGAGAAAAGCCATTCGTGCCCCGTTTCCGATGCCACCCGCCGCAGAATTGCCGCGACTCTAAACGGAATTGTGACCAAATTGAATGGCGCTTGGCAATATCGCCGTCGCCGTATTGTTTTGACGCAATCCCGGACGGAAAGGCTATGGCGAAGTCGCCGACCCCGAACGCTTCACACTTTTCCTGGAATTGCTCCAAAGCGCGTCGCGCCGAAGATTTTCAGGCGAAGCGCTTCGATCTTTTGTTTGATGCATGTCGTTGTCCCAAAACCGTTGCGCACTTTTGGGCGACATGCATTGGCATCAGAACCGGTTGATGACCAGGCAGTCGACCATCGCGGCCAGGTGCAGCCCGGCGCCGGTGACGACGAAGCCGTGCCAGACGGCATTGTGGAAGCGCAGGCCTTTCCAGGCAAAGAAGATGACGCCACAGGAATAGACGATGCCGCCGGCAATGAGCAGCACGACGGAGGTCGTCGGCAGCGTCTCCGCCAGCGGCCCGGCCAGCGCCACGCCGCTCCAGCCGATGGCGAGGTAGAAGACGATCGCCAGCCTGTCGTAGCGCCCGGGCAGGAACATCTTGATGGCGATGCCCATCGCCGCCGCGCTCCACACGATGACGATCATGGGCAAGGCAAGTGGCGACGTGTCGATCTGGGCCAGGAAAGGCGTGTAGGTGGCGGCGATCAGGAGATAGATCGCGGCATGGTCGAAGCGACGCAGGATCCACTTCGCCGGCCACGATATCGGCCACAGATTATAGGCCAGCGACACCGACAGCACGGTAAGCAGCGACACCACATAGAAGACGGCGGCCACATATTCGCCCGGACCGGAATGGAAGGCGGCCAAAGCCAGGAAGGCCGAGCCGGCGGCGATCGCCAGCACGATGCCGACGGCATGGACGATGCCGTCGGCGATCATCTCCGCGCGCGAATAATGCCAGCGACCCACAAAGGGGATCTCGATCTGGGAGATTGGGCGCGCGTCGTTCATGAGTGATCCTGCAACTCTAATCTGGGCAGTCGCGGACCAGTATTTCAAGCTACGATTGCGGATTTGCGACGACAGCCGCGCGTCCTTTCGACGCGCAAAGGACGATGCAGTACCTCGATTTGGTTCAGTGCGTCGCGCGCTTCAGCCGGGCCGACCTGTCAGCCGGACGGACCAGTCAGCGGGGCCGACTTGTCAACGGGGCGCAAACGGCTTCTTCACTGTCTTCAAGAGCGCGCGCTGGATGATCTCGTTGCCGGCGACGACGGAGCCGGCCTCCAGCATGTCCTGCCCGCCATCCATGTCCGAAACGAAGCCGCCCGCCTCGCGGATGAGCAGCGTGCCGGCGGCGATGTCCCAGGCCGAAAGGCCGGTTTCCCAGAACCCGTCCATACGGCCGGCCGCGACATAGGCGAGGTCGAGCGCGGCGGAGCCGAGGCGGCGGACGCCGGAGACTTCGGCCATGACGTTGCGCAATTCGATCAGGAAATTGCCGTGCTGGCCGCGTCCGAGATGCGGCACGCCGCAGCCGATCACGGCATCGGTGAGCTTGGCGCGCCCGGCGACCCGCAGCCGGCGGTCGTTCATGAAAGCGCCGCCGCCGCGCTCGGTGGTATAGAGCTCGTCCATGGCCGGATTATAGATGACGCCGGCGACGATCTGGCCCTGGCGCTCGAGCGCGATCGAGACCGCGAAGAGCGGTATGCCGTGCAGGAAATTGGTGGTTCCGTCGAGCGGGTCGACGATCCAGCGATGCTGGCCGTCCTCGCCTTCGACGGCGCCGCGTTCCTCCATCAGGAAGGCGTAGCCCGGCCTTGCCTTGGACAGTTCGGCAAAGACGATCTCTTCGGCCTTGCGGTCGGCCTGGCTGACATAGTCGCCAGGTCCCTTCATCGAGACCTGCAGGTTCTGCACCTCGCCGAAATCGCGCGACAGGGACCGGCCGGCCTTCATCGCGGCCTGGACCATGACATTGAGGAGTGCGGAGCGCGCCATTTTTCTTCCTGCTTCCGGCCGTTCAGTCTGCGCGGCGTACGTAAGTGATTTCGTTGGTGTCGACGATGATGCGCTCGCCGGCCGAGATGAATGGCGGCACGAGAACGCGGACGCCGTTTTCCAGAACCGCCGGCTTGTAGGAGGAGGCCGCCGTCTGGCCCTTCACCACCGGGTCGGCCTCTGTGATGGTCAGCGTCACCTGATCCGGCAGCGAGATGCCGATCGGCCGCTCCTCATAGAGCTGGACCGTCACCATCATGCCGTCCTGCAGGAAGGCGGCGCGCTCGCCGACAAAATCCTTCGCCAGCTCCAGCTGCTCGTAGCTTTCGGTGTCCATGAACACCAGCGCGTCGCCCTGCTCGTAGAGGAAGGAGAAGTCCTTCAGATCGAGCCGGATCTGCTCGACGGTCTCGGCCGAGCGGAAGCGCTCATTGAGCTTGGTGCCGTTGATCAGGTTCTTCAGCTCGACCTGGTTGTAGGCGCCGCCCTTGCCGGGCTTCACGGTGTTGGTCTTGACCGCCACCCACAGGCCGCCATCGTGCTCGATGACATAGCCGGGACGGATTTCGCTGCCACTGATCTTGGCCATGTTGAACTGGTCCGGAATGAGATTTTCTCGCGCGGAACGCGCTTTGGCGCCTCCAAGACCACAAATCGCCCGGAGAGGCAAGGGAGAGGGTGCCAAGGAGGGCGTCGCGGACGCTCGCGAATCCGGCCGCTGCCGGGGAACGTCTTTTCAGGGCAGCTCAGGGCAGCCGGTTCGCCTTCTGCAGCGCCTGTTTGGTCTGGTCGTCGTCGAGGCCTTGCAGGAAATCGTCCATCTGCGGGTCGATCAGCCCGGCGCGGCGGGCGACGATATACCAGGCCCCGGCCAGGATCAGGTCGGGGTCGGTGCCGATGCCGCCCATATAGAGCTTGGCGAGGCGGTTCTGGGCGGCGACATTGCCGCCCTCGGCCGCACGCCTCATCCAGGCGAAGCCCGATTTCAGGTCGCGCCCGCCGCCCCGCCCCTCGATCATCCAGGCGGCGAGATCAAGTTGCGCGGTATCGTAGTTCTGCCGCGCGGCCTGCGCCAAAAGGGTGCGAGCCTTGGCGTCGTCGCGCGGCTTGCCGCCGGCGCCGTTGGCGTAGATTTGCGCCATCGCATATTCGGCGTCGGCAAGGCCGGTGCCGGCGGCGCGCTCATAATACGCGGCAGCCTTGGCGATACCGGCATCGCCCGGATCCTGCTGGATGAGCAATTGCGCGAAGTTGAACTGGGCCAGGCGATTGCCGGCCTCGGCGGCGGCCTGCATCAGCGCATAGGCTTCCTTGTCGTCCTTCTTCACATAGCGGCCGTCGAGCAGCATCAGCGCATACTGGAACTGCGCCTCCGGCACGCCCTGCTCGGCGGCGAGCCCATACCATTTCGCGGCTTCGGCCGCGTTGATCGGCACGCCCAGCCCGCGCGACAGGATCTCGGCGACGAGCGTCTGGGCCGCGGGGTCGCCGTTCTTGGCCCGGACCAAGGCAAGGTTGTAGGCCGTCTTGTAGAGCCCGCGCTGGAAGGCGCCGTAGGCGGCGTCCGGCGGCTTGGCGCCGAAGCGATCGGGATTGACGGTATCGGCCGATGGCGGCTGAAGCGTCGCCGGCTGGGGCAGCGGAGTTACGATCGGCTTGTCCGTATGGACGGCACCGGCATTCGGGGCGCCAGCGTTCTGGGCGCCGGTATTCGGTGTGCTTGTAACAGGGGCGGCTGTATTGGCAGGGCTTGTGGTCGGCGCGCCCGTGGTCGGCGCGCTAGTGTCCGGCGCGCTCGTGTCTGGCCTCGGCTGCGGCACCGGCACGCTTTCCGTGCCCGCTGCCGCGGCCGCCTGGATGGTCAAGGCAGCCGCCAGGGCCGTGAAGGAAAGCCGGGACCAGCGCACGTCAGTCCTCGAAGCGCGGCGCGCTGTCGTCGAGCAGCGCATTGGCGGCGGCGACCGCCGCGCGCGGATCGAGTCCCTCGGCGAAGACCGCGCTGGAGAGCGCCACGAACTCGGCTCCGGTGGCCGCGACGGTCTCCACCGAGGCGAGCTCGGACCCGGCCATGACGATGCAGGGGATCTGGATCATCTGCGCCCACCATTCGCCGAGCGAGAGGTTGCGCGGATGCGGCTCCGGCTTGTTGTCGTAACCGAAGCGGCCGAAGAACATATAATCGGGCCGCTCCTCGCCGAGGTCCAGCGCCTCGTCACGGGTCTTGGCGCCGCCGGTGCCGACCATCATCTTGTCCGCCAGGCGCTCGATCGTCTCGGCGAGTTCCCTGCGATTTGCCTCGACATGGATGCCGTCGGCGTGGACGCGACCGGCGATGCGGCTGTCGCCGGCGATGATGACGGCGATGCCGGCGGCTTGCGCGAGGGGCACGATCTTCTCGGCGAAGGCCTGGAAGGCGGCATCGTCCATGCCGTTGCCAGGCAGGATCAGCGAGGCGATGTCGCCGCCGTCGAACGCCGCGCAGATGTGCTCGGCCGTCGCAAGCGGCGGCGCGATCAGCACGATGCGGCTGCGGTTGGGCGGCGTTGCTTCATTCATTGGTCTTCGATCCCGGTTTTCGCCTATGCCGGGCGAAGATGGTTGCATTGCGGCATAGAACAAAGCGCCCGGTTTGAACAGGGCGACGCAGGATCGTCAGAAGGCCGCGCCCAGCGCCGTCGCGAGCGGCGGTCTAGAGCGGTTCAGCTTTTCACAGAATGGCCGACCCGCTCTAAGCGTTTGTTCTTGCGCAATTCCGGACGGAAAACCGCTACGCACTTTTCCTGGAATTGCTCAAGGGGTCAACCGTCCGGTAGGCCGAAGACGGCGCACGATCTGGCGATTCCGCGCAATTGATGTTCGCCCAGCGGGACCAAGGGCGTTGATATTTCGGCTGCGACAGCCCCCGAGATCAGCACACCCCGTCCAAGCGGCCGGCACAGGCCTTCGAGCCGGCTGACGAGATTCACGGCCGGGCCGATAGCGGTGAAATCCAGCCGGTCGGCTGTGCCGATATTGCCCCACACCATGTCGCCCAGATGCAGCGCCATGCCGAACTGCAGCTCGGGCATGCCCTGCCTGGCACGGACCTGATTGAGCTGCGCCATCCCCGCCCGCGCCGCTCCGATCGCGCGCAACGCTGCCTCGCAAGCCTCTGAAGCCGAGCGTTCGCCGACAGGAAAGATAGCCAGCACCCCGTCGCCGATGAATTTCAGCACCTCGCCGCCAAATGCGTGAACGGCCCCGGCGATGCGGTCGAAGCTGGCGTTGAGCGCCGCCACGACCTGTTCGGCGGCCGTCTCCTCCGACAGGGCGGTAAAGTCGCGCAAATCGCTGTAGAACAGGACGGCGCGGATCGTCTCGCCAACCTCGCGCCGCGAGCGGCCGGCCAAAACCTGCGCCGCGCTTCGCTGCCCGAGATAGGCCTGAAGCAGGGCCGACAGGGCCGACCTGGCAGCGAGCGCGGCAAGCGGCGCGGCGGCGAAGCGCGCCACCTGGTCCAGTGTGTTCGATTCGTGCACCGCGAGAGGACGCGCCGCGACCCAATTCAGCTTTGGTTTCTCGGATTGGGCATCCTCACGCTCAGGCCCAACCGTGTAATCGTGCACAACACCGGTTCCCAGTCCCGCCAGCCACTCGCGTCCGAGATCGCCCTCGCCGGCTCCAGGCATCGTGCCGGCGCCAAAACCCAGAGCCTCCATAACGACGCCCGTCTCGGCCCGCCACAGCCAGGCGCGGCGCGTTATGATCGGATGCGGCGCGGCGAGCGTCAGGGTTCCACCGGCGAGCGGCAGCCCATCGCCAACCAGCCGCGCGCCCAGCGTGGCCAGAAAATCATCCGGTTGGACGGCGCTGCCGGCGCTGTCGACCAGCCAGGCGAGAGTTGAAGAAAGCCGCATCGACACGATCTTGCTTCGGCGTGCCATCCCTGTCACCAGCGTGAATCAACTCAACGAGATTTTTGTTGAACGGAAGGGCGATTTGGCTTCGAATCGAAAGCGCTGGTCCGGCGCCGCCTGCCGGGCAAGCCATGTTGGTGCACGTAAACTCGGGAGGTTTCGGTGGCTGAACCCTTGATCGTTCGTCGCGAGGTGCAGATCGCGGCACCGCCGGCGACAGTCTTCGCCTTCCTGACAGATCCCGACAAGATCGTGCGCTGGATGGGAACGGCGGCGACGACTGAGCCCAACCCCGGCGGTCTTTACCTGCTCAATTTGGCGGAAAGAGCCACGGCACGCGGCCAATTCACTGAGGTCGTACCCGTCCACCGCCTTGCCTACAGCTTCGGCTGGGAAGGCAACGACAAGACACCGCCCGGTTCGAGCCTTGTTGAAATCGATCTGGTCGAAGAGTCCGGCGGAACCAGGGTCAAGCTCACCCATAGCGGCCTTGCCGACCGAGAGATTTGCGACAGCCACGAGAAGGGCTGGACGCACTATCTGGGCCGGCTCGCGATCACCGCCGCCGGTGGCGACCCGGGACCGGACAAGATGTAGGGCTGCGGCCGCGATCGCGAACAGCCAACCGCTAGAGCCCGAGCTTGTAGCCGATGTGGCTCGCCTTGAAGCCGAGCCGTTCGTAGAAGCGATGCGCGTCGAGCCGGCTCTTGTTGGTGGTCAGCTGGACGATCCTGCAGCCGCGCTCGCGGCATTTCTCGATCGCCCATTCCAGCAGGCGCTGCCCGAGCCGTTCGCCGCGCCGGTTCGCCGCGACGCGCACCGCCTCGATCTGGCCGCGCCAGGCCCCCTGCAACGACAGCCCTGGGAGAAAGCTGATCTGGAGAGTGCCGATGACCTCGGCGCCGTGCGTCATCACCGCCAGGAACTGGTCCGGGTTGCCGTCGATCGCCGCGAAGGCATCCTGATAGGCTCGCGCCAAAGGCAGGCTTGCGTTCTCGCGGGCGCGGCCAAGCGCGTCGTCGGCAAGCATCGCGACGATCGCCTCGAGGTCGGCGTTCTCCGCGCGGCGGATCAGGATTTCGCTCATCGTCAAAACCTCGGCTGGACCCGCGACCTTATGCATGGTCCTGCGCCTGCCGCAAACCGGGAACGTCGGGTTACGGACAGTTGATCGCGGCGGCCGGCTGGCGGAACGCATCGGCTATCGCGGTCTTCCGCTTTGTGGTCTATAGCGGGTCTTCCGCCATCTGCCATCCGCTTCTGATCCCCGTTCCCCCATGTCAGGCCTGCTCAGCGATCCCTGGTTCTATGCCGCCGCCATTCCGGCGGTCATCCTCGTCGGCCTGTCGAAGGGCGGTTTCGGCGGCGCCGTCGGCTTCGTCGGCGTGCCGCTGATGGCGCTGGCCATCCCGCCGGTGCAGGCGGCGGCCATCCTGCTGCCGATCCTTTGCCTGATGGACATCGTCTCGGTGTGGACATGGTGGGGCGTCTATGACCGCAGGATGCTGGTCGACATGATGCCCGGTGCCGTCATCGGCATCGGCCTCGGCTGGCTGACGGCGGCCCTGGTGACCGAGGAAATGGTGCGGCTGATCGTCGGCGCGGTCGCGCTGGCCTTCGTCCTGCGCTGGATCTATCTGCAGTTCCGCCATGGCGCACACCACGCGGCGGAGCCGAACCGCATCGCCGCGGCCTTCTGGGGCACGGTCGCTGGCTTCACCAGCTTCGTTGCCCATGTCGGCGGCCCGCCCTTCCAGGTCTATGCGCTGCCGATCCGGCTCGATCCGAAAGTGCTGTCGGGGACGGCGGCGATCTTCTTCGCCGCCACGAATGCGCTGAAGCTCGTTCCTTATTTCGCGCTCGGCCAGTTCGACAGCACCAACCTCATCGCCTCTTTTGCGCTGATGCCGCTGGCGCCGCTCTCCACCATCGCCGGCGCCTGGCTGGTGCGCCGCATGCGGCCGGAAGTGTTTTATCCGTTCACCTACGCGACGGTGGCGGTGGTGGCGGTCAAGCTGCTCTGGGACGGCATCGCAGGGCTCATGTAGCGGGGGGCATGACGCCATCAGGCCGCGCTCGGCACCATCTGGCGGCCGGCGCCGAGGGCCAGCGCAGCGCCGGCCGCCATCACCAGCACCATGCCGGCGAGGATGCCGATGTCGTTCATGGTGGGCTTGAGCACCATGTCGGCAATGATCACCAGCATCACCGCATAGTCGAAACGCGCCCAGCTCATCATGCGCTGGCCGACGGCGAGAACCGCCGGCGTCACGCCTTCCTTGGCGACCATGGCGCCCATCCGCTCGCCGGTCGGCTTGAAGACCAGCATGCCGATCGAAAAGGTCGTGGCGTAGCCGGCGAGGCCGATGACGATCCACAGCTCGGAAAAGCCGACCCAGAAGCCGCACATGATGAGGCCGAAGATCAGCGTGAGCATCGACATCGGCGCGAAGAAGCGGCCACCGAGCTCACCGCTGGCGCGCAGCGCCTGCAGCTTGTCCTCGATTTTGCGGGAGCGCTCGGCAAGCACGCCGAGCAGGAACAGCACGAAGCCGCCACCCACCCACAGGATGGCCGAGACGACGTGAAGGAATTTGACGATCGAGTACCAATCCATGCTGTGCTCCTGCATATCTTCCTGATTGGCGACGGCGCGGATTTGCGCCAGCCGCTGAGAGGAGCGGCGTTTTGCGCGGGACGTGTTTCGGAACGATGTCGCAGCGGCGGCCGGCATGTTTCGGCGCCGCGATCAGCACGGGAGAATCCGGTCTTCGTACGAGCCGGCGGAGACAAACCGACCCGTCCCGTTCCGGCACAGGAAGGCCGGTTCGGTTAAAAATTCCGTCCGGCGTTAAGGCTTCATTAAGCTTTACAGGCGTTTACTACGATCATCCAGTTTTGCTGGATTCTTACCGAGTGGTTGGAGCCACTTTGTTTGACGCCTCCCTGTTAAACTCCTGAGAGCCGCCTTATCCGCGGCTCTTTTTTTGTCCGCCGGCGGAAGGCCGGCAGCGCGGGCCGGCGTTAACCGTTTGTTAAACATGCGCTTGCCTTCGTGGGCATCGAAGCGCATTTTCAAGCCTCAGTCGTTAAAGGGTGCAGGGCGTATCGGCAAGGATGCCGAATCGGCTTGCGGCAGTGCAGGGGCGTATCGATGACCGAGCCTTCGAAAGGCAGCGCGAAAACCATAAAACTCGCGGAACGCCGGGTGTTCTCCCAATCCTTCAAGCCGCTCTATCAGGAGGGCATGGGCCTGGTCGAGCAGGCGGCCGAGTATCTCGACGGCAAGGGCAGGCTCGAGGCCAAGAAGCTGTCGCGCACGGCGGCGACGCTCTATGCGGCCGAATCGATGCGGCTGACCACCAGGCTGATGCAGGTCGCCTCGTGGCTGCTTCTGCAGCGGGCGGCCAATTCCGGCGAGATGACCCGCGACCAGGTCGCCTCGGAGAAATCCAAGGTGCGGCTCGACACCGCCTCCGCGCATGACGAGGCGCTGGGCTGGAATGAGCTGCCGAAGGAATTCCTGGACCTGGTGAGCCGGTCGCTGCGGCTGCAGGCGCTGGTAAAGCGCATGGACGAGGAAATCTATGGCGGTGCCCTGAACGACGCGCCTTCCGCCGTCCGCCGCGCCAATCCGGTGTCCGACCAGATCAGCCTGTTGAACACGGCTTTCGCACGCGGCTGACGGCAGGTTCCTTATTGCGGCGGGTTGTCCGCAAAGCTGTTTCTGGTTTGTTCACATTTCGCTGGCATCGCCATGCGCCGAGGTTAGACTTGGCGCATGGGGGAAGCGATTCGCATCATCGGCATCGATCCGGGCCTTAGGCGCACCGGCTGGGGCATTATCGAGAGCCTCGGCAATTCTTTGCGCTTCGTCGCCTCGGGCACCGTGCGCTCCGACGACAAGGCGCCGCTGGCAACAAGGCTCTGCCAGTTGCATGACGGGCTGGCCGAAGTGCTGCATCAGGCCATGCCGCATGAGGCCGCGGTCGAGCAGACCTTCGTCAACAAGGATGCGACGGCGACGCTGAAGCTCGGCCAAGCCCGCGGCATCGCCATGCTGGTGCCGGCGCGCGCCGGGCTGGTGGTCGCCGAATATGCCCCCAATGCGGTCAAGAAGGCGGTGATCGGCGTCGGCCACGGCGAGAAGAAGCAGATCCATATGATGGTGAAAGTGCTGATGCCGAAGGCGGTCTTCGAGACCGACGATGCCGCCGACGCTTTAGCCATCGCCATCTGCCATGCGCATCACCGCCCGAGCGTCGCCTACCGGATGGCGGCGCTGGCGTGAGGGGACAGTCATGATCGGCAAGCTGAAGGGAACGCTGGACGAGATCGAGGAGGACTTTTGCGTCGTCGACGTGCATGGCGTCGGCTATGTCGCCCATTGCTCGGCGCGCACGCTGGCCTCCCTGCCGGCGCCTGGCGAGGCGGTGGTGCTGTTCATCGAGACCTATGTGCGCGAGGACATGATCCGGCTCTACGGCTTCCAGTCGGCCCTTGAGCGCGAATGGTTCCGCCTGTTGCTGAACAATGTGCAGGGCGTCGGCGCCAAGGTGGCGCTGGCGGTGCTGTCGACCATGGCGCCGGCCGATCTCGCCAACGCGATCGCGCTGCGCGACATCGCCATGGTGTCGCGCGCGCCAGGCGTCGGCAAGAAGGTGGCGGAGCGCATCGTCACCGAATTGCGGACCAAGGCGCCGGCCTATGCAGGCGCCGCCAGCGGCACGATCGGCCTCAAGCAGGAGCTCGGCGAAGGTGTGGCGCCGGCCCCCATCACCGACGCCGTCTCGGCGCTGGTCAATCTCGGCTATTCGCGCGACATCGCCGCCAACGCGGTTTCGGCGGCGCTGAAGTCGGCCGGCGAAGGCGCCGACGCTTCGAAGCTGATCCGTTTTGGCCTGAAGGAGCTGGCACGGTGAGGCGACGCTTGTTCGGTCCTTTGGCGTATGCGAGGAAGGCGGCATGAGCCTTTCGCCCCGCCTCATTGCCTCCGACAAGCGCGGCGAGGATGCCGACCAGACCCTGCGGCCGCAGTCGCTCGACGAGTTCGTCGGCCAGGCGGCGGTTCGCGCCAACCTCAAGGTCTTCGTCGACGCCGCCAAGAGCCGCGGCGAGGCGCTCGACCATGTGCTGTTCGTCGGCCCGCCGGGGCTCGGCAAGACGACGCTGGCGCAGATCATGGCGCGCGAGCTCGGCGTCAACTTCCGCTCGACCTCGGGGCCGGTCATCGCCAAGGCGGGCGATCTGGCCGCGCTGCTCACCAATCTCGAAGAGCGCGACGTGCTCTTCATCGACGAGATCCATCGGCTCAATCCCGCGGTGGAGGAGATCCTCTATCCGGCGATGGAGGATTTCCAGCTCGATCTCATCATCGGCGAGGGGCCTGCGGCGCGCTCGGTCAAGATCGATCTCGCCCGCTTCACGCTGGTCGCCGCGACGACCCGGCTCGGGCTTCTGACCAATCCGCTGCGCGACCGGTTCGGCATTCCGGTCAGGCTCAATTTCTACACGGTCGAGGAGCTGGAGCAGATCGTGCGCCGCGGCGCGCGCATCCTCTCGATGCCGCTCGGCGACGACGGCGCGCTGGAGATCGCCAGGCGGGCGCGCGGCACGCCGCGCATCGCCGGCCGGCTGTTGCGCCGCGTGCGCGACTTCGCCTCCGTCGCCGGGAACGGCCATGTCGACAGACGCATCGCCGATGAGGCGCTGACCAGGCTGGAGGTCGACGGGCTCGGCCTCGACGCGCTCGACCGCCGCTATCTCTCGATGATCGCCCGCAACTTCGGCGGCGGCCCGGTCGGCATCGAGACGATCGCGGCAGGCTTGTCGGAACCGCGCGACGCCATCGAGGACATCATCGAGCCCTATCTCATCCAGCAGGGCTTCATCCAGCGTACCCCGCGCGGGCGCGTGCTGACCGCCAATGCCTGGCGGCATCTCGGCCTCGAGCCGCCGAAGGACTTCGCGCAGCAGCAGATCAGCCTGTTCCAGGAAGAGTAACGGAGATTTGTTCGCCGTTGGGCAGGGACGCGGCCTTCCTGCGCAGAATCTGCTCGCCTCGGCCTAGGTAAGGGCGCAATTGCCGGCTTTAAGGCAAGCTTAATTGACGCGACCCCAGGGGCTTGGGCCGATAGATGATCAGCAGACGCGGCTTTTTGCGCCTCATTGGCGGCTCGTTCCTGTCGATGGTGTCGCTCAGTGCCTATGCGGTCGGCGTCGAGCCGATGCTGCTGACCCATGTGAAGCGCTATTCCTTTACGCCATCGCACTGGCCTGCAGGCTTCAAGCTGCGTGTTGTTGCATTGGCCGATATTCATGCCTGCCATCCCTGGATGACGCCGGAGCGGATCGCTTCGCTCGTCGAAAAGACAAATGCCTTGCAGCCGGACCTGATCGTGCTCCTTGGCGACTATGTCGACGGAATGCGCCTGGTGACTGCCGACGTGCCCGCGCCGGATTGGGCCTCCGTTCTTTCAGGGCTGAAGGCGCCGCTCGGTGTGCTCTCGATCCTCGGCAATCACGACTGGTGGCACGACTATGCCGCCCAGGTGGCCGGAGCCGGACCAACGGTCGCGCGCGAGGCGCTGGAGGGCGTCGGCATTCCGGTGCTGGAGAACGACGTCGTGCGGCTGGAGAAGGACGGCCATGGTTTCTGGATCGCGGGGCTTGCGGACCAGCTGGCGATCCGGCCAAGCAAAGCCTTGGGCCGCCACGGCTTCAAGGGCCTGGACGATCTTGACGGCACGCTCGCCAAGGTGAACGACGACGCGCCCGTCATACTGCTTGCGCATGAGCCGGACATCTTCCCGAAAGTTCCGTGGCGGGTTTCGCTGACGCTGTCCGGCCACACCCATGGCGGGCAGGTGCGGCTGTTCGGCTATTCGCCGGTCGTGCCTTCCGATTTCGGCAACCGCTATGCCTATGGCCATGTCGTCGAGAACGACCGCAACCTGATCGTCTCGGGTGGTCTCGGCTTCAGCATCGCGCCAGTCCGTTTCGGAGTGCGGCCGGAGATACTCCAAATCGATCTGGGATAGCTCCACAGCACCGGGATTTTGACCGGTCGGCTCAGTTTGCGTTGGCAGGCAGCATGCCTTGGAGATTGGCCGAAACGCCGCCCCGTCGTCATTCTAGGGCGGAGCAGGAGGCGAAGCTCCGTCGCGATGACCCTAGAATGCATGCCGTTACCTTCGCCAAGGAGTGCAACGGAGCAGAATTCTGCACCGCAGCAACGCTTCCAGGTCACGGCATGGATTCTATGGTCTGCGCCGCGTCGCTTCGCTCCTTGCTCCGCCATAGAATGACGACCTTGGGGCGGTTTCAACCAATCCCCGGCGTTGAATGGAAAATCTTGCACCAAGACAAACGGCAACCTTCAAAATCCCTGTGTCGAGGAACTGGTTCGCCCCCCAAGCGCCTCAGCGCAGCGACCTGATCGCGTCCATCACATCGGGTTCCGCTCTCTCGCCGTCGAAGGCGTCGACGATGCCGAAGGCGCCGCCATAGCCCCACACCGACCAGGAAAAGCCATGCGCCTCGGCGCGCGCGATCATGTCCCTGACATAGGCGGCGCGGTATTTTGCCGGCATCACATAGGGATTGCCATATTCCTGGCGGATCATGCCGAACTCGCCAAGCGTGATGTCTTGCGGCTTGATGCCGTTGGCCCTGGCCCAGTCGTCGACGGTCTTGAAAGGCGCATCCATCACGCCGACGAGCTTGTCGGGGCTGTCCATGCTCGCGACCTGCTCATCGAGATAGGCAAGCATGCCGCTGCGGCGCGTCCACGGCGCCTCAGCCTTGATGTGGGCGCGGATCGTGTCCAGCGCCACGTCGAGCTGCGCCTGCGGTACGGCTGTCAGCGGAAAGGGCAGGCCGGTGACATAGCGGATGAAGTCGCCGGCCCAGGTCGCGCCCTGGTGCGTCAGCAGGAACGGATCGTAGGAGTGGAAGGCCCAGATGATGTTGTCGTCGGGGATAGCCTTCGGGTCGATCTTCGCCAGCGAGGCCGCGTTCGAATAGCAGCCCCCGGTGAGGATGAGCGTCAGCCTGGTGGCGGAAGACCGCGCCGCCGCGAACAATGTCTTCTGGCGGTCCGGCCAGAGGTTGGTGCCCTTCTCGTCGCAATCGACGATCGGCTCGTTCATCAGCTCGAGGGCGACCTGGCCCGGGTCTTCCTGCGACAGCGTACGCGCCATCTTGCGCACGAGCTCGGCATAGGCGTCGAAGGTCTCCGGATCGTCCAACACCTCGCTCATGCCGATCTTGCGGCTGCCGCCGGCCGGAATGAGATGCAGGTCGACGATCACTTTCAGCCCGGCGCGGTTGATCATGCGCGCCGAGTCCCGCACGCTGGCGTAGAGGTCGTCGCGCAGCGCAAGCGTCTCGTCGGACAGGAAGGGCGCGGGGTCGACCGGCATGCGCAGGAAGTCGAAGCCGGCATCCTTCAGCGCCTTGAGGTCATCCTCCTTGAGGAACTTTCGCCATTCCGGATAGGGCAGGATGGCGTTCGGGTCGTTCCATTTCTCCTCGCCGGTCCAGGTCGTCCACTGGTCGAGATTGAGGCCGCGCTTCATCGCGAACGTCGCCGCCTCGGCCGGCAACGCCACAGCGACAAGCGTCAGCAGTGCCGCCATCGAGGTCTTGATCATCGAGCCCAACAGTGCCATCCGGTTCCAGCGCGAAAACACCTGCCTGTTTGGACCTGAAAAGGAAAGCGCGATGGACGATCATGGTGAATCGGCGGCGCTCAGCGCCGGACTTTCCGGAGCGCTGACGGCATTCGGCCATCGCCTGTTGGCCCGGGTCTACTATGCCGACACCGACTTCTCCGGCGTCGTCTATCACGCGCGCTATCTCGAATTCCTCGAGCGCGGGCGCTCGGATTACCTGCGGCTCGCCGGCGTCCATCACACCGAGCTGTTGGATGGCAAGCATGGCGAGCGCATCGTCTGGGTGGTGCGGCGCATGGAGATCGACTTCCGCTCGCCGGCGCGCATGGACGACATCGTCACCATCGACACGCGCACCGAAGACATTTCCGGCGCCCGCATCTTCATGGCGCAGCAACTGAAGCGCGGCGGCGAGGTGCTGGTCGAGGCGAAGGTCGAGGCGGCGATCGTCGGCGAGGGCGGCCGGCCGAGGCGCTTCCCCAAAGAGTGGATCGCTGCATTCATGCCGAAGGCAAGCGATTGATTTCGGGGCGTTAACGGGACGATCGCAGGCATAAAGCTTGTTGCCCAGGCGCGGCAATGCGCCGCGCTTCATATCCTAACCCATCCTTAACCATAACGGTTCATGAAGGAATTGGTGAAGATTGCCGCAATTCGTGCGCCTTCCTTTCACCAATATTTGCCCCGAAAAGGCCGCGAAACGGTGCATTTCGGGGCAAGTCCCGCAAAGCTCCAAGCTTCGCGCGATGTGACCAAAGGGATGCCCATGGGCCAGCCGCTAGCGATGCCCGGAAAATCTTAAGGACTTAAGTCATGGAAAACATCGCACTCGCCGATCCGGCTGCGCATTTGTCGATCTGGGCCTTGTTCATGCAGGCCGGCTGGGTGGTCAAACTGGTCATGATCGGCCTGCTTTGCGCCTCGATCTGGACCTGGGCGATCATCATCGACAAGCTCGTCGCCTACAGCCGTATGCGGATGGCGCTCAACCGCTTCGAGCAGGTGTTCTGGTCGGGACAGTCGCTCGAGGAGCTCTATCGCACGCTGTCCGACCGCAAGACCACCGGCATGGGCGCGATCTTCGTCGCCGCCATGCGCGAATGGAAGAAGAGCTTCGAGAAGGGCGCCAAATCGGCGCTGGCGCTGCAGACGCGCATCGACAAGGCGATGGACCTGGCGCTGACCCGCGAGATGGAAAGGCTGGAGGGCCGGCTCGGCTTCCTCGCCACCACGGGTTCGGCCGCGCCGTTCATCGGCCTGTTCGGCACCGTCATCGGCATCATGACGTCCTTCCAGGCGATCGCCGCCTCGAAGAACACCAGCCTGTCGGTCGTGGCGCCCGGCATCGCGGAAGCGCTGCTCGCGACGGCCATCGGCCTGCTCGCGGCCATTCCCGCCGTCATCGCCTACAACAAGCTGTCATCGGATGCGAACAAGCTTGCCGTGCGCATGGAAGGGTTTGCGGACGAGTTCTCCGCCATACTCTCGCGCCAAATCGATGAAAAAGTCGCGCAGAAGGCCTGAGGTACGATCATGGGGATGTCTGCTGCTAGCGCGGGTGGCATAGGGCGAGGCGGACGCGGCCACAGGCGCCGTGGCCGCCATCATGGCCTGATGTCGGAAATCAACGTCACGCCGATGGTCGACGTGATGCTGGTGCTTTTGATCATCTTCATGGTCGCGGCGCCGCTGCTGACCGTCGGCGTGCCAGTCGACCTGCCGGAAACGAAAGCCAAGGCGATGAATGCCGACACGCAGCCGATCCAAGTCTCGATCGACGCCGCCGGCAAGATTCACCTGCAGGAGACCGAAATCCCGCAGGAAGAGCTGGTCGCCAAGCTGCAGGCGATTTCCAAGACCGGCTATGACGAGCGCATCTTCATCCGCGGCGACAAAGCGACCAATTACGGCACCGCGCTGAAGGTGATGGGCCTCATCCAGGCCGCCGGCTACAAGAATATCGGCCTGATCTCGCTGCAGGAACAGGATCAATAGAAGCGAATGCGGACCGGCCTCACCTCATCGGTGATCTTGCATGCGGTGGCGCTGGCCTTCGGGCTGTTCACGCTGTCCTCGCCGCCGGCGATGCCCGCTTCAGACGTGGAGTCGGTGGCGGTCGACATCGTGCCGATGGAGGCGATCGCGCAGACGCTGCAGGGCGACAAGAAAGCCGTCATGCATGACAAGCCGGCGCCGCTGCCGACCAAGCGCCCGGATATCGTTCCCGATGCCCAGAAGGTCGGCGAGAACAGCGTCGACACCGAGAAGCCGGTGACGGACGAGGCCAAGCCGAAGCCGGTCGAAAAGACTTCGGCGCCGCCGCCGGCGCCGACGCCGACCGAAAAACCGGCCGTCGAGGACGTGCCGAAGCCGCAGGAAAAGCCGAAGCCGGTGCCCGCGACCGAAGTGGCGCCGACGCCTGCGCCCAAGGAAGAGGTCAAGCCCGAGCCGGTCAAGCAGACGGACCCCAAGCCGACGCCGGCCAAGGAGTCCACGCCGGCGCCGCCGAAGGACACGACCGCCGCCATCCAGAAGGAGGAGGTGAAGCCGGACGCCGTCGCCGAGGCGATCGCCAAGGAACAGCCGACCGAAGAGGCCAAGCTTCCGGACTCCGCTCCGGCGCCCGAGGCGCGGCCGAAGCCGCAGCCGGCCCAGGCCGAGAGCGCCAAGGCGCCGGAACGCAAGGACGCGGAAAAGCCGGTCAAGGAGGCCTCCTCGAAGCCGAAGTCGGATGAGAAGCAGTTCAACGCCGACGAGATAACGGCCCTGCTCGACAAGCAAAAGCCGTCCGGCGGCGGCGCCAAGCGCTCGACCCAGCAGGCTTCGCTCGGCGGCGAAAAGAACCAGGGCCAGAAGCTCTCCAAGTCGGAGCAGGGGGCCCTGGAGGATCAGCTCAAGGGCTGTTGGTCAATTCCAGCCGGTCTTGAGGGTGCCGAGAACTTTGTGGCAGTCATCCAGTTCAATCTGAATGCCTCCGGCAAGCTCGATGGCCGACCGAATGTCGAAAAGTCGAGCGGCAACCCCCAATTCGACGCCAGCGCGGTGCGGGCCATCCAGAAATGCGACATGGCTGGCCTACAGGTTCCTGCCGGCAAGCAGGACATCTGGAACGATGTCGAAGTCACGTTCGATCCACGAGCGATGTTTGGCCTCTAGGCCGAGTCTGAACAATCGAAGAAGAAAAGCGAGAAGACATGAGATCTTTCCTCAATCCGCTCCTGGTGATCGCAGCGATGGCACTGGGCACGACTTTGGGCTCTGCCTTGCCGGCATTGGCTAAGGTTGAACTGAAGGTCACCCAGGGCAATGTTGAGCCGCTGCCGATCGCCATCCCCGATTTTCAAGGGGGGCTTGGGCCACAGATATCGGAAATCGTAACCGCCGATCTGAAACGGTCGGGACTGTTCGCGCCGATCGACAAGGCTGCCTTTGTCGAAAAGATCACGAATCCGGACGCCGCGCCCCGCTATGAGGATTGGAAAGTCATCAACGCCCAAGCGCTGGTGACCGGCGCCGTGAGCAAGGAAGCCGATGGCCGCATCCGCGCGCAGTACCGGCTGTGGGACATTTTCGGCAACCAGCAGATGGCCGGCGAGCAGTTTTTCGCCAACGACGCCAATCAACGCCGTGTCGCGCACATCATCGCCGATGCGATCTATGAGAAGATCACCGGCGAGAAGGGTTATTTCGATACGCGCGTCGTCTTCGTCGACGAGTCCGGCGCCAAGAACGCGCGCAAGAAGCGGCTTGCCATCATGGACCAGGACGGCGCCAATGTGCGCTATCTCTCCGACGGTCGCTCGATCGTGCTGACGCCGCGCTTCTCGCCGAACCGGCAGGAAATCACCTACATGTCCTATGAGAGCGGGCAGCCGAAGGTCTATCTCTTGCAGATCGAGACCGGCCAGCGCGAGCTGGTCGGCAACTTCCCCGGCATGACGTTCGCGCCGCGCTTCTCGCCTGACGGCCAGAAGGTGATCATGAGCCTGCTGCGCGACGACGGCAACTCCAACATCTTCGCCATGGATCTGAGAAGCCGCTCGACGACGCGGTTGACCGATTCGGTCGCCATCGACACCTCGCCGTCCTATTCGCCGGACGGCTCGCAGATCGTGTTCACCTCCGACCGCGGCGGCGGCAGCGGCCGTTCGCAGATCTATGTCATGGGCGCCGACGGCTCCAACCCGCGCCGCATCTCGTTCGGCGACGGCGTCTACTCCACGCCGGTATGGTCGCCGCGCGGCGACCTCATCGCCTTCACCAAGCAGTCCGGTGGCGAGTTCCAGATCGGCGTCATGAAGACCGACGGTTCGGGCGAGCGCATCCTGTCCTCCGGCTTCCAGCAGGAAGGCCCGACCTGGGCGCCGAACGGTCGCGTTCTAATGTTCTTCCGCGACTCCGCCGGCGGACCGAAGCTCGTCTCCGTCGACCTCACCGGCCGCAACGAGCAGCAGATTCCAACCGCGAATTTTGCTTCGGACCCGGCCTGGTCGCCGCTGCTGGAATGAGCGGGCGGGGAAGAAGAGGAATTGAAGAACTGGAGAATTGAAGAACTGAAGAATGGAGAAAGAAAGCAGCTACATCAAGCGCGCGAAGGACTTGGAAGTCTATAGGCGCGCTTATGCAGTTTCCCTCGACGTTCATCGGGCCACGCTTGTCTTTCCGAAAATCGAGCAATACGCGTTGGCCGACCAAATGCGTCGATCCAGCAAGGCCATCTGCGCCAATCTGGCCGAGGGCTTCGCCAAGCAGACCCATTCCAAACCCGAATTCGCGCGGTTCATTTCGATGGCTATGGGATCCTGCAGCGAAGTTGAAACGTGGATTTCTTACGCGTTCGATCTTGGCTACATCACACAAGCGCAGCGCGACGAATGGCAGCAGTCCTATGTTCACATTTATGGAATGCTGGTGAATCTGAGGGAGAAGCTGAAGTAAGCCTTTTCTTCAATTCCTCAATTCTCCAATTCTTCAATTCCCCTTTTTCACAGCTCGTCGCGTTTTGGCCGCATTTCCGCCTACGGTCCCCGCGCATTGTGAGCCTAGCGAAATCGGCCGAGGACGGCGGCTCGAAACGAAAAATTAACTGTGTTTCTTGAATGCCGGTTAACCCAAACGTGGTTACTGGGTGATCAACGAAATCACTCGAATGCGAAGGAGAGGCGGCATGGGCCGTATCGCAGCACTTACCAGAAACCCGGCGATGATCGCGCTGGTGGCGGCGCTCGCCATCACCGGTTGCGCCTCGAAGAAGACGCCGAACAGCGCGGCCGATCTTGGCCTGAACGGCGCCGGCGCCGCCACGCCCGGCTCGGCGCAGGACTTCACCGTCAACATCGGCGACCGCATCTTCTTCGACACCGACTCCTCGTCAATCCGCGCCGACGCGCAGACGACGCTTGGCCGCCAGGCACAGTGGCTCAACCAGTACAGGCAATATGCCATCGTCATCGAGGGCCATGCCGACGAGCGCGGCACGCGTGAGTACAATCTGGCGCTGGGCGCCCGCCGCGCCGCCGCCACCCGCGACTTCCTGGTTTCCAAGGGCGTCGCGGCCAACCGCCTGAAGACCATCTCCTACGGCAAGGAACGCCCGGTCGCCGTCTGCGACGACATCTCGTGCTGGTCGCAGAACCGCCGCGCCGTCACCACGCTCTCGGGCGCCGGATCCTGACGCCTCGTCTGGCTGCAAAAATACAACATCGCGGAACGAAAGGCGGCCTCAGGGCCGCCTTTTTCATATGCGAGCGCTTGAAACAAAATTTGGCCGAAGTCTCGCGTCCTGCTAAGAGCGCGAGGGCGCTTCCTCCCATTCCGATTTGGAAAGGCGCATCAGGCCAACAGATTTCACGGCGAGAGACAGAATGCATTTCAGAACGGTCCTGAGCGGCACGCTTGCGCTGCTGCTCGTATCAAGCATCGCAGGCGTCGCCGCCCCGGCGGACAGCGGGCAATCCTCGGACAGCGGGTTCACTTTCCATCTGCCGACGCTCGGCATCTTCGGCGACAAGAAGAAGGCCGAGCCGGCGCAGATGGCGCAGCAGGACAATGCCGGCATGACCGGCCTGGAAGATCAGCTGCGCCAGATGAACGGCAAGATCGAGGAGCTCAATTTCCAGATCCTGCAAATGCAGGAGCAGATGCGCAAGCAGCAGGAAGACAACGAGTTCCGCTTCCAGCAGCTCGAAGGCGGCTCGCAGGGCGCCAAGCCCACCGGGCAGAAGAAGTCCGAGGCCGCGCCGCAGGACGGCAACACCAGCGTTGGCGACGCAAATACAGGGGACTCGAGCACCGGCGGCGGCGGTGCCGACACCGGCGTCGCCCAAGCCCCGGCGACGCAAGCCCCGTCCGACGCTGGCGCGCAGGACGGCGGCGGCAAGAGCGTCGGCGACGTCATCGTCGAATCGCAGAGCGGCGATCCGGGCAAGCTGATCACCGGCGCGCCGCCGAAGAACTTCGGCACCATCACGGTCGACAAGAACGGCAATGTCGTCAATGCCGAGTCCGACCCGCAGGCGGGCTCGCAAGCGGAAGCTCCCGCGGCCACGGCAAACGCGCCTTCCGCCGAGACCGGCGCAAAGAGCGGCAAGGGCAAGGCCGGCGGCACGGTGATGGCTTCGCTGCCGTCGACGAACAATCCGGACGAGCTCTACCGCAACTCCTACCAGTTCATCCTGTCGGGCGATTATCCCACCGCCGAGCAGGGTTTCCGCGACCATATCTCCCGCTTCCCCAAGGACGCCAAGGCGGCGGATGCGCATTACTGGCTGGGTGAATCCCTGCTCGGCCAGCAGAAATACCGCGACGCGGCGGAGGTCTTCCTGGCGGCCAGCAAGGATTATCCGAAGGCCAAGAAGGCGCCCGACATGCTGCTCAAGCTCGGCGTGTCGCTGGTCGGCCTCAAGCAGAACGACGTGGCCTGCGCCACCTTCAACGAGATCGGCAAGCGCTATCCGGATGTCTCCGGCACGCTGAAAGAACGCATCAAGCAGGAAAAGGCGCTGGCGTCGTGCTAGTGCGTTTCACCGTTTCACGGAAACGGCGAAATGCCCTATCTTCTTGTCTTTACGCAATTCCGGACGGAAAACCGCTCACACTTTTCCTGGAATTGCTCTAGCCTTGCATGTCGGTATCCTGAAACCGGGACCGCTTTTGGACGACATGCACTGATGCTCGACACCGAGCCTGATCTTTCGGACCGCCTTTTTTCAGACTTCGACTTTTCCAACGGCGCCATTGCAGCCGTGTCCGGCGGCAGCGACTCGACCGCCCTTCTCTTTCTCCTCAAGCAGCACCTCGATCGAACCCTGCCCGCGGCAAGGCTGCTTGCGGTGACGATCGATCACGACCTGCGCCCAGGTTCGGCGGCCGAAGCGCAAGCGGTGGCCCGGCTCTGCGCCGGGCACGGCATCGCGCATCGCACGCTCGTCTGGTCCGGCCGCAAGCCGTCGACCGGCCTGCCCGCCGCCGCGCGCGAGGCGCGTTACCGGCTGCTCGCCGAGGCAGCGGAAGCGGAAGGCATCCGGCTCATCCTGACCGGCCACACCGCCGACGACCAGGCGGAGACCGTGCTGATGCGGCAAGCCCGTGACGAGGGGGCAAGCGAGGACGATACGCACGACGGCCGGGGCCTGGCCGGCATGGCGCCCGCCACGCTCTACGATTGGCGTACATGGATCGCCCGGCCGCTGCTCGGCACGCGCCGCGCGGCATTGCGCGAGATGCTGAAGCGCCGCGGCATCGGCTGGGCCGAGGATCCGACCAATGTCGACCAGCGTTTCGAGCGGCCGCGCCTGCGCATGTCGCTTGCAGGCGGCGACGGCGAGGCGCGCGCTGAGCAGGCAATCGCCAAGGCCGGGCAGGCGGCCGCCGAGCGCGAGGAACTCGGCCGGCGCGCGGCCGCGCTGATCGGCGCCGTTGCCAGCAGCCCGGCCCCAGGGCTCATCCGCCTCGATCGCGCTTTCGCCGATGGCGAGGACAGCGAAGCGGCCGTCTATGCGCTGCGCATCCTGCTTGCCACGGTCGGCGGCGTCTCGTTTCTCGTCGATGAGGCGCGTTGCCGGACGCTGTTCGAGCGCCTGCGGTCCGGGGCGCTTTGCGCCACATTGTCGCGGACGGTGGTCGATGCGCGCCGGATCGGCATCTTTCTTCACCGCGAGGCCCGCGACCTGCCCGCCGTTCAGGCAGCGGACCAGGCCGTTTGGGACGGCCGGCGCAGGATCACATTGAGCGACAGATCGGACGGGTTGGTGATCGCTCCGGCGGGGTCCGCGGCGGCCAGCCGATATGCCCCGGAAGGCGATGTTCCAGCAAGCGTGCTGCGCAGGGCGCTGGCCGCGGAACCCGCGCTGTGGCGCGGCGGTGAACGCCTTGATTTTGCTGGCGGCGGCGTGACGCCGCCGGCAGCGGCGATCATCCCGGTGGTGTCACCTTTCGCGCGCTTCCTGCCGTCCTTCGATCTCAAGCCCGCGGCGGCAGTCGCCGCGCTGATCGGCGCACCGCCGCTGCTGCCCTTGCCTTGTCGCGGCCATGATCGCGACGGAGCATGGGCGAAAGCTTAACCGAGGCGTGCTGTTATGCTTGGCAAGGGGAGGCGCTCTCCCTATGTTAGGCCCAAGCCTCCATCACCATCGTGGGTCCGCGTGCGGACGCCAACAGGACAATAGATGAATCCGAATTATCGCAACCTCGCGCTCTGGGCGATCATAGCGGTCCTGCTCATCGCCCTGTTCAATCTTTTCCAGACGCCGCAGACGCGCGGCGCTTCCAGCGAGATTGCCTATTCGCAGTTCCTGCAGGATGTCGCGTCCGGCCGGGTCAAGAGCGTGACGATCGCCGGCGCCCGCATCTCGGGCAACTACACCGACAACGCCAACGGCTTCCAGACCTACTCGCCCGGGGATCCGTCGCTGGTCTCGAGGCTGCAGGACAAGAACGTCACCATCAACGCCAGGCCTGAAACCGACGGCTCCAACTCGCTGTTCGGCTACCTGATCTCGTGGCTGCCGATGATCCTGATCCTCGGTGTGTGGATTTTCTTCATGCGCCAGATGCAGTCCGGCTCCGGGCGCGCCATGGGTTTCGGCAAGTCGAAGGCAAAGCTGCTCACCGAAGCGCATGGCCGCGTCACCTTCCAGGACGTTGCCGGCGTCGACGAGGCCAAGGAAGACCTTGAGGAAATCGTCGAGTTCCTGCGCGATCCGCAGAAGTTCCAGCGCCTCGGCGGCAAGATCCCGCGCGGCGTGCTTCTGGTCGGCCCTCCCGGAACCGGCAAGACGCTGCTCGCCCGCTCGGTCGCCGGCGAAGCCAATGTGCCGTTCTTCACCATTTCCGGCTCGGACTTCGTCGAGATGTTCGTCGGCGTTGGCGCTAGTCGCGTGCGCGACATGTTCGACCAGGCCAAGAAGAACGCGCCCTGCATCATCTTCATCGACGAAATCGACGCGGTCGGACGCCATCGCGGCGCCGGCCTCGGCGGCGGCAACGATGAGCGCGAGCAGACGCTGAACCAGCTGCTGGTCGAGATGGACGGCTTCGAGTCCAACGAAAGCATCATCCTGATCGCCGCCACCAACCGGCCCGACGTGCTCGACCCGGCGCTGCTCAGGCCCGGCCGCTTCGACCGCCAGGTCGTTGTGCCGAACCCCGACATCGTCGGCCGCGAGAAGATCCTCAAGGTGCATGTGCGCAACGTGCCGCTGGCGCCCAATGTCGATCTCAAGGTGATCGCGCGGGGCACGCCGGGCTTCTCCGGCGCCGACCTGATGAACCTCGTCAATGAATCCGCGCTGATGGCGGCGCGCCGCAACAAGCGGCTCGTCACCATGGCCGAGTTCGAGGACGCCAAGGACAAGATCATGATGGGCGCCGAGCGCCGCTCGTCGGCGATGACGCAGGCCGAGAAGGAGCTGACCGCCTATCACGAGGCCGGCCACGCCATCCTGGCGCTCAACGTGCCGACGGCCGACCCGCTGCACAAGGCGACCATCATCCCGCGCGGCCGCGCGCTCGGCATGGTCATGCAGCTGCCGGAAGGCGATCGCTATTCGATGAGCTACAAGTACATGATCTCGCGCCTGGCGATCATGATGGGCGGCCGTGTCGCCGAGGAGTTCAAGTTCGGCAAGGAGAACATCACCTCCGGTGCCTCCTCCGACATCGAGCAGGCGACCAAGCTGGCGCGCGCCATGGTCACGCGCTGGGGCTTCTCCGACAAGCTCGGCCATGTCGCCTATGGCGACAACCAGGAAGAGGTCTTCCTCGGCCATTCGGTGGCGCGCACGCAGAACATCTCGGAAGAAACGGCGCAGATCATCGACGCCGAGGTGCGCCGGCTGATCGACGACGCCTATTCGACGGCCAAGGCCATCCTGACCAAGAAGAAGAAGGACTGGATCGCGCTCGCCGAAGGGCTGCTCGAATACGAGACGCTGACCGGCGACGAGATCAAGCAGCTGATCGCCGGCCACAAGCCCGCCCGCGACCTCGGCGACGACACGCCGCCCAGCCGCGGCTCGGCTGTGCCGAAGGCCGGCACCGGCGGCCGCCGCAAGAAGGGCCCCGAGCCCGAAGGCGGCATGGAACCGCAGCCGTCAAGCTGAGGTTGGTGCGCGAAAGACTGACCGAGAAACGCCGCGGCTTGGTCCGCGGCGTTTTTGTTTGGAAATTGGAGACAAGGCAAGACTTCCCTCGTCCTGGCGCCCAGATATCGCCCGACAGCAGATCCTCGGACACGCCCGAGGATGATGGCTCAACGTCTGCGGGAAAAACGGTGAACCGCCTTATCCGCCGTATTCGATTTTTATGATTCAGCTTTCAGCCGCGCATTGCAGAGGCTGTAGTAACCGCCGCCCTTCTGGATCCAGCGAAGGCCGTTCAATGTACCCGCCTCCTTGTTGTCGTGGTAACCCTGCAGGCAGGTCTTCATCCGGGCCTTCGCGGGCTTTTCGGTCTTGAACTCGGCGGCGAGGGTGGTCGGGAATGTCACGCCCGCCGGCGCTACAGTGGGGGCGACCGCCGCGCTGGTTTCCTTTTTCTGCTGCTCTGCGGTTTTGACCGTATCCGCGCTGACGCTCTCCGCGGCGGACGTCGCGCATTTCTCCTTGCGAAAAGCGGCCCAGTCCATGCCGTTCAGAGTGCCGCCTTCCTTGGCTGCACGATAGGTCTCGCCGCATTCCTTCATCGTCAGTGCGCTTGCAGGTGCGGTGCTCCAAGCGACTACTGCCGTCACAGCCAACGCCGCCAATTTCAAACTGAACATAAGACCCTCCCGATTGATAATAGGTTGATGTCTTTTTGTATACTGTTTGTTCCCGATATGTTCAACTAGAATCTTTGCGACTACCGATAAGCCTGGCGGTGGGCAGTGTGGGAGAGAATCGATGATGCCGACAGTCCCGCGATATGCAGATGCGAGCAAGGCCGCGGGCGTCTTCGCGCGCAACAAAAAGCCCGCGCATCTTGCGATGCGCGGGCCTTTTCTCTTCGAATAATTAGGCGATCAGCTCTTCAGCTTGGCGTTGCAGAGGCTGTAGAAGCCGCCGCCCTTCTGGATCCACTTCAGGCCGTTCAGCGTGTTGGCGTCCTTGTTGGCATAGTACTGCTCGAGGCAGGTATGCATGCGGCCCTTGGCCGGGGTCTCGGTGGCGAACTTGGGCGAGATGGCGGTCGGGAAGGTCACGCCCTTCGGCGCAGCTGCGGTCGGCTTCGCCGGCTCCTTGGTGAAAGTCGCCTCGGTCGGGGCCGGCACGGTGTCGTCGTCGGCGGCGTCGGCACCGCATTCGGCCTTGCGGAAGTCGTTCCACTTCATGCCGTTCAGCTTGTTGGCGGTCTTGGCTGCCTGATACTTGGTGCTGCACTCGGCCATGCTCAGGCCCTTGCCGCCTTCAGCCGCCGTCGTGGCGGTCTTGGTCGCCTTGGCAGGCTTGGTGTCGGTCGCCGCCGCGGTGGCGCCGGCCGCGCATTCGGTCTTGCGGAAGTCGTTCCATTTCATGCCGTTCAGCGTGCCCGCGGCCTTCGCGGCCTGGTACTTGGCGCTGCATTCCTTGGCGGTCAGCCCCTTGGCGGAGCTGTCGGCGGTTGCCGCGGCGGTCGACTCCTTGGCCTTCTTGGCCGGCTTGGTTTCAGCCGCCTTGGTGTCGGTCGCGGCCTTGGTGTCGGTCGCTGCGGAGGCGTCGCTGCCGCACTCGGCCTTGCGGAACTGGTTCCAGGTCTGGCCATTCAGCGTTCCGGCGTCCTTGGCCGCGTTGTACTTGGTGCTGCACTCGGCCATGGTCAGCGCGTTGGCCGGCGCCGCCACGAAAAAGGCTGCGACGGCGAGGCCCGTCAATGTTGCAAGTCTATGAATAAGCATGGCGTTTCTCCCTTGCTGCCGCCAGGTGGTGTCCCTATACCAAATCAATAGCTCTCAACTTCCGACTGCGCCAGATGCTTCCGGCACGGATGGCGTCACAAAGTGTGTTCCTCCCGACAAGGTGATGAATTGCTTGGCGTCGGCTGCGAAAACAAGGTTTTGCCCGGCGACCTTGGGCAGAAAAGCTCGCTCCGGCTGGTATATTGCCGCTACAGTCAGAGGTCGTGGTAGGCTGTCGAATCACTTGAACCGCCCGCGACAATGATTTTCTAAGGAATGGTAATATATAATCACGAAATGTGATGATCGGATGCGGCCCAATTGTGGCAATACGGACGGCTGAAAAACCGACGGGGACATTGGCAGGCATGGCAGGGCAATATTTCGGCACCGACGGCATCCGCGGACGCGCCAACAAGTTTCCGATGACGGCCGAGGTCGCCATGCGGGTGGGCATGGCAGCCGGCCTTTCATTCCAGCGCGGCAACCATCGGCACCGCGTCGTGCTCGGTAAGGACACGCGGCTTTCCGGCTACATGATCGAGAACGCGATGGTCTCGGGCCTGTGCGCTGCCGGCATGGACGTGTTCCTGCTCGGGCCTATACCGACACCGGCGGTCGCCATGCTGGTGCGTTCGCTGCGCGCCGACATCGGCGTGATGATCTCGGCCTCGCACAATCCCTATTTCGACAACGGCATCAAGCTGTTCGGCCCCGACGGCTACAAGCTCTCCGACGAGATCGAGGAGCGCATCGAAAGCATGCTCGACAAGGATATCGAGCTCGCGCTGGCCGATTCCGACGGGCTGGGCCGCGCCAAGCGCGTCGACGGCGTCCACGACCGCTATATCGAGTTCGCCAAGCGCACGCTGCCGCGCTCGATGTCGCTTTCCGGGCTTCGGATCGTTGTCGATTGCGCGAACGGCGCCTCCTACAAGGTGGCCCCCGAGGCGCTGTGGGAGCTCGGCGCCGAGGTGGTGGCCATCAATGTCGAGCCGAACGGCTTCAACATCAACAAGGAATGCGGCTCGACCCATCCGGCAGGTCTGCAGAAGAAGGTGCACGAGGTGCGCGCCGACATCGGCATCGCGCTCGACGGCGACGCCGACCGCGTGGTCATCGTCGACGAGAACGGCGCCATCGTCGACGGCGACCAGATCATGGCGCTGATCGCCGAGTCCTGGCACCAGGGCGGGCGGCTGGCCGGCGGCGGCGTCGTCTCCACCGTGATGTCCAATCTCGGCCTCGAGCGTTTCCTCGGCGATATGAAGCTGCAACTGCACCGCACCAAGGTCGGCGACCGCTATGTCGTCGAGCACATGCGGGCGCATGGCCTCAATGTCGGCGGCGAGCAGTCCGGCCATATCGTGCTCTCCGATTTCTCGACCACCGGCGACGGACTGGTTTCGGCGCTGCAGGTGCTGGCCTGCATCAAGCGGCAGAACCGGCCGGTCAGCGAGCTGTCGAAGAAGTTCGAGCCGGTGCCGCAGCTCTTGAAGAATGTTCGCATCTCCGGCGGCAAGCCGCTGGAGGAGGCGCCGGTCAAGGCGGCGATCGAGGAGGCGCGCAACCGGCTCGGCAAGTCCGGCCGCCTCGTCATCCGGCCCTCCGGCACCGAGCCGCTGATCCGGGTCATGGCCGAAGGCGACGATCCGCAATTGGTCGAGACCGTCGTCAACGACATCGTCGGCATCATCTCGGAAACCCGCAGCGCCGCCTGACGAAGGCCGAAGCAAAGCTGGTCGCCTGGAAGCCCGCCGCCCGGCGGGCTTTTTCGTGCGCGCACGCCGGCCGGACAACGGAATGCTCTCTAAAATTGTATAGATTCGTGGTTAATCGGTACGGTTAAACGGCTTTTAACCTTTGCAATTCATTATCCACGCCGAGGTTCATCTTCGGGCGGTGTCGTCCCGAGGCTTCTTAGGGGTGACAGCATGTTGAATACAGCAAGAATGGCATTGTTTGCCGCGCTGTTTGCGGGGGTGGCCGGACCGGCGCTCGCCGCCGACCTCGCGGAACCGCCTCCGGTCGAGGAGGCGCCGCCGCCCGTCGTCGAGGCTCAGCCGGTCGATGTCGGCGGCTGGTACATCCGCGGCGACATCGACTATCACTGGTCGAATTTGGGCAGCATCGACTACATCACCTACGGCCCGCCGCCCGGCACCAACGATTTCGATTTCGGCGACCTGAAGAGCGGGTTCTCGGTCGGCGCCGGCGTCGGCTACAAGATCAATGATTATCTCCGTACTGATCTGACTGCCGACTACTGGTTCAAGTCGGATTTCAACGGCCAGACCTCGGATCTCGTCACGACATCGACCGAGGTGTCGAGGATGAGCGCCTTGCTGCTGCTGGCCAATGCCTATGTGGATATCGGCACGTGGCACGGCATCACGCCTTATGTCGGCGCCGGCATCGGCGGCGCAAGGATCAAGTGGGATACGGTGCGCGATCCCAATACCACCGAAACCAACCCCGGGTCGTCCAACTGGCGCTTCGCCTACGCGCTCATGGCAGGCGCTTCCTACTGCCTCACAGACAAGATCATCCTCGATGCGGGCTATCGCTTCACTCACATCCAGGGTGGGCGCATGTTCGAATTCGATACGACCAGCTCCGGACCGGGTTTCGACCACGGCCTCAACACGCATGAAGTGCGCGGCGGTCTGCGCTATCAGTTTGGCGGCAATAATGGCTGCGCCGCGCCGGTGGTTGCCTATCAGCCTGAGCCGGAGCCGATCTACACCAAGTAGTCTCTTCCGCGTCCTGAAATTTGCGAGCCGCCCGGCGCCAGCCGGGCGGCTTCCGTTTGTGAGCCGCCGGTAAAATCTCATCGAAATCAATTCGGTAACCGCTTGTTATCCTTAACCGGCACTTAACCACTATGGTTAACAATGCTCCCTGAAACGGCAGCTGTGCTCGCGTTCGCGACTGGCGCCAACTTCAGGAGCCGGGGACCATGACATCAAAATCGCGTATCGCACTGGCGCTCGCCGCAATCGTGCTGATGCCGGCGACACAGGCGGTGTCGGCCGACTACGACCCGCCGATCTATGTCGACCAGGCGCCGGACTACCAGCCGGTCGAGGTGGGCTCGGGCTGGTACCTGCGCGGCGACGTCGGCTACGCCTTCAGCAATCCGTTCAAGCACGAGGAAGTATCGTCAGGTCCGCTCAACACATTTTCCGACGAGTCCAGCCTGTTCAGCGGCAGCATCGGCATGGGCTATCACTTCAACGACTATCTTCGGGTCGAGTTGAACGGCGGAATCCTGCCGACCGACAAATTCGCGGCGAGTGAAAAGCTCGGAGCAACCTGCGACGGGCACACGCTTGTCGACGACGGTTTCGGAACGATCAATTCCGTGCCGGCCAGCCAGGCCTGCGATCTCTCCGACAACGCCTCCAACAAGGGCTACAGCATCATGGCCAACGGCTATGTTGACCTGGGCACCTATGTCGGGCTCACGCCCTATATCGGCGGCGGCATCGGTGTCGCCTACAACAAATACTACAGAAGCATCGGCGCACGCGACTGCGTGGAAGTCCCGACCAACAACGCCGGCACGGGGGGATTCTTCTGCGACGATCCTGCCGGCTATGAAGGACAGACCGACACTGCGGCCAAGTTCAATCTCGCCTATTCGATCGGCGCGGGCCTGTCCTACCAAGTCACCAAGAATGTCTCCGTCGATCTCGGCTACGAGTATTTTTCGGTGCCGGGCGCCAAATACGTCGCCTATGACGGCGGCGCTTTCAACATCCGCAAGGGCATCGATTATCAGACGGTCAAGCTCGGGCTGCGCTACGATCTCTGGTGAGAAACGAAAGTCCGGAAATGTCGACGGCGGATCCAGCGATCCGCCGTTGTCGTTTCACCGTGTAGTGAAAAACCTGACGAATATCCTGCCAGCGACAAAAACTTTGCTCTTGACGCCGAAAGGCTGAAAGAATATCGCCGTCCGTGGGCCACCCCTCCCCAACGAGGGGCCACTATCTGGAAGGATAGACCACGATGACGACGCTTACCAAGCCCGGACTCCGTCCGGCAAATCCCAATTTCTCCTCAGGTCCCTGCGCAAAACGTCCCGGCTGGTCGGCCGAGGCGCTGAAAGACGCTGCGCTCGGACGCTCCCACCGTGCCAAGATCGGCAAGGGCAAGCTCGAGCAGGCAATCGAGCTGACGCGCGAAATCCTCAAGGTTCCCGCCGGCTACCGGATCGGCATCGTGCCAGCGTCCGATACCGGCGCGGTCGAGATGGCGCTGTGGTCGCTGCTCGGCGAGCGCGGCGTCGACATGGTCGCCTGGGAAAGTTTCGGTTCCGGCTGGGTGACCGACGTGGTCAAGCAGCTCAAGCTCGCCGACGTGCGCAGGTTCGAGGCCGGCTACGGCGTCTTGCCTGACCTGACGCAGATCGACTTCGACCGCGACGTGGTCTTCACCTGGAACGGCACGACCTCGGGCGTGCGCGTGCCGAACGGCGACTTCATCCCGGCCGATCGCCGCGGCCTGACCATTTGCGACGCCACCTCGGCTGCCTTCGCGCAACGGCTCGATTTCGAAAAACTCGATGTCGTCACCTTCTCCTGGCAGAAGGTGCTGGGCGGCGAGGGCGCGCATGGCATGCTGATCCTCTCACCGCGCGCCGTCGAGCGGCTGGAGACCTACAAGCCGGCCTGGCCGCTGCCGAAGATCTTCCGCCTGACCTCGGGCGGCAAGCTGATCGAAGGCATCTTCAAGGGCGAGACCATCAACACGCCGTCGATGCTGTGCGTCGAGGACTATCTCGATGCGCTCAACTGGGCGAAGTCGACCGGCGGCCTGGAGACGCTCATCGCCCGCGCCGACGCCAACGCCGCGGTGCTCGACCGGTTCGTGGACAAATCATCGTGGCTCGGCCATCTGGCCGTCGATTCGGCGACGCGCTCGAACACCTCGGTCTGCCTGTCCTTCACCGATCCGGATGTCGCGGCGCTCGATGCCGACGCTCAGGCGGCTTTCGCCAAGGGCATCGTGTCGTCGCTCGACAAGGAAGGCGTCGCCTACGACATCGGCTCCTATCGCGATGCGCCGCCCGGCCTGCGCATCTGGTGCGGCGCGACCGTCGAGACCTCCGACCTCGAAGCGTTGCTGCCCTGGCTCGACTGGGCCTTCGCCACGCAGAAGGCGTCGCTCAAGGCAGCGGCCTGAGTTCCGTGGCGGCCCCGCGGGCCGCCATTTCCCCGACCCATCCAATTCCATCAAGGAGGCCGCCATGGCGCCCCGCGTTCTCGTCTCGGACAAACTTTCAACCACCGCCGTGCAGATCTTCAAGGACCGTGGCATCGAGGTCGACTACTTGCCCGATCTCGGCAAGGACAAGGAAAAGCTTCTCGAAGTGATCGACCAGTACGACGGCCTCGCCATCCGCTCGGCGACCAAGGTCACTGAGAAGCTGATCAATGCCGCAACCAGGCTCAAGGTCGTCGGCCGCGCCGGAATCGGCGTCGACAATGTCGATATCCCGGCGGCAAGCCGCAGGGGTATCATCGTGATGAACACCCCCTTCGGCAATTCGATCACCACGGCCGAGCATGCCGTGGCGATGATCTTCGCGCTGGCGCGCCAGATCCCGGAGGCCAATGCCTCGACGCATGCGGGGAAATGGGAAAAGAACCGCTTCATGGGCATCGAGATCACCGGTAAGACGCTGGGTGTGGTCGGCTGTGGCAATATCGGCTCGATCGTTGCGACGCGCGGCGTCGGCTTGAAGATGCATGTGATCGCCTTCGATCCGTTCCTGTCAGACAGCCGCGCCGAAGAGCTCGGCGTCGTGAAGGTCGAGCTCGACGAGCTCTTCGCGCGCGCCGATTTCATCACCTTGCACACGCCGCTGACCGACAAGACGCGCAACATCATCGACGCGGCCGCGATCGCCAAGATGAAGGACGGCGTGCGCATCATCAATTGCGCGCGCGGCGGGCTGGTCGTCGAGGCCGATCTGGTCGCCGCGCTGAAGAGCGGCAAGGTGGCCGGCGCCGGCATCGACGTCTTCGAGGTGGAGCCGGCGGAGAACAATCCGCTGTTCGGCATGGAGAATGTCGTGGCAACCCCGCATCTCGGCGCCTCGACCACCGAGGCGCAGGAGAATGTCGCCCTGCAGGTCGCCGAGCAGATGGCCGACTATCTGATCAAAGGCGCCGTTTCCAACGCCATCAACATGCCCTCGATCACGGCGGAAGAAGCGCCGCGGCTGAAACCCTTCGTCAAGCTGGCCGAGGTGCTCGGCGCCTTTGTCGGCCAGGTCACCGAGGATCCGATCAAGGAGGTCGAGATTCTGTTCGACGGATCGACCGCGACGATGAACACGCGCGCGCTGGTGAGCGCCACCCTTGCCGGCCTGATCCGGCCGCAGGTCTCCGACGTCAACATGGTGTCGGCGCCGATCATGGTGAAGGAGCGCGGCATCATCGTCGCCGAGGTCAAGCGCGACAAGTCGGGCGTCTTCGACGGTTATATCAAGCTAACCGTCAAGACCGAGCACATGACGCGCTCGATTGCCGGCACCTGCTTCTCAGACCACAAGCCGCGCTTCATCCAGATCAAGGGCATCAACCTTGACGCCGAGGTCGGCCAGCACATGCTCTACACGACCAATGCCGACGCCCCCGGCATCATCGGCCTGCTCGGCACCGTCTGCGGCGAGAACGGCGTCAACATCGCCAACTTCCAGCTCGGCCGCAACCGGCCGGGCGGCGATGCCATCGCGCTGCTCTATCTCGACGCGCCGTTCCCGGAAAAGGTGCTCGACCAGTTGCGGGAGCACAAGTCGATCGACTCGGCCAAGCCGCTCCACTTCGACGTCGGCAGCGCCTGAGCAGGCGGGTATCGGAAACGTCCGCCTGCGCAGGCGGACGTTTCAACAAGCCAAACCTCGTCCGACCTCATCCTCATCGAGGCGGCTATCTCTGGCTGCCGCTTGACATGCCTAGAGAAGGTGGGGGCGATGCCTGCAGGATTGCCCTTCTGCCACTGTATTCGGCGAGCGCGATGCCACCCAGCACGAGCGCAAGCGCCAGGCCCTGGTAGAGCTGAAACTGCTCGCCGACGATCAGCACCGAAAGCAGCGTGCCGAAGATCGGCACCAGGTTGATGAACAGCCCGGCGCGGTTGGCGCCGATCAATTCATTGCCTCTGATGTAGAAGATCTGCGAGACGACGGACGCGCCGAGCGCGGTGTAGAACGCGACAGTCCATCCCCGAGCGTCCGGAGCGATGACGCGACCCGCCGCCACTTCCCAGACAAAGAACGGCAACGAGGTCAAAAGCGCGGCGAGCGACAAAGCCAGCATGAGGCTTTGCCAGCGGATGGCCGGCTTCAGACGCAGCCCCACCGAATAGAGGCTGTAGCAGAGAACCGCGACCAGCATGATGGCGTCGCCGAAATTGAGATCGAGCCTCAGCAACTGGCTGAGATCGCCGTGGCTCGCGATGATGGCGACACCGACAATGGTCAGCGCGACACCGACGATCTGCAGGCGCTGCACGTGCAGCCGGAACAGCGCGAAATTGGCGAGAATGATGACGATCGGTATGGCTGCCTGCAAGATCGAGACGTTGATGGCGGTGGTGTGGTTCAGCGCCGTGTAGAAGATGACGTTGAAGATCGTGAAGCCGCAGGCGCCGAGGCCGGCAATCAGCCGCCAATGCCGGCGCAGCTCCGGCCAATCCTCGCGAAAAGCCCGCCAGCCGACGGGCAGCATGATCAGCACCGCCAGCACCCAGCGCAGGAAAACCAATGTCATCGGCGACACATGGCCGACGGCAAGCTTGCCGGCCACGGAATTGCCGCCCCATAGCAGCATGGTGGCGAGAAGGAACAGATAGGCGGCTCGATGCATCGCTTGATCCGGCATGGGAGGCGCGTTCGAAGTTCGGAGCCGGCCTACGGCGACGGCCAGGCCAAGTAAATGATGCGAAAGCCGGAATTTGTTGTGCCTGGCTTGTTGCGTCTGGCTTGATGCGCCTTGGGCTGGTTTCGGCGGCAAAGAAGGGGTCGCATCGGCATGCACATGAGGTTATAGAGGCCTGTCGTTTCAAGCCGCCAAGGCGGCATCTCAAGGGAAAAGAACATGGCCAATGTGGTGGTCGTCGGCTCGCAGTGGGGCGACGAAGGCAAGGGCAAGATCGTCGACTGGCTGTCGGAACGTGCCGACGTGGTCGTGCGCTTCCAGGGCGGCCACAACGCAGGTCATACGCTGGTCGTCGACGGCAAGGTCTACAAGCTTTCGCTCCTGCCGTCAGGCGTGGTCCGGCAGGGCAAGCTGTCGATCATCGGCAACGGCGTGGTCTTCGATCCGCATGCCTTCGTCGCGGAGATGGCCAAGCTCAAGGAGCAGGGTGTGGAGGTGACGCCCGAGCGCCTGAAAATCGCCGAAAACACCGCGCTTATCCTGTCGTTGCACCGGGAACTGGACGGGTTCCGCGAAGACGCCGCCTCGAATTCCGGAACCAAGATTGGCACGACCCGCCGCGGCATCGGCCCCGCTTACGAGGACAAGGTGGGCCGGCGCGCCGTCCGGGTGATGGATTTGGCGGATTTGGAAACCCTTCCCCTGAAAGTCGACAGGCTGCTGACGCACCACAACGCGCTGCGCCGCGGGCTCGGCCATGCCGAGGCGACGCATGAGGCGATCATGCAGGAGCTGACCTCGGTGGCCGGCGAGATCCTGCCCTACATGGACCGCGTCTGGAAGGTGCTCGACGACAAGCGTCGCGCCGGCGAGCGCATCCTGTTCGAGGGCGCGCAGGGCACGCTCCTCGACATCGACCACGGCACCTATCCTTTCGTCACCTCATCCAACACGGTGGCGGGGCAGGCGGCCGCCGGCTCCGGCACCGGTCCCGGCGCGATCGGTTATGTGCTCGGCATCACCAAGGCCTATACGACGCGCGTCGGCGAAGGGCCGTTCCCGACCGAGCAGAAGAACGAGATCGGCGAATTCCTCGGCACGCGCGGCCACGAATTCGGCGTCGTCACCGGCCGCAAGCGCCGCTGCGGCTGGTTCGACGCGGTGCTGGTGCGCCAGGCGGTGGCCGTCAACGGCATCAAGGGCATCGCGCTCACCAAGCTCGACGTGCTCGACGGGCTGGACGAAATCAAGGTCTGCACCGGCTACCGCCTCGATGGCGAACTGATCGACTATCTGCCGGCCAGCCAGGGCGCCCAGGCGCGCGTCGAGCCGATCTATGAGACGCTCGAAGGCTGGAAGGGGACGACGGCCGGCGCCAGGAGTTGGAACGATCTGCCGGCGCAAGCCGTCAAATATGTCCGCTACATCGAGGAGCTGATCGGAGCGCCGGTTGCGCTGCTTTCCACCAGCCCGGAGCGGGACGACACGATACTTGTGACCGACCCGTTTCAAGACTAGTTTCACAGCCCTTCCCGGCGCTACGGCTGATTTGCGGCCAGCCGGGGAAAGAATGCAGGTCGACTGACGCATGGCAGATTTCGTTGGTGTTCTGAAGAAGCAGCTCGAGAAGCACGGCGAGCCCTCGTCCGAGCTGCGCAAGCGGATCTACGAGAATGCGCGTGCGGCACTGGCGAAGCAGCTCGCGAACTATTCTCCGCCGTTGTCCGCCGATGTCGTCAGCAGGCAGAAGCGCTCGCTGGAAGACGCGATTTCCAGCGTCGAGCGTGATTATGCCAAGCCCGCTCCGGCGCCCAAGCCGGCTCCGGCAGAAGACCCGCTGGCGGAGCTGGAGCATATCTTCTCGTCGATCGACCGCAACAAGAACCAGCCGAGCCACGTCCGGCAGCCGTCCGTGGCGAAGCCCGAACCCGCCAAGCCGGAACCGTTCAACCCGGCGCCGGCTCCGGTCAAAACGGAACCAAGCTGGCAAAGCACCCCAAAAACCGAGCCAAGCTGGCAAGGCGCGACGAAGACGGAGCCCGGTGGCTGGCACAAAGTGCCCGCGGCACCGCCGCCGATGCCCTCGCCGCGCGAGGACGATGTCGGCCTGCCCGGCATGAACGCTGCCGAACCGGACGACGGCAGCGATGTCTTCGCCAGTGACGAGCAGCCGGCGCCGGACAATTTTCAGCGGCTGCGGTCGCCGGCGCGCAAGCGCAGTTATGGCGGTTTGATCGCCGCTGTCATCGCATTGCTGGTGCTGGGCGGCGGCGGTTATGGCGTCTGGCTGAACAAGGATGCGTTCCGCTCGATGCTCGGCCTGAACGGCGGCGGCAGCAAGACTGTCTCGGTCGAGCCATTGGTGAAGCCCGCTCCGGCAAAGCCGGCTACCGAGACGGCGGCGGCGCCGCCCGCCGGGGGCGCCAACGCAGCCGGCGCCAACGAACCGGCCGAAACAAAGTTCACCCAGCGCCTGACGCCTGAAGGCAAGGAGATCGATCCCGGCCCGGCAGGCGGACAGAGCACCATCGGCGAAGGTGAATCCGTGGCCGCGCTGACCACGCCGCCGCCGGCCGCGCCTGCGACGACCGCTCCGCCGGCCGCGCCTGCGACGACGGCTCCGCCGGCCGCGCCTGCGACGACCACGCCGCCGGCCGCAGCCGCACAGACGCCGAGCGCGCCCGCCGCGGGAACAACGCCGCCGGCGCCTGCAGATGCCGCGGCCAATCCGCCTGCACCGGCAGCCGGGACCACACCGCCTGCAGCGGCTACGACCCCGCCCGCCGCCGGCACAACGCCTCCCGCCGCCGGAACTGCACCCGCCGCCGGAACCACGCCTGCGCCGGCGACGGCCCAGGCGACCGTGCCGGTCGGCCAGAAGGCGATCTTCTATGAGGAGCGCACCAGCACCCAGCAAGGCACGGCCGAGCCCGGCAGCATCGTCTGGTCGCTGGTGCAGGAATCGCCGGGCGGCGACCTGCCGCCGGAGCCGGCGATCCGCGCCGAGGCGACGATACCCGGCAAGGACATCCAGCTGCGCATGACCATCCGGCGCAACACCGACCAGACGCTGCCGGCCAGCCACATCATCGAGATGATCTTCCTGACGCCGGAAGGGTTTGACGGCGGCGGCGTCGACAATATCCTGCGCATCGCCATGAAGAGCTCCGAGCAGGACGCCGGCAGCCCGCTGATCGGCATCCCGGCCAAGATCGCCGACGGCTTCTTCCTCGTCGCGCTCAACGACACCAAGGCCGACGAGGACGCCAACCTGACGCTGCTCAGGGGGCAGGACTGGATCGACGTGCCGGTGGTCTACAAGACCGGACGTCGGGCGCTCCTCACCATGGAAAAGGGCATTCCCGGCGAGAAGGTCTTCGATGAGGCGCTGAAGGCCTGGGCGACGAAGACTTCGGGGTGAGGAACGGGACGACCCCTCGGATTTTACCGCATCAAAACAGCCGGTATTTGGCTAAGGGTAGTCCGTTGCGCCTGACGTAGTCATTCGAGCTATCGATGGCTTCTCTATTCTCTTCTTGCCATCGACGCGTCTTTTCGGCCGAGACGGCTGTCGCAATAGCCGCTTCAGAGACGGCGGAGATGTCGATACCCACTGCCTTGGCTTCTTCAATTAGTCGAGGGTCGATCGAAATTCTGATCGATTTCCGCTCAGGTCTGGAGCTGGGCCGAAACATGTTGGAGCCTCCGATCGTAGGACGCATGGAAGTTCGCAGGCAAGCCGCTACCCCTCCATCTCCTCTCGCAGCATCTCCAGCTCCAGCCATTCCTCCTCAAGCCCGGCCAGCGTCGTGCGCTCCTTGTCGAGCGCCGCAATGGTCTTCTGGAACGAGACGGGATCGCGCTCGTAGAAGGACGGATCGGCGATGTTGTTCTCCAGCCGCGAGATCGAAGCCGTCACCGCCTCGATCTTCTTCGGCAGCGATTCCAGCGCGAATTTCTGCTTGAAGGAGAGTTTCTTCGCCGGCCCTTTCGAGGTGGTCAGCTCGGCCTTGGGCGCAACGCCCGCGTCGGCGGTTTCGGCCTTGGACTTCGCCCGGCGCTCTTCAAGCCTCGAGCCGCCGCGCTGCGCCAGCATGTCGGAATAGCCGCCGGCATATTCGATCCAACGGCCGCCGCCGTCGGGCGCGATCACGCTGGTGACGGTGCGGTCGAGGAAATCGCGGTCGTGGCTGACCAGGATCACGGTTCCGGCAAAGCCGGCGACCAGTTCCTGCAACAGCTCCAGCGTCTCCATGTCGAGGTCATTGGTCGGCTCGTCGAGCACCAGGAGGTTCGCCGGCCGGGCCAGTACGCGGGCCAGCAGCAGGCGCGCCCGCTCGCCGCCGGAAAGCTCGCGCACAGGCGTGCGCGCCTGTTCCGGCTTGAACAGGAAATCCTTCATGTAGGAGACGACGTGGCGCTGCTCGCCATTGACCACGAGGTTCTCGCCACGGCCGTCGGTGAGGTAATGCGCCAGCGTCTCCTGCGGGTCGACGGCCTCGCGCTTCTGGTCGAGCGTCGCGATCTCCAGATTGACGCCGAGCCGCACTGTGCCTGCATCCGGCGTCAGCTCTCCGGTAAGCATCTTGAGCAGCGTCGTCTTGCCGGCGCCGTTGGGGCCGACCAGGCCGACACGGTCGCCGCGCTGGATGCGGGTCGAAAAACCCTTGACGACGGTGAGGTCGCCAAAGCTCTTCTCGATACTCTTGGCCTCGATCACCAGCTTGCCGGATTCGGCGGCGTCGCTCGCCACCATGGTCGCGGTGCCCTCGGCGCCGCGATGGCTACGGAAGCGCTGGCGCATGGTCTGCAGCTCGCCGAGGCGGCGCATGTTGCGCTTGCGCCTGGCGGTGACGCCATAGCGCAGCCAATGCTCCTCGCGCACGATCTGGCGGCCGAGCTTGTGCTGCTCGCGCTCTTCCTCTTCCAGCACCTGGTCGCGCCATTCCTCGAAATGCGCAAACCCCTTGTCCAGCCGCCGCGTCTGGCCGCGGTCGAGCCAGACCGTGGCGCGCGAGACGCGTTCGAGAAAGCGACGGTCGTGCGAGATCAGGATGACGGCGGACGAGGTGTGGGCAAGCTCCTCTTCCAGCCATTCGATGACCGACAGGTCGAGATGGTTGGTCGGCTCGTCGAGCAGCAGGATGTCGGGTTCGGGCGCCATGACGCGGGCAAGCGCCGCGCGGCGCGCCTCGCCGCCGGAAAGGTCGTTCGGCCGTTCCTCCCCCGTCAGGCCGAGATGATCCATCAGATAGGTGGCGCGATGCGGGTCGTCGGCCGGGCCCAGCCCTGCCTCGACATAGGCGCGCACAGAGGCAAAGCCGTCCATGTCGGGCATTTGCGGCAAATAGCGAACCGTCGCCGAAGGCTGGCGGAAGACCTCGCCATCCTGCGGCTCGATCAGCCCGGCGGCGATCTTGAGCAGCGTCGACTTGCCGGAGCCGTTGCGGCCGACAAGCGCGATCTTCTCGCCGGCGGAGGCACTGAGCGCGGCGCCGTCGAGCAGCGGCGTGCCGCCAAACGTCAGTTTTATGCCGTCGAGATTGAGAAGAGGCGGAGCCATGTCAGCTTTCGGGAAGAGGATAGGGATGGGCGAGCAGAAGCGCCCGGCCACGCTCGAGCGCGATCTCGAGCCGGCCCTTGACCTCGTTTGATATAGTGAGCGAGGAGCCGAACGCCACCTCGACACGGTCAAGCGGCCACTTGGCGCCGGAGACCGTCAGGCCGGCGAGCTCGGAAAAGCCCAGCACCGAAAACAGCGTGCCGTCGGCGTAGTCGAAGCCGGCTGTGCCGGGCAGGATGGGCACGCCTTCCTGGGCGCCGCTGGTCAGCAGCACCGTCGTGCCCGCCTCGGCCAGCCGCACGCCGAGAGCCAGATGCAGGAAGGCATGGTCGGCGCGCTTGCCGCCGAAGGCGCCGGCCAGCACCAGGCTGGTGGCGCCGCGCGCGAGCGCCTCGGCGATGGCCAGCTCGCCATCGGTCTTGTCCTTCTCGGCCGGAAAGATCTTGCGCGGCACGGCGGCGAGGTCGGCCGGAAGGTTCGCCGGCACCGAGTCGAAGTCGCCGACCCAAAGCTCAGGGATCAGCCCAAGCATGCGGGCATGGCCGATGCCGGCGTCGGCGGCGATGACGCGGGAGCCTTCGATCTGGCGATCGAGCCGAGGCGTGCGGACGAGGTCGCCGCCAAGCAGGATGGTGAATGTGCCCATGGGCGTCGCCCTTACCAGCCCCGGTCGTGAAACGGAAGCCAGGCGCATCCAAACCAAACGGCGCTGCGTTCCAGAATAGGCCGTGATGCATTGGATGCCCCGGCAAACTTCCGCTTGCGCGCCGCATCGGCCGGGCCTATGTCTCGAAACGCTCTAACGGGGTGCCGGACGCTGACTTAGCGAACCGGCTGAGAGGCGACAAAGCCAACCCGCTGAACCTGATCCGGTTTGTACCGGCGGAGGGATTAGACGTTTCGGACCATCCGACGCCTCAATTCCTTTAACGCGAACGAAGGAGGCGCCGATGCGCTCATTGTTGTCCCGGCTTATTCTCGCGATAGGCTTTGTTTCACTTCTGGCAGGCATCGCGCCCGCCGAGGCGAAGGACAAGCTCACCGTCTATACCTATGAAAGCTTCACCGCCGACTGGGGTCCGGGACCCGCGGTGAAGAAGGAATTCGAAGCCGAATGCGGCTGCGATCTGGAATTCGTCTCCGTCGCCGACGGTGTGGCGCTGCTCAATCGCGTCAAGTTGGAGGGCGCCGGCACCAAGGCCGATGTCGTGCTCGGCCTCGACACCAACCTGACGGCCGACGCCAAGGCGAGCGGACTGTTCGCGCCGCATGGCGAAGTGTCCGGCAACAATGTGCCGGGCGGCTGGAGCGATGACACGTTCGTGCCCTTCGACTACGGCTACTTCGCCGTCGTCTACGATACCGAGAAGCTGAAGAGCCCGCCGAAAAGCCTGAAGGAACTCGTCGAGGGCAACGCCGCCGACAAGATCGTCATCCAGGATCCGCGCACCTCGACGCCGGGCCTGGGGCTGCTGTTGTGGGTGAAGTCGGTCTATGGCGACAAGGCGCCGGAAGCCTGGGCGAAGCTCAAGGCAAAAGTGCTCACCGTGACGCCCGGCTGGAGCGAGGCCTACGGCCTGTTCACCAAGGGCGAGGCGCCGATGGTGCTGTCCTACACCACCTCGCCGGCCTACCACATGGTGGCCGAGAGCACCGAACGTTACCAGGCTGCGTCCTTCGAGGAGGGCGAATACCTGCAGATCGAGGTCGCCGGCATCACCACCACGGGCGCGAAGAACCCGCTGGCGGAAAAATTCATCGCTTTCATGACCGGACCGAAATTCCAGGACGTCATCCCCGAGACCAACTGGATGTTCCCGGCCGGCAAGACCGACAAGCCGCTCAACCCGGCCTTCGACAAACTGGTGAAGCCGACCAAGACCTTGCTGTTCAGCCCGGAAGAGGTCGCGGCCAACCGCAAGGCCTGGGTGGACGAGTGGCTGGCGGCGATGAGCAAGTAGGTGGTCTTGGTTATTATCCTTCCAAGATGATTGCTCTACGGCGCCCCCCTCTGTCCTGCCGGACATCTCCCCCACTTGGGGGGAGATCGGTTGTCATCGGCGATTTCGCCAATCGCCGACGGTGCAGGAAAGAGTGGGGCGCCAAAGCTGCCGATCTCCCCCCTTGTGGGGGAGATGTCCGGCAGGACAGAGGGGGGCGCGAAGGAACGCGGCGTTCGCTAGCCTTCAGCCCTGCCCACGTGGTGCAGCGTGCAGTCCGCACCGCGCCCTGACTCCCGCGTCACCGCCGGCATCGTCGCCCTTGCGGCAATCGCCGTGCTCATCGGCGGCGCCTTCGCCGGGCTCATCCTCGAAGGCGCGAACGACCTGTCCGGCGCTCTCGCCGCCTTCGATGGCTACCTGTTCCGCGTCGCCCGCTTCACGCTGTGGCAGGCGCTGCTGTCGACATTGCTGTCGGTCGCGCCGGCGCTGCTGGTGGCACGCGCCCTGTCCAGGCATCCGGGCTTTCCGGGCCGTCGGCTGATCCTGCAGCTCTTCGCCGTGCCGCTGGCGCTGCCGGCAATCGTGGCGGCGCTCGGCATACTGGCACTCTATGGCCGTGCCGGCTACTTTGCCGGCGTCCTCGGCAGTCTTGGCGCCGGGGAATGGCCTGGCATCTATGGCCTTTCCGGCATCCTCATCGCGCATGTCTTCTTCAACCTGCCTTTGGCCACGCGCCTGTTCCTGGAGGCGCTTGGCACCGTGCCGGCCGACCAGTGGCGGCTGGCGAGCCAGCTCGGCATGGGGGCTTGGCCGGCGTTGCGGCTGATCGAATGGCCGGCGCTGCGCGCGACGTTGCCGGGCGTCGCCGGGCTGGTCTTCATGCTCTGCATCACCTCCTTCACCATCGTGCTGACGCTGGGCGGCGGACCGGCCGCGACGACCCTGGAAGTCGCCATCTACCAGGCGCTGCGCTTCGATTTCGATCCCGCGCGGGCCGTGACACTAACGTTTCTCCAGATCGTCCTGACCTTTGTCGTGGTCGCCATGCTCACGCGGCTCGGCGCCAACACGGTCGGCGACGCCAATTTGCCCGTCGCGCCACGGCGCTATCTTGCGGCAGGCCAGGCTGAGACGGTGCTGAATGCCGGCCTGATCGCGCTTGCCCTGCTGTTCGTCGCCGGGCCGATGGCGGCGACCGTGCTGGCCGGCCTGAAGGCCGATCTCGGACGGTTGGCCGGCGAGGAGGCGGTGCGCCGGGCGACGCTCACCAGCGCCGGGCTTGCTTTGCTGTCGGCGCTGGCAAGCGTCGCGCTGTCCCTGGCGCTGATCGCCGCCCGGCGCGCGCTGGCCCTGCGGCGGCGCGCGGGCGGCGCCACGTCGCTGCTCGAGCATGCCACCGACACTGGCGCCGGCTTCGTGCTCGTCGTGCCGCCTATCGTGGTCGGCGCCGGCTGGTTCCTGGCCCTGCGCACCATCACCGATGTGTTCGCCATCGCGCCGGTCATGGTCGTTGCCGTCAACGCGGTGATGGCGATGCCGTTCGCCATCCGCGCCGTTCGCCCGGCCTACGATGCGGCGAGCGAGCGTCATGAGCGCCTCTGCCTGGCGCTCGGCATTTCCGGCTGCAACCGGCTGCGCCTGGTCGACTGGCCGGCGCTCAGACGGCCGCTCGCTACGGGCTTCGCCTTCGCCATGGCGCTGTCGCTCGGCGACCTCGGCGTGATCGCGCTGTTCGGCAGCGATTCGGTGCAGACCTTGCCCTATCTCCTCTTGGCGCGCATGGGCAGCTACCGGACCGCTGACGCCGCGGGGCTGGCCTTGCTGCTCGGCCTCGTCTGCCTGATGCTGGTGGTCGCCGCCGATTGGCTGGGGCGGGAAGCAACGGCATGACAGGGACGACCGACGGGATTGCGGCACAGAAGGCGCTCGCCGTCGCGCTGAAGGGCGTTTCGTTCAGCTATGGCGAGGCGTCATTCCGCTTCGACGCCGAATTCGCCGCCGGCAGGATCACCGCCGTCATGGGGCCAAGCGGTTCAGGCAAATCGACGCTGCTCAACCTGGTCGCCGGCTTCGAATCGCCCGATGCGGGCAAGGTGCTGATCGGCGGCATCGATGTCGGCACTGCTGCGCCTTGGGCGCGCCCGGTGTCGATGGTATTCCAGGAAAACAATCTGTTTGCCCATCTTTCGGTCGAGGGCAATGTCGGGCTCGGCCGCTCGCCATCGCTCAAGCTCACTGCCGCCGACCGTCATTCGGTCTCGGAGGCGCTGGGGCGCGTCGGCCTTGCCGGCAAGGAGAAGCGGCTGCCGCGCGAGCTTTCGGGCGGCGAGCGCCAGCGCGTCGCGCTGGCAAGGGTGCTGCTGCGCGACCGTCCTGTGCTTCTGCTCGACGAGCCTTTCGCCTCGCTTGGTCCTGCGCTGCGCGACGACATGCTCGACCTTGTGGCCGGCATCCATGCCGAGCGGCACATGACGGTGGTTTTCGTCACGCACCAGCCGGAGGATGCGCGCCGCATCGGTCAGGAGATCGTGTTTGTGGACGAGGGCAGGGTCGCGGCAACGGGGTCGGCCGCCGATTTCTTCGACGGCTCTGGACCGGTCGCCTTCCGGCGCTATATCGGCGATCGAGGCGGCAGCGTTGCCGGATGACAACACATTGCCCGGAAGCGGACATAATTTACGGCCAAACCGGCTGCGGGTAATCCGGCGTTTGCTTGCCTTGTCCGGGGGAGTGTGGCTAGGTCCGGCCATGCTGGTCCGGAGTGGCCGTGATTTGCCGAAAGATTTCGAAAGGAAGCCGATCTGACGACCGGCATCGAGAAAGTGTGGACGAGGCCGCTGGCGCGATTTTTCGCGATGGCCGGCTTTGCCGTGGCGCTGGCGAGCTGCCAGATGTTCACGCCGCCGGACGTGCAGGAGTCCGGCTTCCAGCCCTCTGACAAGCCGATCACGGTCGACAACGTCGTCGCCAACGCCAAGCTCGCCGAAATGGCGAAAGCGCAGCATCCGCGGATACTCGCCACCTATGGCGGCGAATATTCCGATCCGAAGCTCGAGCGCATGGTGGCCAAGGTCGTCGGCAACCTGACGGTGGTGTCGGCCAACCCGACCCAGACCTATCGCATCACCATTCTCAATTCGCCCAACGTCAATGCCTTCGCGCTGCCGGGCGGCTATCTCTACGTCACGCGCGGGCTCCTGGCGCTTGCCAACGATTCCTCGGAACTCGCGGCCGTCATCGCGCATGAGATGGGCCACGTCACCGCGAATCACGGGTTGCAGCGGCAGCAGCTCGAGGCCGAGGAAGGGCTGGCGACCAAGGTGGTCTCCGACGTGCTCGGCGACAGCCCGACCGCCAAGGCGGCGCTCATCCGCGGCAAGCTGAAACTGGCGCAGTTCTCGCGCAACCAGGAACTGCAGGCCGACGCCATCGGCATCAAGTCGATCGGCGAGGCGGGCTATGACCCCTATGCCGCCGGCCGCTTCCTGCAGTCGATGTCGGCCTATACCGATTTCCGCTCGGTCAGCGGCGCCACCGATGCCAGCCTCGACTTCCTGGCCACGCACCCCAACACGCCGCAGCGCATCGAGCTGGCGCAGCGCCTTGCCCGCAATTTCGGGCCACCGGGCGTCGGCACGCGCGACCGCGACGCCTTCCTCGCCGGCATTGACGGTCTGCTCTACGGCGACACGCCGGAAGAAGGCTATGTGCGCGGGCAGACCTTCCTGCATCCGGGCCTCGGCGTCTCGTTCTCGGTGCCGGACGGCTTCGTCATCGACAATTCGGCGGCCGCCGTGACCGCCACCGGTCCGGGCGACATTGCCATCCGATTCGACGGCGTGGCGATCGACAAGTCGGTGTCGCTGACCGACTACATCCGAAGCGGCTGGGTCGCCGGACTTGAAGACTCAAGCGTGCGCCAGGAAACGGTCAACGGCAACGAGGCGGCGATGGCGCATGCCAGCGCGCAAGGCTGGCAGTTCGACATCGCGGTCATCCGCGCCGGCGGGCAGGTCTACCGGCTGCTCACCGCCGCGCCTTCGGCCAGCAGCGCGCTGGAGCCGGTCGCGCGCTCGGTCAGCGGTTCGTTCCGCACGCTGAGCGCGGCCGAGAAGGCGGCGCTGAAGCCACTGCATATCAGGGTGGTCACCGTGCAGCCGGGCCAGAACATGGGCACGCTTGCCGCCCAGATGGTCGGCGTCGACCGCAAGCTCGACCTCTTTCGCGTGCTCAATGCAATGTCGCCCGGCGCGACCGTATCGGCCGGCGACAAGGTCAAGATCGTCACCGACAGGTAGGGCCGGCGCCCGCATTCAGGCGGTTTGCGCGAAGACGACTCGGCGCCGCCTGTTCGATTGGCGCCGCGCATGCCAACGCTGTTGGTATCCGTCAGAAGAGCCCGGAGCTGACTCCGTCAAAGCCGCCGGTGCTTCCTGTGTCGGAGCCGGTGCTGGCGCCGGTGTCAGAGCTGCCACTGCTGCTGCCTTCAGAGCTTCCGTCATCGGAGCCGCCGCTGCCGGAGTGCTCCGAGTGATCGCCGTTACTGCCGCGCCAAGGCGCCGGTCCGGTATCGTTCTGTATCGGCTTGACCGGTACCTCGACGACCGGTGGCGTCTTTGGCGTGGGTATGCGGACCACCTTTATCTTGGTGACTATTTTCCGCACGACCTTGGGCTTGCACACCGCTGCCGTCAGCGTGCTGCGCGCGGGAAGACCGAGAATGCTCATCGAATACACGCCTTGCCGTTCGATGCCGGCTCTGAGGAAAGCCAGGGCGCGGCCCGGGTCGGCGGGCACGCCATTGCGGCCTTCCTGGAAGATCAGGGCGAGATCGTTCATGGCATTGATATGCCCCATCGCCGCCGCCTTGAGCAGAAGGTCCAGCCCCTTGCCGGTATCGCGCTGGACGCCGAGGCCATTGAACAAGGCGCGTCCCCAGGCGGCCATGGCGTAGGGGTCTCCCTTGTCGGAAGCTTGCGAATAGAAGCCGCTCGCTTTCGTTGGATCCACGGCCGTCCCTATGCCGGACGAGGCGATGGAGCCGAGCTCGAAGACGGCGCGGACATGCCCCTTGTCGGCGGCATCCTGGATGGCCTTCCTGGCCTCATCGACCTTGCCGGCCGCCAGCAGCGCCCGCCCCAGCTCATAGTGGAAGCGAGCGACATCGGGGTAGGCCGTCACCGCCGCCTCGCAAGCCTCGACAGCCGCGCCGCCGATCTCGTTCGGCAACCTGCCGCCGACGACGCCTTGCAGGTCCAGCGGCGCGCCCGCGGCCTGGTCGCAGGGGTTGAGGCTTGGCGACAGCTTCATCGTCGCCGACCTGGACGCGTTGCCGGCGCGGATTTCGAAGCCAACCTCGACGGGAGTTGCCGAACCGATCTGCGGCTCGTAACGCAGATTGTCGACTTCATCGGCCGTCAGGCTCGATTGAGGCGGCAATGTGCGATCCGGCAACGACAGCATTCCGGTTGCCGGATAGCTCGCCAGCTTCAGGCTGACCGCGGGATCCCCGATCGGAAAGTCCAGCTTCAATGAAACCGGGCCAACGCCGACTGGAATGCTGATGTCGCGGCTTTCGATCGCCTCGGCGGCACCGCTGGGCAGGTTCAGCGCGCCAGGCTCGATGGCCGACGGCTGGACTTTCTCCGGCGCCGGTTGGCTCGGGCCGCGCAACAACACCACGTCGTCGATCAGCGAGGAGTTTTCCCAGGGAACCTGCTTGCCGTTGGTGGCTTTGACCACGTCGCGGCGCACGGCCGCCATCACGGCGCGGATCTCCTGGTCCGGCGCCAGCGCGCGGCGGGTGAAGGCGGATGAGAAGGGGCTGAGGCTGCCGGCGCCGTCATAGGCGACCGCTCCCGGCTCGGTGGCGAAAGCAATCAGCGTGTTCAGCGAGCTTTTCACCTGCGCCAGGCCGGTGTCGCCAGCGACGATCAGCTGGTCGCGCAGCCAATAGTCCTTGCGCGGGAACGGATTGTTGCGGCAGGCATCGAGGATGATCACCTGGATCTTCGACTTGGAGCGCAACTGCTCCAGCACGTCGTCAAGCTTGATCGCCTGGACCTCGACGTCGGCCGCGGCCTTCAGCGAAGCATCGACCGGAATGAGGAAATTCGCGCCGCCGATCTGGAAGCCGTGGCCCGAATAATAGACGACGGCGAGATCGGCGCCGTCCGCCGCGGCGAGATAGTTGCGGAACTGCTCCTCGAACTGCAGCTTGGTGAGATCCCTGGCGACGAACACGTCGAAGCCGGCCAAGCGGAACGTGTTCGCCACGTCACGAGCATCCCTGTCCGGATTCTTAAGCGCCGGGATTTGTTGGTATGCGGAATTGCCGATCACAAAGGCAACCCTGCGATCGGCGTGAGCTTCGAATGCCGTGAACCCCATGAGGATCAGGGCCGCAAGGAACGCGTAGCATCGCAGCATGGCAAATCCCCCATCCGCTATGGTCTGTTGGCTCAACAAAGACCAGTTGCGGCCCGCGGGTCTGTTAAAGAATTCACAATACGCCGATTTGGAAAAGAAGAAAGGTCGCTGCGTTCGCGATATATTTTGGGTTTGTAGATATTTATAGATATTTTGGCGTCAGCAACTTCAAGTTGCTGCTCAGGCTGCTTCCGCCAGGAATTCCGGGTTCTGCTTGACCAGCGCCACCCGCAGCTTTTCCATGGCCCGCGCTTCGATCTGGCGGACGCGTTCCTTGGAGATGCCGAGCGCTTCGCCGAGCGATTCCAGGGTGGCGCCGTCGTCGCTCAGCCGGCGCTCCTCGATGATCCGGAGCTCGCGGGCGTTGAGCGCGCCGAGCGCGCTTTTCAGCCAGATGGCGCGGCGCTCGATGTCGATCGTCTCGCCGACCACCTCGTCGGGAAGCGGATCCTCCGAGACCAGGAAATCCATCCGTTCGGCGGCGCCGTTCTCGTCGGCCAAAGGCGCGTTGAGCGAGCTGTCGGGAGCCGAAAGGCGCGAATCCATCATCGCCACGTCGGCCTCAGGCACGCCGAGCGCGGCCGAGACCTCGCGATAGAGCGAGGCGTTGGAGATTGGCTCGGCGCCATTGGCGAGCCGGGCGCGCAATCTTCTCAAATTGAAGAACAGCGCCTTCTGCGCCGAACTCGTCCCGCCACGCACGATCGACCAGTTGCGCAGGATATAGTCCTGCATAGAAGCGCGGATCCACCAGGTGGCATAGGTCGAGAAACGCACTTCGCGGGCGGGCTCGAAGCGGGCCGCGGCCTCCAGCAGGCCGACATGGCCTTCCTGGATCAGGTCGCCGAGCGGCAGGCCGTAGTGGCGAAATTTGGAAGCCATCGAAATCACCAGGCGCATATGGGCGACGGTGATCATGTGTAGCGCGTCCTGGTCGTTCTTCTCCCTCCAGCGTATGGCCAGGAGATGCTCCTCGTCGCGCTCGAGATAGGGAGCCTTCATTGCCGCCCGGACCAGTGTCCGTCCTGCCACATCCTCGATCATGCGGGCTCCTCTTGGAGGTCGTTGCGCCGATGGCGGTTGAAAAGACGCTGCCGCGCCCTACAACAGCCTGCAACGTGTCAGGCGCATGGATGGTTCCGTGCGGCGGAGGCGCGCATGCATTGCGCCTCGCACGGTTTTGTTATCGATCCCGGGCGCTTGCCTGTCGCGATTTGCATCGATTTTGAGGATCAGATTTCTGGCCGAGCCAATGTTTGAAATCTGGTTCCTTATTTCGCGGACATCTATCTGTCAGTTTGCGGCTCTCACACTGCGCCGGGGCACCGGTCAAAACGGGATCACAGAAAAATGAAATGGCTCAAATCGCTCCTCGTCGCCGGAACGCTGCACGTTCTGGCGGTTACAGCCGGTCACGCCGGCGCCAATCTCGACCAGATCAAGCAGGCAGGGGTCATCAAGGTCGGCACCGAGGGCACCTACGCGCCCTTCACCTATCATGACGAATCCGGCGCGCTGGTCGGCTTCGACGTCGAGATCGCCAAGGCGATCGCCGAGAAGCTCGGCGTCAAGGTGGAATTCCTCGAAGGCAAGTGGGACGGCCTGATCGCCGGTCTCGACGCCAACCGCTACGACGCCGTCATCAACGAGGTCGGCATCACCGACGCGCGCAAGGCCAAGTATGATTTCTCCGATCCCTACATCGCTTCCAAGGCGGTGCTGATCGTGCGCGGCGACAACAGCGACATCAAGACCTTCGCCGATCTCAAGGGCAAGAAGGCGGCGCAGTCGCTGACCTCGAATTTCGGCAAGCTCGCCGAGAAGAACGGCGCCGAGCTGGTCGGTACCGACGGCTTCGACCAGTCGATCCAGCTGCTGCTCACCGGCCGCGCCGACGCCACCATCAACGACAGCCTGTCCTTCCTCGACTTCAAGAAGCACAAGCCCGACGCCAGTGTGAAGATCGCCGCGCAGGAAGAGAACGCGGACTATTCCGGCGTCATCGTGCGCAAGGGCGATCCGGAACTGGTGGCGGCGATCAACAAGGCGCTGGCCGACATCAGGGCCGACGGCACCTACAAGAAGATCGCCGACACCTATTTCGGCCAGGACGTTTCGCAGTAAGACACCAGCTTCGTTCTTTTTGATCCCGGCGGGCCGTCTTTGACGGTCCGCCGGTTTTTGCGTGATAGTCATCCAGATAGCGGGCAGACGCTTTCGCATCCGGAAAAGAGAGGGCTCCGTGCCGCACTGGCTGCAATTGATGCTGGAATCATTGCCGACGCTGCTGTGGGCGGCATTGATCTTCACCGTGCCGCTGACGCTGCTGTCTTTCGCGCTCGGGCTCATCGCCGGGCTGGTCACGGCGCTGATCAGGCTGTTCGGCCCGAAGCCGCTGGTCGCGCTCGTCCGGTTCTATGTCTGGATCTTTCGCGGTACGCCGCTGCTGGTGCAGCTGTTTTTGATCTTCTACGGCCTGCCGTCGGTCGGCGTCCTGCTCGATGCCTTTCCCGCCGCGCTGATCGGCTTCACGCTCAACATCGGCGCCTACACCTCGGAGATCATCCGCGCCGTCATCGGCTCGGTGCCGAAAGGGCAATGGGAGGCTTCCTACTCGATCGGCATGACCTGGAGCCAGGCGATGCGGCGCACGATCCTGCCGCAAGCAGGCCGCGTCGCGGTGCCGCCGCTCTCCAACACCTTCATCTCGCTGGTCAAGGACACATCGCTCGCGGCGGCGATAACGGTGCCCGAGATGTTCCAGGCCGCGCAGCGCATCGTCGCCACCACCTACGAGCCGCTGATCCTCTATGTCGAGGCGGCCGCGCTCTACCTGGCGATGAGTTCGGTGCTGTCGGCGCTGCAGGCTCGGCTGGAGGTGCGGCTCAATCGCTATGGCGGCTTCCTGGAGGCCAATGCATGATCGGCCTCACCGATATCGAGAAGCGCTTCGGCGACAACCTTGTCCTGAAGGGCGTCACCGTCAGCATCGACGAGGGCAGCGTCACGGCGCTGGTCGGGCCGTCGGGCGGGGGAAAGAGCACGCTTTTGCGCTGCATCAACCTGCTGGAGATTCCGACCTCCGGCACCTTGCGCATCGGCGACGAGACGCTGGAATTTCACGCGGGCGCAAAGGTGCCGGCAAGGGATGTCCAGCGCGTGCGCCTGCAGACCGGCATGGTGTTCCAGAACTTCCAGCTCTTTCCGCATCGCACCGCGATCGAGAATGTCATGGAAGGGCTAGTGACGGTGCTGAAATGGCCGCAGGCCAGGGCGCGCGAGCGGGCGCTGGCGCTGCTCGAAAAGGTCGGCATGGCGCACAAGGCCGATGCCTGGCCGGCGACGCTATCCGGCGGCCAGCAGCAGCGCGTAGCGATCGCCAGAGCGCTGGCGCCGTCGCCGCGCGTGCTGCTTTGCGACGAGCCGACCTCAGCGCTCGATCCAGAACTGGCGCAGGAAGTGGTCGATGTGCTGGGACAGCTGGCCCGCGAAGGCACCACCATGGTGATGGCCACGCATGATCTGAGGCTCGCCTCCAAGATCGCGCAGGAAGTGGTGTTCCTCGATGCCGGCTCGGTCGTCGAAAAGGGCCCGGCCTCCATCGTGTTCGACAATCCGGAGCGTGAGCGGACCAAGCGCTTTATCGCCTCGCTGCGCCAGGAAGAGGCGCAGAAGGAAGCCGGCGGCGAGGGATAGGTTTGGCGCCGGACCCCAACAAAAAACCCGGCGCGAGGCCGGGTTTTTCGTGTTGATGGGGCGGAAAGCTCAGGCAGCTTCTTCCTGCTCGGCTTCCTCGTTGTCGGCCTTGGCGCCGCGCTTCGGGCCCTTGTTGAGGTTGACCTCGATGAGGCGCACCGCTTCCGTCTCCGACATGCGGTTGACGGCGGCGATCTCGCGGGCCATGCGGTCGAGCGCGGCTTCATAGAGCTGGCGCTCGGAATACGACTGCTCCGGCTGGTTGTCGGCGCGGTAGAGGTCGCGCACCACTTCCGAGATCGAGATCAGGTCGCCGGAATTGATCTTGGCGTCATATTCCTGCGCGCGGCGCGACCACATGGTGCGCTTGATGCGGGCGCGGCCCTGCACGACCTTCAGCGCGCGGTCGACGTAATCCTCTTCCGACAGCTTGCGCATGCCGATCGAGGTCGCCTTGGCGACCGGCACCTTGAGCCGCATCTTGTCCTTCTGGAAATCGATGACGAACAGCTCCAGCTTGTGACCCGCGACTTCCTGCTCGTCGATGGCCACGATCTGGCCGACGCCATGCGCCGGATAGACGATGAACTCACCGGTCTTGAACCCGTGACGGGCCGCGGTGGACTTCTTCTGCGGGGTGATCGTTGCCATTACGCCCTGAACTCCTTAGTTGTAGCGCCGGCATGGCGGCGCCGGCTGAACCCACGTGACCGGCGTTGGCCGATCGTTAGCCGCACAACAGGTGAACCCGCCGGAAAAACCGAGACCGACAACCCGCACGAATGCGACCGCCTGCCCCAGATCGCTCTGGTTGGGGTTTGAAAAGCTCACCTTTCAGTGATTTGGGGCGTTAGCGCCATAAATCGACGTTGTGTCACCGGCATGTTTGGTTGATGTAACACAAAAAGTCGGAAGAATCAAGGTTTTGCTGCGTTCGCTAACGTCAAGCGCCGTCGCTGCCTGTCAAGACAGCAATCGTATCGGCTCCGTTACGCCGCGTCATGCCGACTTGGGCGGCTGAGCCGTCAGTCGCCTTCGCCAGGCTCGGCCGAGAAATATTTCTCAAACTTTCCGGTCTCGCCGTCAAAGGTCTTGGCGTCGGCCGGCGGCTCTTTCTTGGCGGTGATGTTGGGCCATTTCTCGGCGTATTCGGAATTGACCTGCAACCATTTGTCGAGGCCCGGCTCGGTATCCGGCTTGATCGCGTCGGCCGGGCATTCCGGTTCGCAGACGCCGCAATCGATGCACTCATCCGGGTGGATGACGAGCATGTTCTCGCCTTCGTAGAAACAGTCGACCGGACAGACCTCAATGCAGTCCATGTATTTGCATTTTATGCAATTGTCGGTCACGACATAGGTCATTGCAGGCTCCGGGACGTCCCGTTTTGTCGGGCTTTTCAAGGTGAGGTAACGCCTTTGTCCGTCGCTTGCAAGGGCAGGGCTTGCCGGCTGGGGCAGCGTGGCGGAATGGAATTCCAGCCGGCTGTCGCGACGAGTTCGGATGGTTCCTTCTAGTCTTCGCCGAGCAGCCGGTCGGTTTGCCGGCGCTCCCGCTTGGTCGGGCGTCCGCTACCGGCCTCGCGCAGCGCCGGAATGGCGTCGGGAACGGCCTCGCCCTTCGGCGTCGGCAGGGGCGACATGTCCTCGTAAAGCAGGCGAGCTTCCTCGGCCGGGCCGCGCCGGGAACCGCAGCCGAGCAGCTTCCAGACCAGGATCCGGCGGTCGAGCGTGATGGTCAGCACATCGCCGGCCTTGACCAGATCGGAGGCCTGCGCTGCTTTGTCGCGATTGATGCGGACGCGTCCGGCAACCACCAGCTTCGCCGCCAGCGAGCGCGATTTCACCGCACGCGAGAAGAACAGCCATTTGTCGATGCGCTGGCGGCCTTCTCCAACCATCGCAACCGGCCTGGGCTATTTCTTCAGCTGGTCGCGCAACGCGGCGAGCTTGGCGAAGGGCGAATCCGGGTCGAAGCGCTGCGGGCGCTCGTCGCGCGGCTTGCCCTGGAAGGCCGGCTTGCCGGCATTGCCCTTGCCGTCCTGCCTGTTGCCCTTCCAGTCCGGCCGCCCCTCGCGGCGGTCGGGGCGCTCGCCTTGCGGCTTGCCGTCGCGCCGCTCGCCGTCACGTTCCGGGCGCGGCTTGAACTTCGAGCGATCGAAGCGCGGCTTGCCGGCGCCCTCGCGCTGGTCGCGGCGTCCCTCATGAGCCGGCCGATCGCTGGCCTGGCCACCCGTGGCGCCTGGCTGGCCATCGCGTGCCGCCTGGCCGTTGCGCGGACGATTGTCGCGGCGGTTGTCATGACGGTGGCGCGGCCGCTGATGGTCGAAACGGGCCTGCCGCCACAAAAGGATCGGCTTAGGCTCTTCCTGCTCGGTTGCGGTTTCGGCGGCGGCGGCTTCCGGTGCGGCGTCCGTCGGGGCTTCCGTTGCCGCGGCGGTATCGGACCGAGCAGCGCTCTCGCCACTTTCCGCCGCAGGTGCCGCTTCGGCAGTTGGCTCAGCCTCGGCAGCAACGGCAACCAGTTCATCGGTTTGTTCCGCCGCGGCCTCGTTCGCCGCCACGGTTTGGGTGTGCGCTTTTGCTTCAGCAGCGGGTTCTGCATCTGCTTCGGCAGCAGGCTCGCCTGTGGTATCGGCTTCGTTGGCGGCGTGTACTTCAGCCGCCGCCTCCGAGTCTTCGGCAGCCGCTTCGGCAACGGCATCCGTGGTCGATGCCTCAGCCTTTGCTACCCGAGCGGCCTCCTCCGCTGCGAGCTTCGCGGCGGCGGCCTCGCGGGCCGCGTTGTCCAGCGCGTCGAGCTTGGCCTTCACCTCGGCGGCCGGCTTCGGTTCGGAGCGATAGCCCAGACCTTTGAGGATCTCTTCCATGTCGTCGGCGGTGGCGCCGAGAATCGACATCATCGGCGGCGTCACCATGAAGGCGTGGCCGTCATAGGCGCCGTCCGGACGCTGGCCGAGGCCGGGCTTCCAGTTGGTCGCCGGACGGATCAGGTCGGCCAGCCGCTCGAGGATGTCGACGCGCACGGCGCGGCGGCCGAGATTGCGATAGCCGGCGAGCTTGTAGAAGGTCTTGTCGAAGGCCGGGTCGATGACCACCGACGTGCGGCCCGATGCCAGCGCATGCACCACGTCGCCGAAGCCCGGCTTGTCCTTGCCGTCGTTCTTCAGCGCCCACAGCAGCGTCACCAGCCCGGCCGGCGCCGGCTTGATCAGCGCCGGCACGAAGACATGGTAGGCGCCGAAGCGCACGCCGAGGCGTCGCAGCGCCGCGCGGCCCTCCTGGTCGAGCGACTTCATCTCCTCGGCGATGTCGCGGCGATTGATGAGGCCGAAATGCTCGACGAGCTGGAAGGCGATGCCGCGCGCGATGCCGGCGAGCTGCTCGGCATTCTTCAAATCGACCAGCGGCTTCAAAAGCGTTTCGATCTGGAAATTCACGAAACGCTCGGCGCGCGCCGCCACCTTGTCGCGGGCCGGCCCGGTAAGCTGCTCGTCGGCGAGCAGCACGAGCCGCGGCTTGAGTGCTTCGTCGCCGGCGACCAGCGTGCCGATCGGCGCGCCGATCCAGCGCAGGACGCCGTCCGAGCCCAACGCCAGATCGCCATTGGCGCAGGCGGCGAAGCGCTCGGCGCGCGCCTCGAACTCCGCGCTGAGCGCCTTCTGGGCTGCGGTGCGCACCGCCTTGGCGTCCTCGCCGCCGGCGCTCTGGTCGGCGGTGAAGCGGAATCCCTGCAACTCGCCGACGTGATGGCCTTCGACGAGGACGGTTCCGGTTGGGCTGATTTCGGCTTCAGGCATGGTATTTTCTCTAAGGCGCCGCATGAGGACGGAAGTCCTGCGGTCTACGAAGCGTTTCGTCAACCGCTCATGCAGCGCATCCGACAATCTGTCTTCGATTTCGCGCGTCTTTTCCTGCCAGTGTAGCTGATCGGCCAGCCAGCCAGGCCGGTTGGAGACGAAGGTCCAGGTGCGGATCTGGGCGATCCGGTGCGACAGCGTGTCGATATCGCCATCCGTGGTGTCGGCTCGCCGCACCTGCTCGGCCATGTAATTCTCATCGACATGGCCACGGCGTGCAAGGTCCATGTAGATCGAGGCGATGAGGTCAGCATGCTGGGCCGGCGCGATCTTGCGGTAGTCGGGCAGCGCGCAGGCTTCCCAAAGCAGCGCCACGCGCTCCTTGGCAGTGGCGAGCGCCCTGATGTCCTCGTCGCGCGACAGGTGCTCCAGCGCCTGGGCGTCGACCGCCGGCAGCGCCCGGGTCAGCCCTTCGACCGGCGCGTTGGTTTCGATCGAGCGCTTCAACGCGTCGAGGCTGGAGAAATCGAAGTCGGCGGTGCGCCACTGCAGCACCTTCACCGGGTCGAAATCGTGCCCCTCGATCTTCTTGACCAGATCCTCGTCGAACGGATCGACCTGGCCGGTGACGCCGAAGGTGCCGTCGCGCAGGTGGCGGCCGGCGCGGCCCGCGATCTGGCCGAGCTCGGCCGCAGTCAGGTTGCGGTACTGGTAGCCGTCGAACTTGCGGTTCTGGGCGAAGGCGACATGCTCGAGATCGAGGTTCAGTCCCATGCCGATGGCGTCGGTGGCGACGAGATAGTCGACGTCGCCCGACTGGAAGATCTCCACCTGGGCATTGCGGGTGCGGGGCGAGAGCGCGCCGAGCACGACGGCGGCACCGCCCTGCTGGCGGCGGATCAGCTCGGCGATCGCATAGACCTCGTCCGCCGAGAAGGCGACGATCGCCGTGCGCCGCGGCAGACGGGTGAGCTTCTTCGAGCCGGCATAGGCAAGGTGCGACAGGCGCGGCCGCGTCACCACCGAAACGCCCTTCAGCAGTTTCTGCAGGATGCCGTGCATGGTGGCGGCGCCCAGAAGCAGCGTCTCCTGGCGGCCGCGCAGATGCAGGATGCGGTCGGTGAAGATGTGGCCGCGCTCGAGGTCGCCGGCAAGCTGCACCTCGTCGATGGCGACGAAGGCGGCATCGGTCTCGCGCGGCATCGCCTCGACGGTGCAGACGGAATATTTGGCGCCCGCCGGAACGATCTTTTCCTCGCCGGTGACCAGCGCCACCTTGTGCGCGCCAACCTTCTCGCAAACGCGGGCATAGACCTCGCGGGCAAGAAGTCTCAGCGGCAGGCCGATGACGCCGGTCTCGTGCGCCACCATGCGCTCGATGGCGAGATGGGTCTTGCCGGTGTTGGTGGGGCCGAGCACGGCGGTCACGTCGCGGCCCGAAAGGATCAGCGGCTGGGAGTGTTTCGGCTGGATATTCATCGGCTCGGAAATGACGCTTTCTGCCGCTTGTTGTCGGGGACGCGGCGGTGCCGCCGCGTATGACAGCCGACACATAGGGATTTCAGACGCGAAGCGAAAGCGGAATGTTCCCATCAGGAGATGGCGCAACGACAGGCAAGATCAAAATCCGCTGCCGATTAACCGTTGGAACGAGTCTGGAACGAATCGGCGACGAATCACTGACTCGGTCTGATTCAGGTTTTGTTCACGGCTATATGTGGATTTTTTGACGATGAGTCTCACCACATGCTGAATCCGGGAACTGGCCCGTTTCATGCTTGGCTTGACGGGCCGCGAGGGCTGTTAACCTTTGCTGGTGAACGATCACCGCCGGCTAGGGCGCAGCCGCCAAGATTATGAAATGGTTGATCTTTCCTAACCGCCGTTAATCTTTTCAGCGCCATTTCCGAGCCTCGGCGTTAACTTTGCGACCAAAGCCGGAACGAATCGGCGACGAATCAGCGATCCACGCATTTTCCCGGTTTGTTCACCCCCCAGATATGGTGTTGTCCACAGCTTGCGCACCGAAAACTCACAGCTTGTGAACAAGGTTTCGCACAGGGCGCGGGGAGGCCGTTAACTTTTGCGTGCCGAATTGAGGCATACATCGCGCGGCCCGGAAAAAACAGCCGACCCGATTGCGTCGGGCCGGCTGCCGCGGCGTCAAAAGATCTCAGGCAAGATGGATCTCAGGTGAAATATTGGCCGCCATTGGCGCTGATCGTCGAGCCGGTGATGAAGCCGGCCTCGTCCGACGCCAGGAAGACGACGCAGCGCGCGACCTCTTCCGGCTCGCCGAGCCGGCCGACCGGAATTTGCGGGATGATGCGCTCGTTAAGCACCTTCTCGTCGATCGCCTTGACCATCTCGGTCGCGATATAGCCGGGACAGATGACGTTGACGGTGATGCCCGCGCGGGCCCCCTCCTGCGCCAGCGCCTTCGAGAAGCCGATGTCGCCGGCTTTGGCGGCGGAATAATTGACCTGGCCGGCCTGGCCCTTCTGGCCGTTGATCGAGGAGATGGTGATGACGCGGCCGAACTTGCGGTCGCGCATGCCGCTCCACAGCGGGTGCGTCATGTTGAAGACGCCGGAGAGGTTGGTGTCGACGACCTCCTTCCACTGCTCGCGGGTCATCTTGTGGAACATGGCGTCACGCGTGATGCCGGCATTGTTGACCAGCACCGAGACCGGTCCGAGATCGGCCTCGACCTGTTTGATGCCGGCGGCGCAGGCGTCGTAGTCGGCGACCGACCATTTGTAGACGGGAATGCCGGTCTCGGCCTTGAATTTCCCAGCCGCTTCGTCGTTGCCGGCATAGTTCGCGGCAACCGAATAACCGGCATTCTTCAAAGCCACCGATATGGCCGCGCCGATGCCGCGCGATCCGCCCGTGACGATTGCTACCTTGCTCATGTGGTCCTCCCTTTAAAATCGTCTGAGCGAATAGGGAGTAGCGAATAGCGAGTAGGGACCTGTCGTCCCGGCGCGCAGCGCTTTTCTTCCCTATTCGCTACTCCCTATTCGCTATTTGCCGAGCTCAGAGCGCCTCGACGCACATGGCGACGCCCATGCCGCCACCGATGCAGAGCGTGGCGAGACCCTTCTTGGCGCCGCGGCGGCGCATCTCATAGACCAGCGTGTTGAAGACGCGGGCGCCGGAGGCGCCGATCGGATGGCCGATGGCGATGGCGCCGCCATTGACGTTGACGATCGAGGGATCCCAGCCCATGCCCTTGTTGACGGCGCAGGCCTGCGCGGCGAAGGCTTCGTTGGCCTCGACGAGATCGAGATCCTTGACCGACCAGCCGGCCTTCTCCAGCGCCCGCTTCGAGGCCGGGATCGGGCCGGTGCCCATGATCGCCGGATCGACGCCGGCGGTCGCCCAGGAGGCGATGCGGACCAGCGGAGTGATGCCGCGCCGGGCGGCCTCGGCCTCGGTCATCAGCAGCGCGCCGGCGGCGCCGTCATTGATACCGGATGCGTTGGCTGCGGTGACCGTGCCATCCTTGTCGAAAGCCGGCTTCAGCTTGGTCATGGCGTCCAGCGTGGCGCCGAGACGGATATATTCGTCCTGGTCGACGATGGTGTCGCCCTTCCTGCCCTTGACGGTGAAGGCGACGATCTCATCCTTGAACCTGCCGGCCTTCTGCGCGGCTTCGGCCTTGTTCTGCGAAGCCAGCGCGAACTCGTCCTGGTCGTCGCGGGTGATCTGGAACTGGCGGGCGACGTTCTCGGCGGTGTTGCCCATGTGGTAGCCGTTGAAGGCATCCCACAGGCCGTCCTTGATCATGGTGTCGATCATCTTGTAGTCGCCCATCTTGACGCCGGCGCGCAGGTGCTGGGCGTGCGGCGACAGCGACATCGATTCCTGGCCGCCGGCGACGATCACCCTGGCGTCGCCGGTAACGATCTGCTGCATGCCGAGCGCGACGGCCCTGAGACCCGAGCCGCAAACCTGGTTGAGGCCCCAGGCGGTCGTCTCCTTGGGCAGGCCGGCATTGATGGAAGCCTGGCGGGCGGGGTTCTGGCCCTGAGCGGCTGTCAGCACCTGGCCGAGGATGACTTCGTCCACTTCCGCCGGATCGACCTTGGCCCGCGACAGCAATTCCTTGATGACGACGGCGCCGAGCTGGTGCGCGGGCGTTGCGGCGAAACTGCCGTTGAAGGAGCCGACCGCCGTGCGGGCGGCGCTGGCGACGACGATTGAATTGGAAGCGGACATTTTCTTCTCCAGACTTCGAGGTGTCGTGTTGCGGGCTATCCTTGAGGACTTTTCTTGCCCGTTCAAGGACCTGAGTCAAACCGGAAATGGGCATGGCCGCCATGCGCGGCAAGCAGGTCGGGCGCTAATCGTGACGGCGCAGCCGTTGCCGCGCAGCACAATTTGCTCCGCCCTTTCCGCATTAAATGATGCCGCACTGCACAAAGCACTTGGAATTATGACGCTTTTGCGCATATCCTCGACAAATGGCGCAATCGTTACCGGCCGCTTACTCTGAACGCGCCGGTATCCTGGGGAGGATACGGATGGCCGCAAAAGACGACCCAATCGTCATCAAGAAATATGCCAACCGCCGGCTCTACAACACCGGCACCAGCACCTATGTGACGCTCGAGGATCTGGCCGACATGGTCAAGAAGGGCGAGGAGTTCACGGTGCAGGACGCCAAGACCGGCGACGACATCACGCATCCGGTGCTGACCCAGATCATCTTCGAGCTGGAAAACAAGGACGGGCAGAACATGCTGCCGATCCCGTTCCTGCGCCAGCTGATCTCCTTCTACGGCGACCAGATGCAGATGATCGTGCCGAGCTTCCTCGAACAGTCGATGATCGCCTTCTCCAAGGAGCAGGAACGGTTCCGCGAGCAACTGAAGGGCGCGTTCGGCAAGACGCCGATCGACATGATGAAGACGCCGATGAAGGCGCTGGAGGAGCAGACGCGGCGGAACGTGGAGATGTTCCAGAACGCCATGCGCATGTTCACGCCGTTCCCATCGGCAGGGACCAATGCGTCTGCCTCGGCCGAGCCGCCGAAGAAGGAAGAGAAATCCGACGATCTGCAGGAACTGAAGGCGCAGATCGCCGCGATGCAGCGCAAGCTGGATACGATGTCCTGACGGGTGTGCCGATATTCAGGTGAGGCCGGCCTGCGAACGACGGCTTCCTGCGCTTCCGGTGCTCACGTACTTCAAGTACGCTCCGCTCCGGTTCTCGGAAGCCATCGTTCTCGACTCGGCGTGACCTGAATCTCAGCGCACCCTACGGCGTTCCATCGCTCACCGCTCTCTCGGCCAGCCCGTCATAGCGGGCGCGGGGCCTGATCGGCCTGTTGCTCGTCACCTGCTCGAGCGCGTGCGCCGTCCAGCCGACGCTGCGGCCGAGCGCGAACAGGCGGAAGGGCGCGTCGGCGGGCAGATGCAGGCTCCGCGTCAGTGCTGCAAGAGCGAAATCGACATTCGGATGCAGGCCGGTAGCGGCAAGGACGCTGCCGCGCAGACGCAACAGGGCGTCATCGACCCGGACATGCGGTAGCAAGACCTCAGCGCGCGGATCGCCTTCGGGGTAAAGCTGGTGACCGAAGCCAGGCAATGGCCGGTCATGGGCGAGCCAGCGGGCGACCGCCTCGTCCGAGCCCAGCCGCTCGGCGTCCTCGGCAAGCGCGATCGCCGCGGCGCCGGCACCGCCATGGCGCGGTCCGGCAAGGGTGGCGAGGCCGGCAAGCAGGCAGGCCGCGATCGGCGCGCCGGTCGAGGCCGCGACGCGCGCGGCGAATGTCGAAGCGTTGAGCTCATGATCGGCAAGCAGCACCAAAGCCCTGCGGATGAGATCGGCGCCGGCGGCGTCGACCGACCAGCCGCGCGCCAGCCGTTCATGCACCGGCTCCGCCCCAGGGCTTGCGCCGAGGGATGTCGCGAGCACGCTAGTGGCGTTGGCGCCGTCCTGCTGCAGCATGGCCGGCCGGCGGCCGAGCGAAGGCCGACCCGCGGCCGCAAGCGCCGATAGTCTTGCAAAGGCCGTTTGCGTGCCGCTCTCCCGAACGGCCGAAGGGGTCAGCGACGCGAAAGACACCAGGGCGCCCGAAGCCCAAAGCAGGCCCGCCGTCTCCTCCAGCGTCGCCGTCGCCGCAAACGTCGCGGCGTCCTTGCCGCGATAGACGAGGCGGCCGTGCAGCACGGTCGAGATGGCGGTGGTGATTGCCGGCTCGCCCCAGGCGATGGCGCTTTCGGCGATCGCCTGCGGGCTGCGTCCGCGCGCTCGGCGGGTGGCGAGCGCGGCAATGTCGTCGGCGCGATACTGGCTGCGGCGCGGGTCGACCCCGTCCGGCCGCATGCCGATGCGGCCGCGGCTGACATAGGCATAGAGCGTCTGCGGCCGGACATTGAGCAGCGCCAGCGCTTCCTCCCGCGTCAGCCATTCCGACATGCTTGCCGCCTCATATTGATTCAGTTGATCAAGATTGATGCATTGATCGCGCAGCATTAATTGCAGTGCACAAAAGGTCAAGGAGACAAGGTCATGGCAAACGGGCTCGATGATGTTGTGGCGGCGGAGACGGTGCTTTCCGATGTCGACGGCGCAGGCGGACATCTCACCATCCGAGGCCACTCATTGACCGAACTCGCCGGGCATTGGCGCTACGGTCAGGTGGTCCGCCTGCTGCTCGAGGGCTTCTTCGACGAGCTTCCCGGCGACGCCGAACTGGAGAGAGCGATCGGCAAGGCGCGCGTCGAGGTTTTCGAACGGCTGCAACCGATGCTTGGCCAAATCGCGCCGCTCGATATCTACAGCGCGATGCGCGCCGGCATCGCCCTTCTGCCGGATGGCGAGGCGCTTGCCGATGCGCTCAGGCTGGTCGCGGCGCCGGCGGTGCTGACGCCTGCCCTGCTGCGGCTCGGCCGCGGCGAGAAGCCTGTGGCGCCGGACGCTCGCGCCGATCACGCCGCCGATATGCTGAAGATGCTTGGCGGTCCGTCGTCGCCGGCGCTCTCCAAGGCGCTCGACACCTATCTGGTGGCGGTCTGCGACCACGGGCTCAACGCCTCGACCTTCGCGACGCGGGTGGTGGCGTCGACGCAGGCGGGTTTGACCTCGGCGATCCTGGCCGGGCTCGGCGCGCTCAAGGGGCCGCTGCATGGCGGCGCGCCGGGACCGGTGATCGAGATGCTCGATGCCATCGAAGCCAGCGGCGACGCCGCTGCCTGGCTGCGCGACGAGATCGCACGCGGCGAGCGCATCATGGGTTTCGGCCATCGCATCTACCGTGTGCGCGATCCGCGCGCCGACGTGCTCAAGGCGGTCGTGCGGCGGCTTGGTTCCCGCAAGGAGACCGGAAGCCGGGAGACTGGCAACCGGCTGGCCTTCGCCGAGACCGTGGAACAGACGGCGCTCGATGTGCTCAAGGTCGCCAAGCCGCAGCGCTCGATCCAGACCAACGTCGAATTCTACACGGCATTGCTGCTCGAAGCCGCCGGCTTCCCGAAAGAAGCGTTCTCCAACGTCTTTGCCGCCGGTCGCGTCGCCGGCTGGATTGCGCATGCGCGCGAGCAGCAGGCGACCGGACGGCTGATCCGGCCGCAGTCGCGCTATGTCGGACCGGTGCCCGATCTCGTCGCCTGACATTTGGCGGCCGATGCAACCTCTCCTCTCCCGGCGGGTGGAGAGGTTTTCATGACCGAAATTTCACGTGATCACGCTTGTGTGTTCGTGTTCTTGCCTTGGTCAGCCCTTATATGCTGCACTGCAACATAAGCTGACGGCGCCAGCTCCGCCTTCGTTACGCAACGGCAGGCAGGCGCATCGAGACAAGGAACGTCATGGCGAAGAACGGCAAGGCGGAGCACAACAAGAAGATCAACATCGCGCTCCAGGGCGGCGGCTCGCACGGCGCCTTCTCATGGGGCGTGCTCGACCGCCTGCTCGAGGACGGCCGGCTGGAGATCGCGGCCGTGTCCGGCACCAGCGCCGGCGCCATGAACGCGGTGGCGCTGGCCGACGGCTTCGTGCGCGGCGGCGTCGAGGGCGCGCGCAAGAAGCTCGACGATTTCTGGCGCGCTGTGGCCTCGAAAGGCCGCTTCAGCCCGGTGCAGCGCATGCCGTGGGATGTCGTGTGGGGCAACTGGTCGATCGAGAACACGCCCGGCTATCTGTTCTTCGACACCATGTCGCGGGTGTTTTCACCCTATGTCGCCAATCCGCTCGGCCTCAACCCGCTGCGCGACGTGGTCGAGAAGGAGATCAACTTCCGCAACGTGCGCGCCTGCAAGTCGATGGAGCTCTTCATCTCGGCGACCAATGTCGAGACCGGACAGTTGCGCGTCTTCTCCGACGGCGAGATCGACCTCGACACGGTGATGGCGTCGGCCTGCCTGCCGCAATTGTTCCGCGCCGTCGAGATCAAGGGCGTGCCCTATTGGGACGGCGGCTATGGCGGCAATCCGGCGCTCTATCCGTTCTTCAAGACGGCGGCGACCGAGGATGTGCTGCTGGTGCAGATCAACCCGGTGGTGCGCGAGGGCACGCCGAAGAGCGCCAACGAGATCCAGAACCGCATCGACGAGATCACCTTCAACGCCGGGCTGCTACGTGAATTCCGCTCGATCGCCTTCGTCAAGGAACTGATCGCGGCCGGCCGCCTGCCGCATGGCGAATACCGCGACATCCGCATGCACAGGATCGACGCCGACGAGGCGTTCAAGGACCTCTCGGCCTCGTCCAAGGTCAACGCCGAATGGGCCTTCCTCGCCTATCTCCGCGACCTCGGCCGAAATGCCGCCAGCGACTGGCTGGAAGAAAACTACGACGCCGTCGGCAGCCGGGCGACGCTCGACCTGTCGGGCGAGCTCGACGACGGCTTCAAGCCCCTGCGCGGCCCGGCGCCGGGGCGGCGGGTCAAGGAATTCCTTGCAGCGCGCATCAAGCCGGAGTCGGCGCGCCGGCGAGCGTAGATCGCCCTTGAGTTTCTCGATCACGTTTTAGGTGGCGCTGATACTTACCATGCGGAAACCGGCGACGCGCTGGATTCACCCTCGACGGGCGAGTAGTTTACCTCGACGTAAACGGGAGATGGCGATGCTGCAGGCCAGGCAGAATGCCCTCGGGGTCAGGTTTGAAGCGCAGTGCAGGGCCTTCGAGAAGGAGCCCTTTCCCAGCCTCGAGGTGCGCAAGGACCGGCTGAAGCGCCTGCTGGCGCTGACCGAAAGGCATGAGGCCGAGATCTGCGCGGCGATCGACAGCGACTTTTCCGGCAGGGCTCAGCAGGAAACGCGGCTTGCGGAACTGTTCGTCGTTGGCGCCGGCATCCGGCATGCCGTTCGGCATCTGCGCGGCTGGATGCGCGAGCGCCGCGTCGCCACCAGCCTGCCCTTCCTGCCGGGCCGCAACCGGTTGCTGCCGCAGCCGCTCGGGGTCGTCGGCATCGTGTCGCCCTGGAACTATCCATTCCAGCTCGCCATCGCGCCGGCTACCGCCGCCTTAGCCGCCGGCAATCGCGTGCTGCTCAAGCCGTCGGAGCTGACGCCGAAGTTTTCGGACCTGCTTGCCCGCCTGGTCGAAGAGCATTTCTCTCCCGACGAGATGAGCGTGGTGGTCGGCGACGCCGAGGTCGGCAAGACATTCGTGTCGATGCCATTCGATCACCTCCTGTTCACCGGCTCGACTGCCGTCGGCCGCCAGGTGGCGCTGGCCGCGGCCGCCAACCTGACGCCGGTCACGCTCGAGCTCGGCGGCAAGTCGCCGGCGATCTTCGATGCGTCCTGTGATCTGGATGCCGCCGTCGCAAGCGTCGCCTACGGCAAGCTGTTGAACGCGGGCCAGACCTGCATCGCGCCGGACTATCTGATGGTGCCGCAAGGGCAAGGCGCGGCGATCGCCGCAAAACTTGCCGCCGCGATGGCGCGGCTCTATCCCAGTCTGCGCGACAATCCCGACTACACGGCGATCGTCAGCGAACGGCACCGCCAGCGGCTGAGCGACATGATCGCGGAGGCGCGCGAAAGCGGCGCCGATGTCACCGAGGTCAATCCGGCAAACGAGGAGCTTGGCGTGAGCGACCGCAAGCTGGCGCCCGTCCTGGTCCGCAATGCCGGCGAGAACTTGCGGCTGATGCGCGAGGAAATCTTCGGGCCGGCGCTGCCGATCCTCGAATACGGCACGGTCGACGACGCCATCGATCACGTGAACCGCGGCGAGCGGCCGCTCGCCCTCTACTGGTTCGGCAAGGACAGCGCCAGTCGCCATAGGGTGATGCGGGAAACCGTGGCCGGCGGCGTGACGGTCAACGACTGCATGATGCATCTGGTGCAGGAGCGGCAGCCGTTTGGCGGTGTCGGCGAGAGCGGCATGGGCGCCTATCATGGCGAATGGGGCTTTCGCACCTTCAGCAAGGAAAAGCCGGTCTTCGTCCAGTCCAGGCTGAGCGCCGGCGGCCTGCTCAGACCACCCTATGGCAGGATGTTCGAGCGGCTGTTCCGGCTGCTTAACTTGATCAGCTGACAGCATTTATTTTCGAGGTGGGCGCGTCCTCCGCATTGTCCCATGCCAATGCGCGGCGTCATTTCGCAAAAAAATTCTTCATCATACTGACGCCTGCTGCCATTCAGCGTCCGAACGCGCGAAAAACCGCCCCGATTGAGAAAAGCCGGGCAGTGGCGCATGTAAAAAAATGAAAAAAACCGGCGCGCCAAGCGCCGCGGCGCAATAATCCATCAAAGTTTCTGACTATATTGCACCGCAACTTTGCGGTAGAAGCGCGCTTCGCCGATCACGGCAAATTGAACATGGCTTTGCGCGCACCCATATCGGCCGCGCGCCCGGGATCGGATACGCCGACCCCGCCAGGCCAGCAACGGAAAAACGACGATGCCGAAAATCAGGTTTCACAAGCTTGCAGCCATTGCCGTGCTCATCGGATTCGCTGCCTGGATGGCAACGGGCGAGTTCTCGTCCGTGGGCAGCGCCGCCGACCACCAGAAGGCAGGAGAAGCGGGCAAGGCCGCGCAATCCGGGACCGAGAAGCCGAAGACGGCGGAGGCCGAGCCGAAGGCGGCATTGCGCACCGTCGCGGTGGTGACGCCGCCGCGCAAGACCTTCGCGCGGGCGATACGGATCTCGGGCCTGACCGAGGCCGACAAGCGCGCGGTGCTCGCCACCCGCGTCGCCGGCGTCATCGACAAGCTGCCGGTCAAGCAGGGTGATCACGTCAAGACTGGCGACCTGGTGCTGATGCTCGCCGCGGAGGAGAAGATCTCCAATGTCGACAACGCCAGGCAGCTCCTCGTGCAGCGCCAGGCCGAACTCGACGCGGCGCTGCGGCTGATGAAGACCGGCAACCTGCCCAAGCTACAGCTCGACACCGCCCGCTCGAACCTGACGGCGGCGCAGTCGATGCTGGAGACGGCACAGGCCGAACTGGACCGCAATGAAGTAAAGGCGCCGTTCGACGGCGTCATCGACCGCGTGCCGGTCGAGCTCGGCAGCTCGGTGATGCAGGGCGGCGAGGTGGCGACCATCCTCAAGCTCGATCCGGTGATCGCGCGCGGCGAGATCAGCGAGCGCGACCTGCGCTACATCAAGATCGGCGACGAGGCCAATGTGCGCCTGGTCAACGACCAGAAGGTCACCGGCACGGTGCGCTACATCAGCCGCGATGCCTCCTCGCAGACCCGCACCTTCCGCGTCGAGGTGGCGATCCCCAATGGCGACGGCTCCATCCCCGCCGGCATGACGGCCGAGATCACGCTCAGCGCCGAGCCGACCGACGCGGTCATGCTGCCGCGTTCGGTGGTGACGCTCGGCGACAAGGGAGATCTCGGCATCCGCGCCGTCGGCAAGGACGACAAGGTGGCGTTCTTCCCGATCGACCTCGTCGACGACACGCCGCATGGCCTGGTGCTGGGCGGCATCCCGCAGGATGCGCGCATCATCGTCGCCGGCCAGGAGCTGGTGAAGGAAGGCGATCTGGTGAAGCCCGTCGAGGCCGACCAGGCGACCATCAACAAGCTGATCAGCGAAGCCACGGCCGGCACGCAGTAGCGCGATCGTCCTGGCGCGTCGGGTCGCCCGGCGCCGCCGGCCAATGTCGCGGCTTCCAGGAAAACAGCAGGCATAAGTCATGGACATCGTCAGACTCGCCATCCACAACGCCCGCCTCACGATATCGGCGCTGATGTTCCTGCTCGCCGCGGGCTGGGTCGCCTATCAATCGACGCCGAAGGAAGCGGAACCCGACGTTCCGATTCCGATGATGTATGTCAGCCTGATCTACCAGGGCATCTCGCCGGAGGACTCCGAGCGCCTGCTGCTGAGGCCGATGGAAAGCAAGCTCAAGAGCCTCAAGGGGCTCAAGGAGATGCGCTCGGCCGCCTTCCAGGGTGGCGGCTACGTGCTGGTCGAGTTCCAGCCGCAGACCAATCTGGCGACGGCGCTGCAGGATACGCGCAGCAAGGTGCAAGACGCCAAGGCCGACCTGCCGCAGGCGGCCGAGGAGCCGACCGTCAACGAGGTCAACGTCTCGGAATTTCCGGTCCTGGTCGTCACCCTTTCCGGCGACGTGCCGGAGCGCGTGCTGACGTCCGCCGCGCGCGAGCTGCGCGACCGCATCGAGGAGGTGCCGGGCGTGCTGGAAGGCTCGCTTCAGGGCGCGCGCGACGATCTGGTCGAAGTCGTCATCGATCCGGTCAAGCTCTCCTCCTACGGGCTGCAGCTCGACCAGGTGATCCAGGGCGTCGGCGCCTCCAACAGCCTGGTCGCGGCCGGCAATCTCGAAGGCTCCGAAGGCAAATACGCCGTCAAGGTGCCGTCGCTGATCGAGACGCCGGAGGACGTCGCCAACCTGCCGGTCGTCGCCACGCCCAATGCCGTGGTGCAGGCCAAGGACGTCGCCACCGTGCGCTCGACCTTCAAGGATGCCGAGACGGTGACCCGCCTCGACGGCAAGCCGGCGATCGCCATCGAGGTCAAGAAGCGCATCGGGGCCAACCTGATCGACACGCTGACCCATGTCAGGGAGGTGTCGGACAATTTCATCAAGACCATGCCCGAGGGCATGCATGTCACCTACACGCAGGACAAGTCGGTCTTCGTCAACCAGCTGCTCGGCGACCTGCAGAACCACGTGATGATCGCGGTCATCCTGGTGTTCATCGTCATCCTCTACGCGCTGTCGGGACGGGCCTCGCTGCTGATCGGCCTCGCCATCCCGTCATCCTTCCTGATCGGCATCCTGCTGCTCGCCATGATGGGCTACACGATCAACATGATCGTGCTGTTCAGCCTCATCCTGGCGGTCGGCATGCTGGTCGACGACGCCATCATCGTCACCGAATTCGCCGAGCGGCGCATGAGCGAGGGCATGCCGAAGGCGGACGCCTTCGCGCTGGCCGCCAAGCGCATGGCCGGCCCGGTCATCGCGGCGACGATGACGCGCATCGCCGCGTTCTCGCCGCTGCTGTTCTGGCCCGGCATCATCGGCGACTTCATGAAGTACATGCCGATCACGCTGATCGTGACGCTGTCGGCCTCGATGCTCTATGCGCTGGTCTTCGCGCCGACGCTCGGCGCCATCTTCGCCAAGGCGCCGGCGCATCACGAAGAGGGCAATCGCGACGGCTGGTACATGGCCTTGGTCAAGCAGGCGGTGCGCTTTCCGATCACCGTCATCCTGCTCACGGTCTGCCTGCTGGTCGGCGTCGGCTTCGCCTATTCGAAATACGGCGCCGGAGTCGAGTTCTTCCCCAGCGTCGAGCCGGACTACGGCCTGCTCTACGTGCATGCCCGCGGCAATCTTTCGCTGGCCGAAATGGACGCCGCCACCAAGACGGCGGAAAGCCGCCTGCTCGGCTGGCCCGGCGTGAAATCGGTCTACACGCGCGTCGGCAAGACCCAAGGCGGCGGCCAGGACGTCCCGGAAGATGTCGTCGGCGTGATCCAGTATGAATTCGTCGATTGGCGCGAGCGCAAGTCGGCCAACCAGATCCTCGACGATCTGCGTGGTGTCATGGCCGGCATTCCCGGCGTCGATGTCGAAGTACGCGTGCCGGAGGCCGGTCCACCGACCGGCAAGCCGATCCAGATCAGGCTTTCGGCCGCCGACCCGGCCGGGCTCGACGACAAGGCGCGCACCGTCGCCGCGCGCATCGCCAAGATACCCAACGTCATCGATATTTCGGACGGCCTGCCGCCGCCCGGCGTCGACTGGGCGCTCGAGGTCGACCGCGCCAAGGCGGCGCAATACGGCATCAGCCCGACCTCGGTCGGCACGGTGGTGCAACTGGTCACGAACGGCCTCAAGCTGTCGGAATACCGGCCGGCCGGCGCCGACGACGCCGTCGACATCCGCCTGCGCCTGCCGGAAGACCGGCGCACGCTGTCGACGCTCGACGAGCTCCGGGTGCAGACCTCGCAAGGGTCGGTGCCGATCTCGAACTTCGTCGTCAGGAAGCCGGAGCCGACGGTCGGCATCCTCAACCGCATCGACGGCGCGCGCACAGTGGTGGTGCAAGCCAATGTCAGCGCCGGCGCGCAGGTGGCGGCGGTGCAGCAGCAAGTCACTCAGGCCGTCGCCGACATGGATCTCGGCAGCGGCATCCGCTGGAAGCTCGCCGGCTCCAACGAGGACAGCGCCGAGGCCAGCGCCTTCCTGAGCAAGGCCTTCGGTGCCGCGATCTTCCTGATCTTCCTGGTGCTCCTGGCGCAGTTCAACAAGTTCACCAGCGTGTGGCTTGTTCTGTCCTGCGTGGTCATGGCGACGATCGGCGTGTTCCTGGGGCTGCTTCTGACCGGCGAGGCCTTTGGCATCGTCATGTCGGGCATCGGCGTCATCGCGCTCGCCGGCGTGGTGGTGAACAACAACATCGTGCTCATCGACACCTATGACCGGTTGCGCGAGGAGGGCTGGGACAAGATGGACGCGGTGCTGCAGACCTGCCGCGAACGCGCCCGGCCGGTGGTGCTGACGGCGGTCTCGGCCATCCTCGGCGTGCTGCCGATCGCCTTCGGCCTTGGCCTGGAGATCTTCCATCACGAGACGACGATCAACGCGCCGTCGACGCAATGGTGGATCTCGCTGTCCTCGGCGATCGTCTTCGGCCTGTCCTTCGCCACCTTGCTGACGTTGGTGGTGACGCCGTCGATGCTGATGGTGTTCACCCGCGCCAAGGTGAAGCCTGGCGCGCGGCGCGGCTGGTTCGGCCGCCTGTTCCGTCGCGGCAAGATGTCGGCCGATCAACCGGCGACCGAGCCCGGCACCGAGCCGGCGATCGCCTTCCCGAAGGCCGCGGAATAGGGGTTTTCGAAATCCAAACGCAAAAAGCCGCCCGGGAACAACCGGGCGGCTTTTTGCATTGTTCCCTTGAGGTTCAACCAACCGGCGAGGGCATTTTCATGACGATCGGCACACTTCTCGTAATAATCCTGATCCTGATCCTAATCGGCGCCGTGCCGGCATGGCCGCATTCGCGCGCCTGGGGCTACGGGCCGTCGGGGATCGTCGGCGTAATCCTGGTCATTCTGCTGATCATGTTGCTGTTGGGACGGATCTGATCAGGCGGCCTCGCGCGAAGTCGCGGCGCCAATGCCGATATCCTGCATGGCTTCCGCCACCGCTTGGTCGAGTGGGGTGTGCGGGATTTCGCCGATGACCTCTTGCAGCCGCGCCGAGACCAAACGGTGCGGCTGGAAGCGCAGATAGGACATCGAGACGATCTCGCGCCACATGGCCACGAACGGGCTGCCGGCGCGCAGCACCCACCAGGGCATGAAGGAAAGTTTGAGCCTGCGTGCCAGCGCCTTCTCGGCCGCGGCCTTGATGTCGAGGTCGGTGATGGCGTGGCCTGGGAAATTCAGGGCCTCATAGAAGCCGAGCTTGTCGAGATTGCGCGCCAGTCCGACGAAAGCCACAGCAAAATCGGGCAGATAGGCCCATTCATGCGTGAGGTCCGCCGGGCCGGGTGCGGTGTAGACGCCCTTCTTCATCTTGGCGGCGACGACGAGGTCGAACCAGCCGCCGCTGCCGGTGCCGCCGAAGAAGTCGCCGGCGCGCAGGAGGATGGTACGCACGCGGCCGGCATCGGCCTCGCGGCGGAACAGCTCTTCCATGGCGCACCGGATCCGGCCCTTCTCGGTCGTCGGATGGAAAGGCGTGTCCTCGGCGATCAGCTGCGGCATCGGCGAGCCGTAATTGTAGACGGTGCCGGGGAAGAGATGCAGCGCGTTGTTGGCGCGGCAGGCGGCCATGACGTTCTCGGCCATCGGCAGGCACTTGCCCCAATCGGTGTAGATCGGGTTCAGGCCGTTGAAGACAATGTCGACGGCTTCCGTCGCGCGGATCAGCGACTGGCGGTCCAGCGCGTCGCCGGCGACGGCGATAGCGCCCTTGAGCTCGGCCGGCACCTTGCCGCTGCGGGTGACGGCGCGGACGTCGAAGCCGGCGTCGATGAAGGCCTTGGCGACCATGCGGCCGAGCCGGCCATTGGCGCCCAGAACTGCGATCTTGGTCATTTGTCGTCTCCGTTGCTTGCGTTTGCCCCGCTAATCTGATGCCTCCATCAATGAATGAAAATTGACTAGGATTGGCGATCTGATATTCAAGAATGAATGGCAGAATTCGACTGGAACCTGATCAAGAGCTTCGTCGCGGTCGCGGAGACCGGCAGCCTTTCGGCCGCTGCCCGCAGGCTGGAGGCCAGCCAGCCGACGCTCGGCCGCCACATCGCCGAGCTGGAGCAGGCGATGGGCGTCACGCTGTTCCGGCGCGGGCGGCGCGGCTATGAGCTCACCGAAGCCGGCGGCGCGCTCCATGAGCGCGGGCGGGCGGTCAGCGAGCAGGCCAACGCCTTCTCGCTGCTGGCGCTGGGATCGGTCGAGGCGATCGAGGGCACGGTGCGCATTGCCGCCTCGGAGGTGGTCGCGGCCTGCGTGCTGCCCGAAATGACGGCGCGTCTCGGCGAGGAGGAGCCGGGCATAGAGGTCGAGATCGTCGCCTCGAACCAGGTCGAGAACCTTTTGCGCCGCGACGCCGACATCGCCATCCGCATGGTCAGGCCGGCGCAGAACGAACTGGTGGCGCGCAAGATCACCGACATCGCGCTTTGCCTGTGCGCGGCGAAATCCTATCTCGACCGGCACGGCCGCCCGCAAAAGCCCGCCGACCTCGCCGACCATGCCCTGGTCGGGTTCGACCGCAGCGACGAGATCATTCGCGGCTTCACCGCTTTTGGCATCGCGGTCGGCCGCGCCGACTTCCGCTTCAGGACCGACAACCAGATCGTGCTTTGGCAAGCGCTGCGGGCAGGAAACGGCATCGGCATCGGCCAGGAGCCGCTTGCGAACCGCGATCCGGACCTGGAGAAGCTTTTGCCGGAGGTTCCCTTGCCCGTGCTACCGGTGTGGCTTGCCATGCATCGCGATGTGCGCACCAGCATGCGCATCCGCCGGGTGGCGGATTTCCTGCATGAAGAGCTGAAGCGCTATTCGGCCGGCGCCGGCTAGAGCATGATGCCGAAAAGTGTGAAGCGGTTTTCGGACGACATCATGCTCTATTTCTCTGATCCTAGAGCCGGATGGATTTCAGGTCGATCCGACCTGAAATCCATCCGGCTCAGCGGCGAATTCGGCCCGCTGAGCGAGGCTCGCCATCAACAGCACGATGACCAGCAGGCCGGAAAGCGCGATGAAGATCGGGCCGAAGCTCGAGTGCTCCGCGACGAAGCCGATCGCCGACGGCGCCACCAGGATGCCGGAATAGCCCATCGTGGTGACCACGCTCATGCCGGTGCCCGACGACATGCCTTCCTGGTTGCCGCCGGCCGAGAACAGGATCGGCACCATGTTGGCGATGCCGAAGCCGCAGAAGGCGAATGCGGCAATGGCGAGATAAGGCGAAGGCGAGAGGCCGGCCACGAGCATGCCGGCGGCGGCGACAAGCGCCGAGCCGCGCAGCGTCGCCACCGCGCCGAAGCGGTTGCGCACGCCGTCGCCCAGGAAACGCATCATCGCCATGACACCTGAGAAGGCAGCATAGGCAAGGCCGGCAATCGCAAGGTCGGCGCCGAGCTCCTGTTGGAGATAGAGCGCCGCCCAGTCGAGCACCGCGCCCTCGGAAACCATGGTGAGCAGCGCCATCAGCCCGACCAGATAGACGATCGTGCGCCGCGGCAGCGTGAACTTCCGATGCTCGGCGGCCTGCGGCCTGTCCTCGGCGATCAAATAGCCGATCGCGAAAGCGATCAGAGCGAAGGCGATCGCCGTCACGACGATCGCATGCGCCAGGTAGCCGCAGGTCTGGATGGTGTAGCCGCCCAACGCGCCGCCGGCGAAGCCGCCCAGGCTCCAGAAGCCATGCGAGGACGACATGATCGCCCGCGACAGCCGCCGTTCGACGACCACGGCATTGGAGTTCATGGCGACGTCCATACCGCCGATCGATCCGCCGAAGATGAGCATGGCGATTGCCGCGAGCGGCACATTGGGCGCGAGCGCCACGACCAGCAGGCCGAAACTGCCGCAAAGGCCGAACCAGCGCAGCACGGCGCGCGAGCCGTGCCTGGAGATGAGATGGCCGCACCAGGTCATCGCCATCACCGCGCCGACGCCGAACAAAAGGATCAGCAGGCCGAGCGTGAATTTCGAGATGTCCAGCCTGGTGAGGAACACCGGGATCTGCGGCGCCCAGCTGCCGGTGAGGAAGCCATTGGCGAGGAAGATGCCGGCAACGGCCCAGCGGCCGCGCGTCGCGGCATGCATTGTTGTCTGCGCGCTCATGGTCTGTCCGCTACGCGAAATGGTTTGGGCGGCAAATTAGATCGATTCAATTTGGGGTCAAGCGCCTGGCCGCGAAAGCGTGTGGGCCAAGTCGAAGGGCGGCGACGGAATAAGATCTGTAGTGATCCTTAGCGCCCCCCTCTGTCCCGCCGGGGTCAAATCCCGTGCACCGCGCTGCTAATTCAATGATCCTTCGGCCGCTTCGCCTCGAACTCGGCCTTCTTGGCGTCCGACGCCTCCGTCTGGTTGAGCGCCTGCCACTCGGCATAGGGCATGCCGTAGATGATCTCGCGCGATTCATCCTTGGAGAGCGCGACGCCGTCGGCCTCGGCTGCCTCGCGATACCAGTTCGACAGGCAGTTGCGGCAGAAGCCGGCGAGGTTCATGAGGTCGATATTCTGGACGTCGCCGCGCTCGCGCAGGTGATCGACCAGCCGGCGGAAAGCGGCGGCCTCGAAATCGCGTTTCTGTTCGTCGCTGAGTTCGGTCATTTCGTAGATCCTGGCCTGACGGCCTTTTCACACCGGCCCTGTGCGCGAGCCGAACATCTTCACCTGGTGTATATCGGCACGGCGGTCGATGGCGTCAACGATCGGGGCCAGCCGTTCCGCCCATGCGAGAGCGCCGGCGCGGTCGGCGATCAGGTCCTGGCGGATCTCGATCAGCGCATGGGCGTAACCGTTGACGATGGCGTGGCGGAACATGGTGTCGCCGCGCAGCGCGCCGTCATAGGGTTCGTTGTCGCCGACGACGAGCGCCTTGTCGGCGGCCAGCATGTCGATCAGCGGCCGCGCCACGCGGTCGTCGCGGTCCCACAGGATGCCGACATGCCAGGGGCGGATGAAGCCTTGCATGCGCGGGGTGAAGGAGTGCACCGAGAAGATGAAGGGCGCTTTCCCGGAAGCGTGCGCCACCGAGGAAATCATCGCCCCGACGGCGTCGTGATAGGGCCGGTAGAAGCGGTCGAGGCGCTTCTCCCGCTCGTCTTCGGCCATGGGATAGTTTCCCGGCACGATGGTGCCGTCATAGAGCTGGCGGATCAGCGTTGGGTCGTCCTCGCCGCGGTTGGGGTCGATCAGAAGCCGGGAGAAGCCGGCAAGCAGGGCCGGCGCGTCGAGCGCCGCCGCCAGCTCGCGGGTGACCGTCTCGACGCCGATGTCATAGGCGATGTGGCGCTCGAACTCCGCCGCCGGCAGGCCGAGGCTGCCATACTCTTCCGGCAGGTCGCGGCGGGCATGATCGGCCAGAAGCACGATGCCTTTCTTGCGGTCGCCCTCGACGATGTCGAAAGGCGCGAAAGCTGTGGATCGGGTCATCGGCTGAAAACGGGTCTGTTCGCTGGCGTTCGGGCAGGGTGTTATCGTCATTCCACGAAGAGGACTGAGGCGCAATGCCGTTGTTTGGCCACGGTTTCTGCAAAAAATCCCGAATGGGACGACTGACCGCACGCCTGCAGCGCCGCGCGTCCTCTTGGACACGCAAAGGACGCTGTAGCACTTTGATTTTAGCGCATGATCCTTTCCGGAAATCGATTCCGATCTTCGGGGTCATGCGCGAGCCTTTCTAAATCGATTGGAATTGAACAAAACGGCGCGTTGACATGCGCCCGGAGTTTGCTGAAAAGGGCTTCGAGAGATGCAGATGTGGTTCGCGAAGGGATTTGGGATGGGTTTCGCCGGCAGGCCGCGCAAGCGCCTGACCCTGCCGCTCCTGATCTTTGGCGCGGTTCTCGGCGCGCTTTGCGCGACCTCGCCGGCGCGCGCCGACTTCCGCGTCTGCAACGCGACGCAGAACCTGGTCGGCGTCGGCATCGGCTATCGCGCCAAGGCCGGCTGGATCACCGAAGGCTGGTGGCATATCGAAGGATCGACCTGCAAGACGCTGATCGAGGGACCGCTGTCATCAAGGTTTTACTATCTTTATGCAGAAGACGCCGAGCGCGGCGGGCGTTGGGACGGCCCGATCAACATGTGCGTCGCCGAAAAAGAGTTCAAGATCGCCGGCGTGAATGATTGCGTCGCCCGGGGCTTCCAGCGCGCCGGATTTCAGGAATATGACACGGGCGAGCAGGCAAGCTGGATGGTCCAGCTGACCGACGAGCCCGCAACGGGAGGCGCGCCAGCGACCCCCGCCCCGGGAACGAACAGTCAATGAGACGCAATCGCAAGGTCAAGATCCTCGCCACCATCGGTCCGGCTTCCTCGTCCGAGGAGATGCTGAAGAAGCTCTTCGAGGCGGGCGCCGACGTCTTCCGCATCAACATGAGCCATACCGACCACGAGCTGATGCGCACGCTGGTCGGCCGCATCCGCGCCGTCGAGGCCGCCGTCGGCCGGCCGATCGGCATCCTGGCCGACCTGCAGGGGCCGAAGCTCAGGGTTGGCAAGTTCGCCAATGGCAAGGAAGCGCTGACCGTCGGCCAGACCTTCACGCTCGATGACAATCCGGAGCCCGGCACGTCCAGCCGTGTCTACCTGCCGCATCCTGAAATCCTGAGCTCGGTCGAGGCCGGTCACCGTCTCCTGATCGACGACGGCAAGCTGGAGCTCAAGGCTCTGAGGAGCGACGGCAAGTCGATCACCTGCACGGTCGTCGCCGGCACCGGCATTTCCGACAAGAAGGGCGTCAGCCTGCCCGACACCGACCTGCCGGTCGGGGCGCTGACCGAGAAGGACCGCGCCGATCTCGACGCGGTGCTTGCGGCAAGCGTCGACTGGGTGGCGCTGTCATTCGTGCAGCGGCCGGAGGATCTGGCCGAAGCGCGCAAGATCGCGCGCGGCCGGGCCCTGATCATGGCCAAGATCGAAAAGCCGCAGGCAGTCGCCCGTCTGGCCGAGATCATCGAGCTGTCCGACGCGTTGATGGTCGCGCGCGGCGATCTCGGCGTCGAGATGCCGCTGGAAGCCGTGCCCGGCATCCAGAAGCAGATCACACGCGCCGCGCGCCGCGCCGGCAAGCCGGTGGTGATCGCCACCCAGATGCTGGAATCGATGATCACCGCGCCCGTGCCGACCCGTGCCGAGGTATCGGACGTATCGATCGCCGTGTTCGAGGGCGCGGACGCGATCATGCTTTCCGCCGAATCCGCCGCCGGCGCCTATCCGGTCGAGGCTGTCGCCATGATGAACCGCATCGCCACCAAGGTCGAAACCGACCCGACCTATGCCGGCATCATCAACGCCCAGCGCTCGGAGCCGGAAGCGACCGGAGCGGACGCGATTTCGCTTGCCGCCCGTGAGATCGCCGAGACGCTGAAACTGTCGGCGATCATCACCTACACCGCCTCCGGCACCACTGGGCTGCGCGCCGCGCGCGAGCGGCCGCAGGTGCCGATCGTGGCGCTGTCGCCGATCGTCAACACGGCGCGGCGGCTGTCGCTCTTGTGGGGCACGCATTGCGTGGTCTCGGAGGACGCCATCGACCTAGACGACATGGTCGACCGGGCCTGCCGCATCGCGCTCGACGAAGGTTTCGGCAAGCCGGGCGACCGGATCATCATCACGGCCGGCGTGCCGCTCAGGACACCCGGCTCGACCAACATGCTGCGGATTGCCTATGTCGGGTCGGAAACGCATTAGGTATGCCGATATTCAGGTGAGGCCGGCCTGCAAGTCGCGGCTTCCTGCGTTTAGCCCGGCGCGAGTTCCACGTCCGGAACCTTGAGCTCGGGGCATCTGCCGGCGCCTTGCGTGTCGTCGGCAATCCGCTCCTCTACCATGCCGGCCATAGCCTGCAGATCGATGTCCTTGCCCGCGACCTTTTCGATGGCGCCGACGACGAGATCGGGCGCGACCCAGTCCGGTTTGTGGCCGAGGTTGCGGACCCAGACCAATTCGGCGCCGGAAACGTCGCGCTCCAGGCCGATCGAATGGATCGTCGCGTAGACCACCTTGTCGCGATCGCCCGAAATGACGACCGTCGGCACCTTGAGTTCACGGTACCCGGGCGAGGCCGCGCGCACATAGTCATATAACTGGGCCACATCGCGGGCGTTGGCGCGGAACGCCCGCGGCCTCAACACCAAGGGGATCGCGGCTTTTTCGATGTAGTCCTGCGGTGCATTGTTAGGCGAAAAGACGCAGGCCGTCGCGTCGCCGATCTGCAGCATGCCCGCCGGATAGGCAATCGTCTCGGAAAACAGCCAGCCGACCACGGGCATGGCGGTCAGCTTGTAGTACCAGGCCGTCGCGCCGCCCGGCCAGGGATGGCTGACGGGCGCCAGGAAGACGAGGCCGAGCGTCTTTTCCGGGTGTTTTCGAGCAAAGGCGGTGGTGACCGCGCCGCCGAAGGAGTGGCCGACGATGACGGCTCCGGCGATGCCGAGGCGATCCATCAGCGCGGCGATGGTGTCGGCCTGCGCGGCAAGCGTTTCGTTGTTGCCCGCCCCGCGCTCCGACCAGCCGAAACCCGGCCGGTCGAGGAAGAGCAACTCGGCGCGGCCTTCGAGCAGGGGCTGCAGCGGCAGCATCTGGTCCTTCAGATTGGCGCTGGCGCCATGGATGAAGACGACCGGCGGCAGGTCGGCGGCTGGGGCGGCTGGAATGTGAACGTAGTGGATACGGGCGCCGTCAATGTCGGCGAATTGGCCGACCGGAGGGTTGCGGCGCTCGACCAGCCAGGCACCGGTGCGGGTGACGCCGGCGAGGGCGAAGACGAGTGCGGTAAGGAAGAGGAGCGCGGCGCAGATGAGATTCATAGGGGAGTGGGGCAGCAGGGGAGTAGGGGAGTAGGGCGGTAGGCGGCGGGTGTGCTCTTTTCCCTACTGCCTTATTCCCTACTCCCCTAAAGAATCAAATGCCTTCGCCGGCCAGTTCTTCCGAAAGCGCCGATACCTGGTCCTGGGCGCTGCGCATCATCGGATAGATGGCGAGCACTTTCTGCCAGGCTTCCAGCGCCGACTGCTTGTGGCCGGTTTCGGTCATGATCTGCGCCAAGCCGGAAAGCGCGCCGAAATGGCGGGGTTCGAGATGCAGCGTATGGTCGATGTCCGACATCGACTTCCCGTAATTCTTCATCAGGAAATGCACGGTGGCGCGGCGATTCCAGCCTTCGGCATAGTCGGGCTGCAAGGTCACGACCTGGTCGAGGAAGTCGAGCGCGACGTCGAATTTCTGGTCTTCCGTCGCTTTTTGCGCCCATTGCATCATCAGGTCGATTGAGGCGCTGCCGGACTGGTTCCACTCGTTCCAGATGCGGCCGGCGATGCGTTCGGCGGCCTTTTCGTTGCGCTCGCGTTTGAGATCGCCAAAGAGCTGGTCGAGGCGCCCCTGCCTGGTCGAAGCAACGGGCGGCAGCGTGATGGCCGGCGGCGGTGGGGCGGCGGACGGCTGCGCGGCCTGATCCTCGGCCGACGCAGGCGAGGCAGCACATGCCAGGAGAACGCCGGTGAAGAATGCAAAAAGAATCCGCATCGCCGGAATCTAACGCCGGACGGCGGATCGTCAAAATGATTTTAGCGTGAGAGGGCCGGCGAACCGGCAATCGACATCAGCTCGGCGCGGCCTCTTTGTGCATGTCGTTGCCCAGAACCCGGTTCTGGGCGACATGCATCAAGCCGCGCGCAGGTCTCAGCCCTGGCGCGCCTTGTAGCGCGGAGCGGTCTTGTTGATGATGTAGATGCGTCCCTTGCGGCGAACCAGCCGGTTGTCGCGGTGACGCGCCTTGAGCGCCTTGAGCGAATTCTTGATCTTCATGGTCTTGCCTGTTCGGTCGGGGGCCCGGTCCCGGGCCGAATTTTAAAGGCGCGCCCGAAAAAAGCGCGCCTTTGAACTTGCGTGGCTCATAAACGAGGAGCCTTGCCCGTGTCAACCGCAAGCGCGCAACTCTGATACCCTCAACTGGCGCGCTCATCAAATATTCGCCATCCGGATCGCGGCGCATTGCGCGACTCGGGAGCTGCTGGGATGCTGCCCCGACGCAAAGCGATTGGAGATCCAGCATGCGCCGTCTCTTCCTGCCAGCCAGCCTCGTCCTCCTGGCAACCGCCCCGGCAGCCTGGGGACAAGAATGCGACCGCAACGACGACAGCCAGTCGATGATGACGATTTGCGCCAACACCGACTATGAAGCGGCGGATGCCAAGCTCAACGCCGCCTACAAGGATATCGTCGGCGGCAATGACGAGAACGCCAACAAGCTGCTGCAGACGGCGCAACGCGCCTGGATCGCCTTCCGGGACGCCGAATGCGCCTATTCGACCGCCGACAGCGAGGGCGGCTCCATCCATCCGATGGAGGTTTCGCAATGCCTGACGGAGCTCACTAACGAGCGCACCAAGCAGATCACCTCCGGGCCAAACTGTCGGGACGGCGACCCGAGTTGCGCCAGCCCGGACGAGGACGAAGACCAGGATATGCAGTAGACGGGATTAGCCCCGCCGAAGAATCCGGGTGAAATGGCCCATCTTGCGGCCGGGGCGGGACTCCGCCTTGCCGTAGAGATGCAGCATCAGGTCGGGCTCGGCGAGCAGCGCCGGGACCTTCAGCATGTCGTCGCCAACCAGGTTTTCCATGACGCAGTCGCAATGGCGGGCCGCTGAGCCCAGCGGCAGGCCGGCGACGGCGCGGATATGCTGCTCGAACTGCGAGACGGTTGCTGCGGCCTCGGTCCAGTGGCCGGAATTGTGGACGCGCGGCGCCAGCTCGTTGGCCAGCAGCGAGCCGTCGGCGAGGACGAAGAACTCGACGCCGATGACGCCGACATAGTCGAGCGCGGCGAGGATTTTTGCAGCCGCATCCTTGGCTGCCTCGGCCGTATCGGATCCAATGGCGGCAGGCAGGGTCGAAGTTCGCAGAATGCCTTCGCGGTGGACGTTCTCGGCCGGATCGTAGGCGGCCGTCGAACCGTCCTGTGCCCGCGCGGCGATCACCGAAATCTCGCGCTCGAAGGCGACCAGCGATTCGAGGATAAGCGGCACATTGCCCATCGCCTCGCAGGTGCCGGCAAAGCCGCCGCTTTCCATGTTGCGGAAGACGCGCTGGCCCTTGCCGTCATAGCCCAGGCGGCGCGTCTTCAAGACGCCGCTGCCGCTGAACTTCTTCAGCGCCACAGTCAGCTGGTCGTCATCATCGACGGGGCAGAACTGCGCCGTCGGAATGCCGATGCCGTTCAGGAAACTCTTCTCGGTGACGCGATCCTGCGCGACTTCGAGCGCGCGGGCCGGCGGATGGACCGGAACGCGCGCGGCGAGCGTTTCGGCCGCTTGAACCGGAACGTTCTCGAATTCGTAGGTGACGACGGCGCTGGCGCCGGCCAGCTCAGCGAGCGCCGTGGCATCGTCATAGGCGGCGACGATCTGCCGGTTGGCGACCTGTGCCGCCGGGCAATCGGGCTGCGGTTCCAGCACGATGGTGCGATAGCCGAGGCGGGCGGCGGCCATCGCCAGCATGCGGCCGAGCTGGCCGCCGCCGATGATGCCGATGGTCGATCCCGGAGCCAGGCTCACGGCGTATCCGCCGGCTCGCTGGCGACCTTGGCCGTCTGGGCGGCGCGCCAGGCGTCGAGCCGGGCGGCGAGCTTTTCATCGTTGAGCGCCAGCACCGCTGCGGCGAGAAGCGCCGCATTGGCGGCCCCGGCCTTGCCGATGGCTAAAGTGCCGACCGGAATGCCGGCCGGCATCTGCACGATGGAAAGTAGCGAATCCTGGCCGGACAGCGTCTTGGATTCGACCGGCACGCCGAAGACGGGGAGCGGCGTCATTGCCGCCGTCATGCCGGGCAAATGCGCCGCGCCGCCAGCGCCGGCGATGATCACCTTGTAGCCGGCCGCCTTGGCGCCCTTGGCGAAGTCATAGAGGCGGTCGGGCGTGCGGTGCGCCGAGACGATCAGCCTTCTGTGCGGGATGCCCAGCGCGTCCAGCGTTTCCGCCGCCTGGCGCATCGTCGCCCAGTCGGACTGGCTGCCCATGATGATGGCGACGTCGGCACTCTGGTCGGTCAAGGTGTGGCTCCGCGGCGGCAAAGGCGCGCCTTAGCGGAATTCGCCAAAAGCCGCAAGGATTGCGGCGATTTGGCAGTGTCTCAGTTTGAATTTCTGAGCCACGGGATAGTCGCACGGCATTCACTCTCAGCCGCCTCAGCGGTTTCGTAAAATCCTCCTCCGAAGCCGTTTTCGGAAGGCGCCCAATAAGCATATCTCTCGTTGAGGCCGTGTTTGCCCTCGTACCAAGCGTCCTCATGGAATGTGAAATAAGAAGCGTCACCTACTTCAAATCTGACGATATTGGCCCGTGCAAGCCGATCATCTCGATAGATCGTTTTGAATACAGTGCTCATCCTAGTCGCTTTTTGTAAGGGCCGCGCTTTCCTGGCTTCGGTGCAACGGCGTCCATCATCTCGCAAAGATCTTCCCTCGACCAGAGCGTTTGTGACACGCCAGCCGCTCTTTGTAGGCGTCATTTTCCGCGACTTGTGATGCAGGCTTAGTCCGGCCAGCGCAGCGCCCCGGCAGAATCCTTGCGGGCCGCTTTCATTGCATCTACGGGACGCTCCTTGGCCGTCAGAATGGCGCGCAGTTGCTCGGCCACGATCTCCGCTTCGCCCGGATGGAGGTTGCACGGGTCGAGGAAGAAATGGCCGCGCTCGACCTCGTGGTTGCGCACGATGACCGGCGGCGAGCCGGCGGCCAACGCCGATGCGAGGCCGGCAGCGGTGAAGCGGCTTTCCGGGCGCACGAAGACCTGCAGGCGATCGAGCGGATTGGCGGTCGGGTCGGGGATGATCTGCGCGCCGATGCCGGGAATGCCCTGGAGTGCGTCCTTCCACAGATTGAGCGCCGCCTCCTCGCGGCGACGGATCCCGGCATGGTCGCGCTTCTCCCAGGCCTCGAGCGCGGCCATGGTGCCGGCGATGCTTTCCTTGCCGACCTTCATGGCCCGCGCCACGCCGCGGTTCTGCAGATAGGCGGCGCGGACGAGATCCTTGCGGCCGGTGACGATGCCGCTGGTCGGGCCGCTCAGGAATTTGTGGCCGCTATAGACGACGATGTCGGCGCCGCGCGCGAGGAAGCTGCGCAGGTCGTATTCGGAAGCCGCATCGACGATCACCGGAATGTTTTTGGCGTGACAAATCTCGCAGAATTCCTCCAGCGAAAGCATGCCGTATTGCACGGTGTGGTGCGCGACGACGTAGAGTGCGGCCGCCGTGCGGTCGTTGATCGCCTCGCGCACGTGGTAATCCTGCGTGACGCTGACCGTGCCGGCGGGGATTGCTTTGGCGCCGGCGACGCGGATCGACTGGTCGATCGGCGCGCCGTAATTGACGATGTGGCCGAGCTGGATGACGACCTCGGACTTCAGCCCTTCGGTGTCGTCCGGCAGCCGTTCCATTGCCAAAAGGTTGGTGCCGGTCATCGCGCCGGCGATCGCCATGGTGATGCCTGAGGCACAGCAGGCGGTGATGAAGCCGGCCTCGCCGCCGGTGAGGCGCGCAATGACGGTGCTCGCGGCGCGCTGCAGATCGTCCATCTCCACCCATTGCGAGGCGATTTCGGCCATGGCGCTGATCGCCTCGGGAACGATGATCGAGGCGCCCAGCGTCGTCATCGTGCCGGACACGTTGATGATCGGGCGAAGGCCGAGACGCTCGCGGATTGTCATGTTGGAGATCGTCATCTCAAGAAAATCCCATTCTGAAAGGCCTTAGGCGGCGATCTCGACCACCGCCTCGATTTCGACCGTGATGTTGCCGGGCAGCGAGCCGACGCCGATGGCCGAGCGCGCGTGCCCGCCGATCCTATCAAAGACGTTGGCGAAAAGATCGGAGCATCCGTTGACCACTTTCGGGTGATCGCTGAAGTTGGGCGTCGCGTTGACGAAGCCGAGCAGTTTCACTACGCGCACGATGCGGCCGAGATCGCCCGCCGCCGCATGCATGACGGCAAGCAGATTGAGGCCGGTGAGGCGGGCATGCTCATAGGCCTGCTCGACGGTGACATCCTCGCCGACCTTGCCGGTGCAGAGCGTGCCGTCGGAGCGCAGCGGCCCCTGGCCGGAGAGGAAGATAAGCCGGCCGCTCTCGGCATGGGTAACGAAGTTGGCGATGGGCGTCGGCGGCTCGGGCAGCGTCAGGCCGAGTTCGGCGAGCCGGATGTAAGGCGTCATGCAAGAAGGCTCCCCAGGATGGCTTCAGCCATCCGTTGTCGACGATGAATGGCGAAGATCATCCGATTTCAGAAATGCGAGGCGCGGAAGCGCGCCAGGAAGGTACGCAATCGCTCGTTGGTCGTCTCCGAAGCGAGGACCTCCTTCGGCGGTCCGACGGCGCTGACGCCGCCATCGGCCATGAAGACGATGCGGCTGGACGCATCGCGGGCAAACGCCATTTCGTGCGTCACCATCACCATGGTCATGCCGTCTTCGGCGAGGCTCTTCACCACGGCCAGCACCTCGGCGACAAGCTCCGGGTCGAGTGCCGAAGTGATCTCGTCGAGCAGCAGGATTTTCGGTTCCATGGCGACCGCCCGGGCAATGCCGACTCGCTGCTGCTGGCCGCCCGAAAGCTCGGCAGGCAGGCTGTCGGCCTTGTGGGCGAGACCGACGCGGCCCAGCCAATGTTCGGCGATCGAGCGCGCCTCGGCATTGCTCTTGCCGCGCACCTTGGTGAGGCCGAGCATGATGTTGCCGGCCGCCGTCAGATGCGGGAAGAGGTTGAAGCCCTGGAAGACCATGCCGGTCTCGGCGCGCATGGCGGCCAGGTCGCGTTCGCTGCGCCGCTGCCGTGCGCCGCCGTCGCGAAAACCGACCTCCTTGCCGTCGATGCGGATGGAGCCGCTGTCGTAGCTTTCAAGGAAGTTGACACAGCGCAGCAGCGTGGTCTTGCCGCTGCCGGACGGCCCGATGACGGTGACCACCTCGCCCTTCGCCACCTTGAGGCTGACCGAGCCCAGCACCCCGACCGAGCCAAAGGATTTTGAGACCTCGGCTATATCGAGAAGTGCTGGGCTGTCGTTGGAGCTTATGGCCATCGTGCTATTCCCGGATGAAGGCAAAGCGCTGCTCCAGCCGCCGGCTGGCCGCCGAGAGCGCGTAGTTGACGGAGAAATAGAGGAGGGCGCCGAGGATATAGAGCGGCATCGCCTCATAGGTGCGACCGATGACCTGGTTGATGGCCTGCATGAGATCGGTGATGCCGAGCAGCGAGACCAGCGCGCTGCCTTTCACCGCGTCGGTCACGCCGTTGATCCAGGGCGGCAGGAAACGGCGGAAGGCCTGCGGGAAGATGACGTAGGCGAGGCGCTGGCGGAAGGTCAGGCCGATCGCCATCGCCGCCTCGGACTGGCCCTTCGGGATAGAGGCGACGGCGCCGCGCAGATATTCGACGACCTGGGCGGTCTTGAACAAGGTCAGCGCCAGCACGGCGGCCCAGAAGGACTGCAAGTGCACGCCGACCGCCGGCAGACCGTAATAGACGAAGAAGATCAGCACCAGGATCGGGATGCCGCGAATGGTGTCGCTGAAGATGCGCACCGCCCAGCGCAACGGCGCCGGGCCGTAGACGAGGCCGACGCCAAGGATCACGCCGGCAATCAGCGACAGCACCACGACCAGCAAAGACACCCAGAGCGTCAGCGCGAAGCCTTGGGCGAGAAAGGGCAGGGCATAGGCGATCTGGCCAAGCATCAGCGCGCCGTCCTGTACCAGCGCTCGACAAGCCGCAGCGCGAAGAGAAGTGCATAGCCGGTCACCAGATACATCGCCGTCACCACGAGATAGACCTCGACGATGCGGAAGGTGTTGAAGTTGATCCACTGGGCGCCATAGGTCAGCTCGGGCACCGAGATGACGGATGCGACGGACGTGTCCTTGAACAGCGAGATGAACGTGTTCGACAGCGCCGGCAGCGTGATGCGCATCATCGTCGGCAGACGCACATGGATAAGCCGCTGCCAGGGCGTGAGCCCGATCGCCTTGCCGGCGTCGATCTGGCCGCGAGGCACGGCCTCGAGGCCGGAGCGGAAAACCTCGACCAGATAGGCGCCGCTATAGAGCGCCAGTGTCGCCACGAAGGAGGTCTGCGCGCTGTAGGCGAGGTCGACGATGGTAGGCAGGCCGTAGAAGACCAGATAGACCAGCAGGATCAGCGGCACGTTGCGGATGAATTCGACATAGGTCGCGATGACGCCGCGTACGACGCGCCCGGCCGAGACGTACCAGACTGCCAGCACCAGCCCGATGACGATGCCGATGGCGATCGAGATCACGGCAAGCTCGAGGCTGAGCAGAAGCCCGCCCCACAGCTTGTCGAAATGCCGCCAGATCAGATTGAAATTGAGCGTATAGCCCATGCGTCCGTCTCAATGGCCCATGGTGGCGGATCCGGGATCCGACGCCGCTTGGCCTCCGTCGGGGAGAAACAGGCGAAAGGACGTTTGCCGCGCCCTTCCGCCGACACCATTAGATGAGCTGTGTCATACGGCCGGGAAGCCCGGGTGGCGGAGTGGCGGCTCCTGGCCGAAATATTCCTTGAAGGCGGCGTCGTAGAGCGCCGTCTCATGGCCGAACATGGCGATGGTGAAGGTCTGGTTGACGAAAGTCAGCCAGTCGAGATCGCCTTGGCGAAGTGCAGCGCCGTAGAGCATCGAATACCAGCTCTTGCCGGCATCGAAATATTTGTCGGGGTTGCGCGAGGCGAGCCAGCGCACGGTGGAGAGGTCGACCGCGGCGGCGTCGACGCGCTTGGATTCCAGCGCCTGCAGGACGTTGGCCTGGGTGTCGATCTGCATCACCTGCGCCTGCGGCAAGGCGTAATGCACCGAAGTTTCGGCGTCGACATTCTGCAGGATCGAGACGCGCGTGGCGGAGCCGCCGGCAAGCAATTTGTCGAAGGTTTTGTTCTCGGAGCCGGGCAGCGTCAGCAGGGCGACGCCTTCGACATAGTAGGGCCGCGAGAAGTGAATCAGCTGCGAGCGCTGCGCGTTCATGGTCATGAACTGGATGGTGATGTCGACCTTGTTGGTGGTCACATTCGGAATGCGCTGCGCCGGATCCTGGGTGACGAATTCGACCTTGGTCGGATCATCGAAAAGGCCCTTGGCGAGGATGCGGCCCATGGTGATGTCCATGCCGACCAGCTCGCCGGCATCGTTCTCGAAATGCCACGGCGCATTGGTGCTGCCGGTGCCGACGATCAGCTTACCGCGATCGAGCGCGGTGCGCAGCACGCTGTCGGACGCGGCCTGCGCCGCGGCCTTCTCGGCGCTGACCGCGGTGAGCGCGCCGGCGGTGGCAAGTCCCGCCATTCCCAGTTTCAGAAAATCACGTCTTCCGGATGTGTCGTTCACGGCGACCTCCTTTCGTGTTGTGTTCCCCTTGCGGATACACGCGCCGGTAAGCGACAAAACGGTTGTCTCTTACAAAGGACAAGTGTATCCTGTACAAGACAGATACTAGCATCAGGAATCGACAATGCAAGATGGCGAATCGCTAACCGAGTGGCCGGCCGGCGGCATGGACGAGGAGAAGCCCGCGAATTCCCGTGAAAAGGGTCTCAACCGCGTGCTGCATATCCTGGAGTTCCTGCACGCCACGCAGCGCGCGATCGGCATCGGCGAGCTGGCCAAGGGGCTCAACGCGCCGCGCTCGACGACCTACACGCTGGTGCGCGAGCTGGTCGATGCCGGGCTCCTCGAGATGACCGGCGACGGCAACCGCGTCTATTTCGGCAAGAAGCTCTACCTCTATGGAATGGCCTATATGCGCGGCAACGACCTGCTCAGGCGCGGACGGCAGGAGGTCGACACGCTGTCGCGCGAGACGGGCGAGACCTCGGAGCTGTGCATGCTGCAGAGCGGCCGCTACACGATCGTCCATTCGAGCCCCGGAACGCGACCTTTCCGCATCAGCTCGGCCACCGGCCTGCAGATCCCGCTTCCCTGGACGGCTTCCGGCCGGCTGCTGCTCGCAGGCCTCGACCGCAGTCGGATCGAAGCCATGATGTCCGAGGACGACCTCGTGCTGCCGGACGGCCGCAAGATCGAGCTCGACGACTTCATCGACGACATAGGAAGAGCCCGCGTCACCGGCTATTGCGTGACCTCGGGCCTTGTCGACGCCTACACCAAATGCCTGGCGGCGCCGGTCTTTTCGGCGCCCGGCAAGGTCGAGGCGACAATGTGCCTGGTGGTGCCGATCGACACGTCGCAAGAGCGGACAGGCGAACTGGTCGCGCTGCTGCGCGAGCGCGCCGCGCGGCTTTCGATCTCGTAGCGAAGGAAAGCGCTGCCGGTCTAGGCGATGATATCGGGGATGATGCGGTCTTCCAGCGCCATCAGCCGGTCCTTCAGCAGCAGCTTCTTCTTCTTCATGCGCTGGATCTGCAGCGGGTCGCAACCCATGGCGATCATCGCATTGATGGCGGCGTCGAAATCGGCGTGTTCCTGTTTGAGCCGGGAATATTCTAGGCGTATTTCAGCCTGTTCCTGTTCGGACATTATCTACCGTCTGCGTATGCGTCGCCCAGGATGGGCCTTTGGGCGGGGCCGGTGGGGTTTGTGACCTGTCGGTCTTGTCACCGGCGCGCCGCTGATATCACATTTCACATTGTCGTGGAATGCTACCACACGGCATTCGACATCGAGATTGGTTGGTGGCAAAGTGTCATCGTGCCGTCACAGTCGCGACCTGCGGTGGACGTGCCTGCGACGGCTGCGATCGAGGAAACCATGAAAGGGAGAACCAATCATGTCTCTTGCATCCCATCTTGATGAGCTGCAGCGGAAGCACGGCGACATCGAGCGTGAGCTTATCGACGCGATGAACCATCCTTCGGTAGACGACCTCGAGATCGCCAGTCTCAAGCGGCGCAAGTTGGCAATCAAGGACGAGATTGAAAAGCTGAAGGCGAAACCGACGGCACACTGAAGCTCCTCTAGGCAACATACGCGCCATTCGCGGCGCAATCATCCCCCCGGTGGCTCTTGTGCTGCCGGCGCCTAGGTTTTTAATTTCGATTTCTGACCAGTTTCGGCAGCGGCGGCGCGGCTTGGGCGCCTTCGAGGCCGAAGCCGGGTCTTATGGTCTCGGCGGCAGCTCAGGCAGCCGATTTGTCCGATCGACGGCTCCCCGCCATTGACAAGCCTTCTTTGCTCCTCCACCTCATGCCCGGACCCTTGAGCATCTTCCTGCTCCAAGCTAAAGGCGGCCGGCATGACCGGATATTTTTCTTCTCCTTTCCCGCGCAGGACATCCGTCGGCGTCGATGTCGGCGGCGTGACGGTCGGCGGCGGCGCGCCCGTCGTCGTGCAGTCGATGACCAATACCGACACCGCCGATGTCGACCAGACGGTCGCGCAGGTTGCGGCGCTGCATCGCGCCGGCTCGGAGATCGTGCGCATCACCGTCGACCGCGACGAGAGTGCCGCCGCCGTGCCGCGCATTCAGGAAAGGCTGTCGAGGCTCGGCGTCAACGTGCCTCTGGTCGGCGATTTCCACTATATCGGCCACCAGCTGCTCGCTGATCATCCGGCCTGCGCCGAGGCGCTGGCGAAATACCGCATCAATCCCGGCAATGTCGGCTTCAAGGAGAAGAAGGACCGCCAGTTCGCGGCGATCGTCGAGATGGCGATCAGATACGACAAGCCGGTGCGCATTGGCGTCAACTGGGGCTCGCTCGACCAGGAACTCCTGACACGGCTGATGGACGAGAACCAGGCCCAGGGCTCGCCGCGCACCGCGCAGGAAGTCACGCGCGAGGCGATCGTGCAGTCGGCGATTCTGTCGGCCGAGATGGCCGAAGAGATCGGACTTGGCCGCGACAAGATCATCCTGTCGGCCAAGGTCAGTGGCGTGCAGGACCTGATCGCCGTCTATACCGAGCTTGCGACCCGCTCCGACCATGCGCTGCATCTCGGCCTGACCGAGGCCGGCATGGGCACCAAGGGCATCGTCGCCTCTTCCGCGGCGATGGGCATCCTCCTGCAGCAGGGCATCGGCGACACGATCCGCATCTCGCTGACGCCGGAGCCGAACGGCGACCGCACGCGCGAGGTGCAGGTCTCGCAGGAACTGTTGCAAACCATGGGCTTCCGCCAGTTCGTGCCGATCGTCGCCGCCTGCCCCGGCTGCGGCCGCACGACCTCCACCGTGTTCCAGGAACTGGCCCAGAGCATCCAGGCCGACATCCGCAAGAACATGCCGGTGTGGCGCGAGAAGTATCCGGGCGTCGAAAACCTCAAGGTCGCGGTGATGGGCTGCATCGTCAACGGCCCGGGCGAATCCAAGCATGCCGATATCGGCATATCCTTGCCCGGCACTGGCGAGACGCCGACGGCGCCGGTGTTCATCGACGGCAAGAAGGCGGCTACGCTGCGCGGACCCTCGATCGCGCAGGATTTCGAGAAGATGGTCGCCGACTACATCGAGCAGCGGTACGGACACGGCAAAGCCGCCGCGGAATGAGCCCATGCGGCGTTTGTTCAGGGCGGCACTGATCCTGACTTGCGCGTTGATCCCTGCAGGCCAGGCGTTCGCCGATCCGCCGCAGTCGCAATCGGCCGCCAAACGGCTGATTTCCCGCGTCTGCGACTTGATCGAGACCCAGGCCGAGCAAAACCGCCTGCCCGAGGATTTCTTCGCCAGGCTGATCTGGAAGGAAAGCCGCTTCGATCCCAATGCGGTCAGTCCGGTCGGTGCCGAAGGCATCGCGCAATTCATGCCGGGCACCGCCAAGCTGCGCGGGCTTGCCGATCCCTTCGACATCGAGCAGGCCATCCCGGCTTCAGCGAAATATCTCGCCGAGATGAAGGCGGGCTACGGCAATCTCGGCCTGGCGGCAGCCGCCTACAATGCCGGCGAGAGCCGGGTGTCGCGCTGGCTAAGCTCCGGCGGCTTTCTGCCGATGGAGACCGAAAGCTATGTCTTCGACATCATGGGCGAACCGGTCGACAAGTTCTCGGACACAGCCTATGCCGGCGCCATCCAGCCGCTCGATCCGAAGATGAACTTCGCGGTCGCCTGCCGCCGGCTGCCGGTGATCATGTCGCAGACCGTCGCCATGGCCTCGATCAACGTCAAACCGTGGGGTGTCCAGGTGGCCGGCAATTTCCGCCGCTCCGCCGCGATCGGCCAGTGGCTGCGCGTGCGTGGCCGGTTCCCGGCCCTGCTCGCCAGCCATGATCCGGTGGTGAGCCGCGTGCGCACGCCGATCGGCCGGCGCGGCATCTATGCGGTCAGGATCGGCGCCGACTCGCGGGTCGAGGCCAACGGCATCTGCAACAAGCTGCAAAGCGTCGGCGGCGCGTGTGTGGTCATGCGCAACCGGTAACGGGGCCGCGGCAAGGTTATTTCGGGGACGCTGGCGGAACGGCGCCGCGCGAAGGAACTCGGCGACTGGAAGTCGTCGTTGTTCGCCGTGTCTAAGCCGTCTTCGCCGTCACCGTCTCGCTGAGCCAGGTGCCGATCTTGGCGCCAAGGCGGTCTGGAGAAACCGGCTTGGGCAGGTAGTCATCCATGCCGGCCTCGATGCATTTTTCGCGGTCGCCCTTCAGCGCGTGCGCTGTGACGCCGATGATCGGCGTGTGGCTGCCGGCCTGCTGCTCGATGGAGCGGATGGCTCGCGTCGCCTCGTAGCCGTTCAGCTCCGGCATGGAGACGTCCATCAGCACCAGCCGCGGCCGCAGCGAGCGGTACATCTCGACCGCGGTGCGGCCGTTGCCGGCGATGCGATAGCTGAGGCCAAGGCCGTTGAGGATCTGACCGAAGACCAGCTGGTTCACCTCATTGTCCTCGGCGATCAGGATATCGATCGGGCCGCTCGGCGCGACGGTCGATTCCGGCGCCACTGGCACCGGAACGGTCGGACCGCGGATGACGGTGAAGGCCGGCGGAGCCGGCTGGGCGACGACCGGCTCGCGCACGAAATGCGCCTTGGCGCCTTGCATACGCGCCTTCTGGATGGCGGAGATGACGGTGCCGAGCAGCACCGCCGAACGCGCCGGCTTGGTGAGATGGGCGACGATGCCGAAGTCGATCACCATCCTGCCGAAATCGACCTGGTCGACGGAGGTGAGTAGCACGACCGGAATGGACGTGAGACGGCTGTCCGCGGCTATGGCTCTCGCGACATCGGCGCCGTTCATGCCGGGCATCTGGTAGTCGAGGATGATGCAGTCGACCGAGGCGCCGAGCTGGCAGGCACGGTCGAGGAAGGCGAGGCCGACGGCGCCGCTTTCGGCCGCCGCGCAATCGAAGCTCCAGCTCCGCAGCTGTTCCAGCAGGATCTCGCGATTGACCGGATTGTCGTCGATGACCAGCACGCGGGCGCCGGTCACGTCGACCGGCACGATCTCGTCGCGCGCCTCCTGTTTGTGTACCGGCAGCGGCACGGCGAACCAGAACACCGAGCCGCGGCCGATCTCGCTTTCGACGCCGATCTTGCCGCCCATCAGGTCGACGAGGCGGGCGGAGATGGCGAGACCGAGGCCGGTGCCTTCGTGACGGCGGGTTGACGAGCCGTCGACCTGGGCGAATTTCTCGAACACGCTCTGCAGCTTCTCGGCGGGGATGCCTATGCCGGTGTCCTCGACGCGGACCTTGAGCTGGACCGCGCCGTCGACGACATCGCCGCCGACATCGATCAGCACATGCCCCTTCTCGGTGAACTTCACCGCGTTGCCGAGCAGGTTGGTGACGATCTGGCGGAAGCGCCCGGCGTCGCCGACGACGAAAGCCGGCAGGCGCGGATCGACGCGCACGATCAGCTCGAGGTTCTTTTCGGCTACACGGGCCGACACCAAAGTGGCCACGTCCTCGACGGCTTCGGCCAGGCGGAAGGGGGCAGGGTCGAGCGTCAGCTGGCCGGCGTTGATCTTCGAGAAATCGAGGATGTCGTTGATGATGGTGAGCAGCGCGTTGCCGGATTTGACGATGACGTCGGTGAAGGTCTTCTGGCGCGGCGTCAGCTCGGTCTTGGCGAGAAGCTCGGCCATGCCGAGCACGCCGTTCATCGGCGTGCGGATCTCGTGGCTCATGTTGGCGAGGAATTCGGACTTGGCGCGGTCGGCCGCCTCCGCCTTGAACAGCGATGCGGCGGTTTCGGCGAAGGCGCGGCGGATCGCGCTCTCCATCGGCCGGAAGATCAGAACCGCCGCGATGGCGAGCACCGCGAACAGCAGGCCGCTCGCCCACAAGAGCAGCCGGTCGTTGGCGGCGTCGGCGAGATGCCGCTCGTCATCGAGCGCCGTGCGCACGCGCACCAGCATGGGCTGGGCGAAAAGATCGTTCTGGTTGCGGATCTCGCGATAGCTCCATTCGTCGACCTTCTGAGCCACCGACATCAGGTTGAAGTTGCGCACCATGTCGCGCGCCGACCAGAACAGATCGCCGTTCACCGAAGCGGATTCAAGCGCGTTGAGGGTGTTGTTCGACAGGCGCGGCCTGATCGCCGCGAGCTGCGCGTTCAGGATCTCGATCTCGCCCATCAGCCGTTCGGAATGGCCGCGCGCGGCGGAGGTCAGCGCAACGCGGGTCTCGGCCCGCCAGGTTGTTCCGGTCGTCTCGGCGAAATTGGTGGCGTTGCGAAGGTCGCGGGAGAAGATGACGAAATTGGCGCTGAGGGCATCAACCTCGTGGCGGTATGAGTTCACGCGGTTGAGCGCGAACATGATCGCGGCCGAGGCCAAAGCGAAAACAAGCAATCCCGAAATGTAGCGAACCCGGATCGACCGGATGAAGGAGGAATACTCCGGCATGCGCAACCCCAACCCATACGCACAATTTTAATGGCCGGGATTACGCTTGATTTACATTAAGATTTCGTTGGTGCCGGGGTGTCATGCCCGTGAATGGTGAATAGTGAAATGGTGAATGGTCAAACTGCCGTTCACCATTGACCGGTCGCATGGATGACAGCGCCGCCAGTCCGCCGGCGACCTTGCGAGCCATCGAAGCGGCCACGGTGCGGGATCGCGACGGACGGTCGCTTCACTCGAGCCCGATCCACACAAAGCCATCCTGCTTTCGGCAGGGATAGACGATCAGCTTTGCGCGGTTTTTCGAAATGTCACCCAAATATTCCAGGCCCGCCCTGGTACCGTCCTGCTCCAACTTGGCCCACCCCCTGATTTCGCCGGTAAGCAGGTCGAAACAGCTCTGATGCCAGCGGCAGACCAAGCCAAGATCCGCGGTGATCGTGCTCTCCGTGTGCGGGAGCTTCAGCGCTTCGGCCTGAGCGGGACTTCGGCGTTCGTAGAGCGGCAGGTGAAGATGCGGGCAGGCATTGTTAAAGGCGCAATAGCTGTCGGATCCGCGGATGACGACGATGTCGTAGTTCTCGAAATCGAGAACCCGGCGTTCGTGGGGCTGAAGCTCGTCTTCGGCAAAAGCGCGGATCCACCTCCTGCCGCCTTGGCGGATGGTTTCGCGAGGCCGTTTGGCATTCAGCTCGGCGTCGATTTCCGGATTCAACCCGACGATTTCGAACAGGCTCGTGCGCTCAGCGCTACCGCGAAGGCGCACCCTGACGAAATCGGCGATTTCGACCTTGTCGGCGATCTGGTCGCGCAGGGTCTCGGATATCAGCAGTCGGGTGCCGGCATCCTTGTTGGCCGCCTCGATCCGGCTGGCCAGATTCACCACGTCGCCGACTGCCGTCAGACGTTCGTGTCCGGCCAGACCCAATGTGCCGATGACGGCTTCGCCATAGTTGAGGCCGATCCGAATATCGAAATCGATGCCATACATCGAGGCGAAGAACGGCTTCAGACGATCGACTGTGGCGAGGGTCTGAAGCGCGGCGTTCACGGCGCGGAGCGGGGCGTCGGGCTGGCCATCGATGCCGAATATTGCCATGAGCCCATCGCCGATGAGCTTGTCGACGAAACCACCATTCTGCTCGATGATGTCGCCGACCTGGGCGAAGTAGCGATTGAGCAGATACATCACGTCGTAGGGTGAAAGCCGCTCGGACAGCGCCGTGAAATCGACGATGTCGCTGAAGAAGACCGCAACATGCTTTGCTTCGCCGCAACGCGTCGCGGCGGAACCGCCAAGCTGGCTGGTGATCATCATGTCGGTTTCGTCCAGCACCAGGCGTCGGACGCGAAGCTCGCCTTCCGGCCTGAGCTGGCAGGCCAGCCGAACCTCATCCGCCAATCGCAAGCGCTCCGCCATCGAAGCCTCGGCGGAATTCCGGTCCGGGCAGGCCTTCAGGCCGTCGAGCACCCAGACGCGGCAGGTCGAGCATTTCGCACGGCCGCCGCAGGCATGCGCGAACGGCACACCCGATCTGAGAGCCGCCTCGAGCAAGGTCTCATCGGCGGCCACGTCAAAATCGATCTGGTCAGGTAGAGCGGTTACTCTGGTCATAATCTTGAACAGGGCTCTGCGGCGTTGACCGGGTTGCCAGTGTAGCACCAATCGGCTCAGGCAATCGAATCATGCAATATTCGGCCGACGGCGAGCCGTGATGGGTTCGTTGCGAACAAGCGGAAGGCGGTGCTTCGAGGGCGCAATCGAATTGACTGCGCTCGCCAGGCGGACGTCACGGGCTCAGGTTCCAGGCATTGCGAAGGGAGTTGGCGCGCTAATCGCGGCTAGCCGCGCATAATGCGATAGACGGTCGCATCACCCTCCACGCCCCGAAGAGGCGCCTCAAATGCCACG